>NZ_JAMCOS010000001.1:1877406-2185307 GCF_028069655.1 Acidovorax sp. NCPPB 4044
TGCCCGCGCCGGCCCGCGCCCCGAAGGCCGGCCCCCCGATATAGACGGCATCCGCGCCATGGTTGATGGCTTCGATGCCGATGTCGGCGTCGCGCGCGGGGGAGAGCAGTTCGAGCTGGTGGGGCAGGAGAGACATGGGGCGGGATTATCCCCGGAGGGACCGAGCCGGCGCCAGCGCCCCGGCGGCCCGTCCGGACCGGCGGCTGGGGGCGCGGCGCACTGCGATGGGGCGTTTTGGGGGCATCGACGCACCGCATTGGCGCCTTCGGGCCCGGAAACGGTGCGAACTGCCGGTACGATCCAGTCCTGTGCCCGCACAGCGCGGGCATTTTCCCCGCTGATCCAGAGACCGCCAGGAGACCCCCGAAGTGCCATCCGCTTTCCGCTTCCGCCCCTCGTTGCAATGCGCCGCTTTCACCGCCGCGCTGGCTGCTTTCGCCGTTGCCCCCGCCAGCGCGCAGGACGCGCAGACCGTCAAGATCGGCCACGCCGGTCCTCTCTCGGGCGGCATCGCCCACATCGGCAAGGACACCGAGAACGGCGTGCGCATGGCGCTGGACGACCTCAATGCCCAGAACCTCGTCATCGGCGGCAAGAAGATCCGCTTCGAGATCGCGGCCGAAGACGATGCCGGCGATCCGCGCCAGGCCACGGCCATCGCGCAGAAGTTCTGCGATCTGAAAGTGGCCGGCGTCGTGGGCCACCTGCAGTCGGGCACGTCGATCCCGGCCTCGTCGCTGTACGACAAGTGCGGCCTGCCGAACATCACGGCCGCGGCCACCAACCCCGACCTGACCAAGCCCGGCTACAAGACCACCTACCGCCTGATCGCCAACGACAGCGCGCTGGGCGCGGCGCTGGCCATCTACGCGGCCGACCACCTGAAGCTCAAGTCGGTGGCCATCATCGACGACCGCACGGCCTACGGCCAGGGCCTGGCGCAGGTCTTCAAGGCCACGGCGCTGCAGAAGGGCCTGAAGGTCGTGGCCGAGGAATTCACCAACGACAAGGCCACCGATTTCATGGCCATCCTCACGTCGATCAAGCCCAGGAAGCCCGATGCGGTCTTCTACGGCGGCCTGGACGCGCAGGCCGGCCCGATGCTGCGCCAGATGGAGCAGCTCGGCCTGGGCGAGGTGAAGTATTTCGGCGGCGACGCGCTGTGCACCGAGAAACTGCCCGAACTGGCGAGCAAGAGCGCCGTGCTCAAGAACGTGACCTGCGCCACCGGCGGCGCGTCCGTGGCCAAGATGCAGGGCGGCGCCGAATGGAAGAAGCGCTACGACGCCAAGTTCCCTGGCCAGTTCCAGATCTACAGCCCCTATGCCTACGACGCGGCGATGGTGCTGGTCGATGCGATGAAGCGGGCCGATTCGGTGGACCCCAAGGTCTACACGCCTTTCATCGCCAAGACCCAGTACAAGGGCGTGACGGCGAACGTGGCCTTCACGGCCAAGGGCGAGCTGACCACCCCGGCCGTGACGCTCTACCACTACCCCGCGAATGCCCGCGTGGCGCTGAACTGAGCGCCCGGCGCCTGTGGCTGCCGCGGCATGGCCGCGGCGCCCCGGGTTCGCTAGAGTAGCGTGCCGCCCCCGGAAGCTCCGGGCGCGGCACGTTTGCTTTGGGCGGCGACGCCCGCACCCCCCCGTGACGATCGAAGAAGGACGACCTATGCGCATGGCGTTTGGACTGGTGGGCCTGCTGGTGGCCCTGGCCGTGGTGGCCGTACTCGTGAAGCAGCAGCTGGGCGCCACGCGCGTGGCCGTGCCCGTGGTGCCCGGAGCCCAGGCGCCGGCATCGGGTGCCTC
This sequence comes from Acidovorax sp. NCPPB 4044, assembly GCF_028069655.1. Lineage (NCBI taxonomy): Bacteria > Pseudomonadati > Pseudomonadota > Betaproteobacteria > Burkholderiales > Comamonadaceae > Acidovorax > Acidovorax sp. NCPPB 4044. Next base: position 1,879,218 of record NZ_JAMCOS010000001.1, read on the forward strand.
CGCGCCCACGGTGCGGCAGCAGAGCCTGCAGGTGCAGGAACAGGTGCGCCAGCAGGTGGAATCGCTCATGCAGCAGCCACGGCCGATGCCCGAGGACGACCCCAAGTAACCGGTCCAGAGAGAAAATGCGCCCATGCCGCGGATTCCATTGATTTGTTTGCTATGAAAAATGTAGCAAATGATGCGGCGGTCCAGGTACCCGCCAGCGGGCCGGGCGGCGCGCAGCCCGAGGATGCCGCGTGGATGCGGCTGGCCCTGCAGGAGGCGGCCCGGGCCGCCGGTCGCGGCGAGGTGCCCGTGGGTGCCGTGGTGGTGAAGGACGGCGAGGTCATCGCCCGGGGCTGCAATGCGCCCATCGGCGCGCACGATCCCACGGCCCATGCGGAGATCGTGGCGCTGCGGGCGGCGGCCGAGCGCCTGGGCAATTACCGGCTGGACGGCTGCACGCTCTACGTCACCCTGGAGCCCTGCGCGATGTGCAGCGGCGCCATGCTGCACGCGCGCCTGGACCGCGTCGTCTATGGCGCGCCCGACGCCAAGACCGGCGCCGCCGGCTCGGTGGTGGACCTGTTCGCGCAGGCCGCGCTGAACCACCGCACGCGCATCGAGGGCGGGGTGCTGGCCGAGGCGTGCGGTGCGCTGCTGAGCGATTTTTTCCGCGCCCGGCGCAGTGCGCAGCGTGCCGGGGCGCGCGCCGCCCACCCGCTGCGCGACGATGCGCTGCGCACGCCCGATGCGCGCTTCGCCGGGCTGGCGGACTTTCCCTGGGAGCCGCGCTACCTGAGCGACCTGCCGGCCCTCGGAGGGCTGCGCCTGCATTACCTGGACGAAGGCCCGCGCGATGCGCCGCGCACGTGGCTGTGCGTACACGGCGGCGGCACCTGGAGCTACCTGTACCGGCACATGCTGCCGGTCTTCCTGGCCGCCGGAGACCGGGTGGTCGCGCCCGACCTCATCGGCTTCGGCCGCAGCGACAAGCCCAAGAAGGAAGCCTTGCACACCCTGGCATGGCACGTCCGGGTGCTGTCCGAACTGGCAGCCCGGCTCGATCTGCGCCGCACCGTGCTGGTCGTGCAGGGGGAGGGCGGCCTGCCGGGCCTGGCTGCGCCGGCCCTGGATGCCGCCGCCGGGGCAGAGCGCTGGGCGGGCCTGCTGGCGATCAACGCCTGGGCCCCTCCGGACGGCGGCGCACCGCTGCCGCCGGGCCTGGCGGCCTGGCGCAAGGCACTGGCCGCGCGCCCGGCGTCGGCCCTGCGGCCCGGGGCCGAGGCCGGCACCGGCGCGGAAGCCGCCGCCGCGTACGAGGCGCCGTTTCCCGATGCCGGCTTCCGCGCGGCGCTGCGCGCGGGCCTGCACTGGCTGCCCGCCGCGAATGCCGCTGATTCGGGAGCCGGCATCAACCTGCCATCGGCCCGGCGCTTCTGGGCCGCATGGAACGGGCCGAGCGCCGTGGCCGTGGGCGCGCGCGACGCCGCCTGGGGTGCCGCCGCGCTGGCGGACGCGCGCTCGGCGGCGCCCTGGCCGGCCGGCGGTGCCGGCGCCTGGGTCTGGCCCGGCGCGGGGCACCGCCTGCCGGAGTCCCACGGGGCCGAACTGGCGCGGCGTGCTGTGGAATACTTCCGCCCTTGACCGGCGCGCGCAGACGCCGCTTATCGCCTTTTATCGCCCCCCATCGCCCCTGTCTTTCCCCGCCCTTGCCGGAGCGGGCCTGCCGGCCCGACTGAAGCCTTGTCCGAACACGATCACGACCATTCGCACTGCGGCCACGACCATGGCCCGCGCCACATCTACATCTACTCGCCGGCCGGTGCCGTGCGCGACAAGGCGGCCTTCAAGCGCGGCGTCGCCCGCCTGAAGGCGCTGGGCCACGAGGTCGAGGTCGATGCGGACGCCCTGGCGGTCCACACCCGCTTCGCGGGCGACGACGCCACGCGCCTCGCCGCCATCCACCGCGCCGCCGCCAGCGGTGCCGACGTGGCCCTCATCGCGCGCGGCGGCTACGGCCTCACGCGCATCCTGGACGGCATCCGCTACAAGGCGGTCGCGAAGGCGGTGGAGCGCGGTACGCAGTTCGTCGGCGTGAGCGATTTCACGGCCTTCCAGTGCGCGCTGCTCGCCAAGACGGGCGCCCTGACCTGGGCCGGCCCCTCGCTGGTGGGCGACCTGGGCTGCGAGGGCGAGCCCGACGACATCATGCTGGCCTGTTTCGACGACCTGCTCACGGGCCACGGCGAAGGCTCCGGCTGGCGCATGCACAACGAGAAGCCGGCCGCCGACGGCACGCCCGCGGTGCGCGACGTGTACCTGCGCAACGCCACGCTCTGGGGGGGCAACCTCGCGATGCTGTGCTCGCTGGTCGGCACGCCCTACCTGCCGCAGGTCAAGGGCGGCATCCTGTTCCTGGAGGACGTGAGCGAGCACCCCTACCGGGTCGAACGCATGCTCACGCAGTTGCTGCACGCCGGCATCCTCGCGCAGCAGAAGGCCGTGGTGTTCGGCCAGTTCACGGGCTACCAGCTCGCGCCGCACGACAAGGGCTTCAAGCTGCAGACCGTGGTGGACTGGCTGCGCACGCGCATCAAGGCGCCCGTGCTCACCAACCTGCCGTTCGGCCACGTGCCCACCAAGGTGCTGCTGCCGGTCGGCGCGCCGGTGTCGCTGTCGGTCGAAGGGCGCGATGCGCTGATCTACTGGGGACACGTGGGCACCGCTGCGCACGCGCAGCACTGATCCCGCCGGCGTGCGGACGGTGCCTGCGCCCACCCGGCGCGGCGTGACCGCGCCAGCCCGCCCGGCGCACTGCCGCATTCCATAATCCAGGCCACCGCATCCCCGTACCGCTTCCCGACCCGTGCCTCCACGTCCCATCTCCCACCCCCGACTGCCCGCGAGCACCCGCGAAGGCGCTGCGCCATGAAGACCACGCGGCATACAGTGGTCTTTTCCGACATCGTCGGCACCACGGCCCTCTACGAAGTCCAGGGCAATGCTCGGGCGGCCGCCGCGGTGACCCGGCTCGTCGAATGGATGGGGGCGGTGCTCGGCGTCCACGGCGGGCGGGTGGTGAAGACGCTGGGCGACGGCGTGCTGGCGGTGTTCGGCGAACCGGGCGCCGCCGTGGCCGCGGCCACCGACATGGCGCGCCGCCACCATGAGCGCCCGGGGCATGCCGGCCTGGCCATGGATCTGCGCGTGGGCATGGCCCATGGCGAACTCGTGGAGGTGGACGGCGACACCTACGGCGACGCGGTGAACATCGCCTCGCGCCTGTGCGAGCGTGCCGGCGCGCGCGAGATCCTGGCCGATGCCGCCACGGTGGAGTTCGCGGGCAGCATCGACGGCGCGGCCTATGTCCGCATGGGCCAGCTGGAACTGCGCGGCCGCGCCGAGCCGCTGATGGTCTACCAGGTGGAGTGGCGGCAGGGCGACGAGCACGGCCTGCTCACGCAGCGCGCGGGGCTGCCCAGCGGCCCGGTGCCGTTCCAGCCGGCCAGCACCTGGATCGAGCTGGCCTGGGCCGGCACTTTCCGCACGTTCGGTGCGGCCGACAGCCCGCTGCACGTCGGCCGTGCCACCCAGGCCGGCGTGCGCCTGGCCGATGCCCGCGTGTCGCGCCTGCACGCGCGCATCGAGTGGCGCGGCGGCACCATCGTGTTCACCGACCTGAGCAGTTTCGGCAGCTGGGTGCGGTTCGACGGCAGCGAGACCGTGGTGGCGCTGCGCCGCTCGGCCTGCCTGCTGCACGGCAGCGGGCAGATCGCCCTGGGCGTGCCGTTCGGCCGGCCGGACACTCCCACGCTGGGTTTCGGCGTGACCGACACCGACGTGCCCGAGAGCTGGGACACCCTCCCGCCGTACTGACGCGCACGCGGCTGCCGATGCGCTTCGCCGCTGCACGACAATGGCGCCCACTCAGGAGGGAAGGGGCCATGCACACACACGGGACGACGGGCAGACCATGGGGCCGCTGGCTGGCGGTGGCGGCCGTGGCACTGCCGCTGCTGGCGGGCGCGTGCGCGGCCGTCTATGTGCACAAGAGCTTCCCCGCGCTGGACGGCCGCACGGCCGCACCCGGGCTGCGCGCGCCCGTGCAGGTGCGGCGCGACACGGCCGACGTGACGCACATCCAGGCCTCGTCGCCCCAGGACCTGTGGTTCGGCCTGGGCTACGTGCACGCCCAGGAGCGCTCGTGGCAGCTCGAATTCAACCGGCGCCTCATGCATGGGCGGCTGTCCGAAGTGTTCGGCCCCGCCACGCTGGAGACCGACAAGCTGATGCGTGCGCTGGACATCATGGGGGCCGCCCGGCGCCAGTACGCCGGCCTGCCCGCGGTGGCGCAGGAGGCGCTGCAGGCCTACAGCCGCGGCATCCAGCGCTTCCACCAGGGCCGCACGCAGTCCCTGCCGCCCGAATTCCTGCTGCTGGGCGTGACGCCCGGCGAGGGCGAGGATGCCGCCTGGCTGCCCGAGGACAGCGTGGGCTGGGCCTTGATGATGGCGCTCGACATGGGCGGCAACTGGGGGCAGGAGTTCACGCGCCTCTCGCTGGCCCGGGTGCTCGATACCGACCGGCTCTGGCAGGCGCTGCCTCCGTACCCGGGCGAGCCGCCCGCCACCTCCACGGACCTGGTCGCGCTCTACCGGGGCCTGGGCATCTACCGCGCCGGGGAGGGCGCTGCGCCGCCGCAGGGCGCCTCCCCGGGGGCGTCCGCGCCCGCGCAGGCCTCGGCCGCCGTGCCGGCCCCCCGTGCCCTGGCCCTGCTGGGCGATGGCGCGCGGCAATGGCTGGAATGGTCGCAGGCGCTGGTGCGCGATGCGGGCACCAACGAAGGCAAGGGCAGCAACAACTGGGTGGTGGCCGGCGAACGCACCGCCAGCGGAAAGCCGCTGCTGGCGAACGATCCGCACCTGGGCCTCTCGGCGCCGGCCATCTGGTACTACGCCGCGCTGCATTCGCCGGAAGGCACCGCGGCCGACGGCACGCGCATCCCGGCGATGGAGGTGGTGGGCGCGACGCTGCCCGGGCTGCCGTTCGTGGTGCTGGGCCGCACGGCCGGCGTGGCCTGGGGCTTCACGAACACCAGCCCCGACGTGCAGGACCTCTACCTGGAGCAGATCGACCCTGCCCACCCGCGCCGCTACCGCACGCCCGAGGGCTGGGCCGATTTCGTGGTGCGCACCGAGAGCATCCGGGTCAAGGGCCAGCCGGACGTCTCCGTCACGCTGCGGGCCACCCGGCACGGGCCGGTGCTGAGCGATGCGCAGGCCTCGCACGGCCGGCTCATCGACCTGGACCGCTACGTGATCGCCCTGCGCTGGAGCGCCCTCGATGCGGACAACCAGACGGTGCTGGCAGGCCTGCGGCTGAACCATGCCCAGTCGGTGGGCGGGCTGTTCGATGCGCTCTCCGACTACCACTCGCCCATGCAGAACGTGGTGGCCGCCGACGTGCAGGGCCGCATCGCCTTCAAGGCCGTGGGGCGCGTGCCCGTGCGCGACGCCGCCAACGACCTGCGCGGCGTGGCGCCCGCGCCCGGCTGGGATGCGCGCTACGACTGGCAGGGCTGGGTACCCTATGCCGAAACGCCGCAGGGCGACGGCGCGGGCCGCGGCTGGATCGCCACGGCCAACCAGCGCGTGGCGCCCGAGGGCTACCCGCATTTCCTGACCCAGGACTGGGCGCTGCCCTACCGCTACGACCGCATCGCGCAGCAGCTGGGTGCCGCGGCCGTGCACGACATGGCCGGCATGCAGCGCCTGCAGGGCGATGTGGTCTCGCTGGCCACGGTGCGGCTGCTGCCGTACCTGCAGCGCGCGCTGAAGGGCCATCCCCATCCGCTGGCCGCCGACGCGGCCGCGCAGCTGCGCGGCTTCGACGGCGCGATGCGCGCGGACCGTGCGGCGCCGCTGGTCTTCGCCGCCTGGGTGGACGAGCTGGCGCGCGGCACGCTCGGCGCGCGCATTGGCGCGGAGCGGTTTTCTGCCACCTACGGCAAGCGCGACTACCGCGCCGGCCTGGAAGGCATCCTGGAGCGTGGCGACGCCTGGTGGTGCCAGCCCGTCACCTGCGAGCGGCAGGCCGCGGACGCCGCGGGCCGCGCGCTCGACCGCCTGCAGGCGGCCCAGGGCGCCGAGCCCGCACGCTGGCAGTGGGGGCGCGCCCATGCGGCCGTGAGCACGCACCGCCCGTTCAGCAACGTGCCGGCGCTGGCGCGGTTCTTCGAGGTGCGGGTGCCGTCACCCGGCGATGCCTACACGGTCAACGTGGGGCAGTACGACGCCGGCAATGCATCCGGGCCGTTCGTGAATCGGCACGCGGCCTCGCTGCGCGCCATCTACGACCTGGCCGACCTGGAAGCCTCCCGGTTCATCTACCAGACCGGGCAGAGCGGGCTGGTCTTCTCGCCGCGCTACCGCGACATGCGGGGCGAATGGGCGGGCGGCGGCTACCGGCCGCTGCAGCTGCGGCCGGCGCGCTGGGCGCATGCCCTGACCCTGGTGCCCTGACTTCCTGCCCGGGGGGGCCGGGCCCCCAGGCACCGCGCGCTCAGCAGCCGCGCGTGACGGGCACCTCGGCGTCGCGGCCGTAGCTGGCGTACTTGCCCAGCTCCCACTTCGCGATCGCGTTGCGGTGCACTTCGTCGGGGCCGTCGGCGAAGCGCAGGGTGCGCGCGCCCGCGTAGGCATAGGCCAGCGGGAAGTCGTCGCACATGCCGCCGCCGCCATGCACCTGCATGGCCCAGTCGATCACCTGGCAGGCCATGCTGGGCGCGACCACCTTGATCATCGCGATCTCGGTCTTGGCGACCTTGTTGCCGGCCACGTCCATGAGCCAGGCGGCCTTGAGCGTGAGCAGCCGTGCCATGTCGATCTTGCAGCGCGCCTCGGCGATGCGCTCCTGCGTCACCGTCTGCTGCGCCACCGTCTTGCCGAAGGCCACGCGCGCGGAGGCGCGGCGGCACATCAGCTCCAGCGCCCGCTCGGCCAGGCCGATGAGCCGCATGCAGTGGTGGATGCGACCGGGGCCGAGGCGGCCCTGCGCGATCTCGAAGCCGCGGCCCTCGCCCAGCAGGATGTTGCCGACCGGAACGCGCACGTTCTCGAACACCATCTCCACGTGGCCGTGCGGCGCATCGTCGTAGCCCAGCACGTTGAGCGGGCGCAGGATGCGGATGCCGGGCGTGTCGGCGGGCACCAGCACCATGCTCTGCTGCGAATGCCGGGGCGCCTCGGGGTCGGACTTGCCCATGGTGATGAACACCTTGCAGCGCGGGTCCGCCGCGCCGGAGATCCACCACTTGCGCCCGTTGATGACGTATTCGTCTCCCTGGCGCTCGATGCGCGTGGCGATGTTGGTGGCATCGCTGGAGGCGACGTCGGGCTCGGTCATCGCGAAGGCGGAGCGGATCTCGCCTTCGAGCAGCGGCCGCAGCCAGCGGGCCTTGTTCTCCTCGCTGCCGTAGCGCGCGATCGTCTCCATGTTGCCGGTGTCGGGCGCGGAGCAGTTGAACACCTCGCTGGCCCACGGCACGCGGCCCATGATCTCGGCGAGGGGGGCGTACTCCTGGTTGGTGAGCCCGGCGCCGTCGTAGCCCGAGGCCGCGGCGGAATCCACCGGCAGGAACAGGTTCCAGAGGCCGGCCGCGCGCGCCTTCGGCTTCATGTCCTCGATGGTCCTGAGGGCCGTCCAGCGCCGGCCGGCGGCGGTGTTGGCGGCCAGCTCGGCCTTGTACTCGGCCTCGGCCGGATAGATGTGGTCGTCCATGAACCGCAGCAGGCGTGCCTGCAGATCCTTGGTCTTGGGGGAGTAGTCAAAATCCATCGCGGTTCTCCGGTTGAAATCGTGCCGCGCGGCGGGACGCGGGCCAGGGCCTACATGCGCTGCGCGAATCCCCAGGCCATCTCGGCCAGCGGGCGCGCGCCTTCGCCCGAGGTGCGGGCCTGGGCGCTGGAGGCGGTGCCGTCCTCCACGCGCTTGGCAATGCCCTGCAGGATCGAGGCGAGGCGGAACAGGTTGTAGGCGAGGTAGAAGTTCCAGTCGGCGCGCAGCGCCGCGGGGTTCGAGAAGCCGGTGCGCTCGCAATAGCGGCGGATGTATTCGTCTTCGGAGGGAATGCCCAGCGCCGCGTGGTCCAGCCCGCCGATGCCGCGGAACATGCCCGGCGGGATGTGCCACGCCATGCAGTGGTAGCTGAAATCGGCCAGCGGGTGCCCGAGCGTCGACAGCTCCCAGTCGAGCACCGCGATCACGCGCGGCTCGGTGGGGTGGAACATCAGGTTGTCGAGCCGGAAGTCGCCGTGCACGATCGACACGCTGGCCTCGTCGCGCGCGCTCGCCGGCATGTGCGCGGGCAGCCATTCGATGAGCCGGTCCATGGCCTCGATGGGCTGCGTGACCGACGCCGCGTACTGCTTGCTCCAGCGCCCGATCTGGCGCTCGAAGTAGTTGCCGGGCCTGCCGTAGCCGGCCAGGCCGCGCTCGGCGAACGGCACGGTGTGCAGCGCGGCGATCACGCGGTTCATCTCGTCGTAGATGGCGCCGCGTTCGGCCGGCGCCATGCCCGGCAGGGCCTGGTCCCAGAGCACACGGCCCTGCAGGAACTCCATGATGTAGAAGGCCCGGCCGATCACCGATTCGTCTTCGCACAGCGCGAACATGCGCGGCACGGGCACGGCGGTGCCGGCCAGCCCGCCCATCACCTGGTATTCGCGCTCGATCGCATGCGCCGATGGCAGCAGCTTCGCGACCGGCCCGGGCTTGGCGCGCATCACATAGCTGCGCCCGGGCGTGTTCAGTTTGTAGGTCGGGTTGGACTGCCCGCCCTTGAACATCTCCACCTCCACCGGTCCCTGGAAGCCTTCCACGTGGACCTGCATCCAGGCGGAGAGCGCCGCGGTGTCGAATGCGTGCGTGCCGGAGACGGGGCGGGTGCCGATGAAGTGCTCGTAGGTTTGCATGGGGCGGCGTGGGTGGAGAGGGGCGGTGCCTGGGGCAGGGCGGTCAGTGGTCGGTCTCGGCGATGCGCATCAGCACGTCACGGTCGCGCACCACGAGGCCGCCGGGCTCGATGCGGATGGCATCCTCGCGCTCCATGGCCTTGAGTTCCTGGTTCACGCGCTGGCGCGATGCGCCCAGCAGCTGGGCCAGCTCCTCCTGCGCGAGCTGCAGGCCGATGCGCACTTCGTTGCCGTGCGAGAGGCTCGGGATGCCGTAGCTGCGCACGAGGTGCAGCAACTGCTTGGCGAGGCGCGCGCGCAGGGGCAGGGTGTTGAGGTCTTCCACCAGGCCGTAGAGCTGGCGGATGCGCCGCGCATGCAGGCGCAGCATCGCTTCGTAGAACTCCACGTGCGCGGCCAGGATCTTGCGGAAATCGGCCTTGGCCACGCACAGGATGGTGGTGTCCCCGTGCGCATAGGCATCGTGCGTGCGCCGGTCGCCGTCGAAGATCGCCACATCGCCGAACCAGATGCCCGGCTCCACGTAGGTGAGGGTGATCTGCTTGCCGGAGATCGATGTCGAGCTCACGCGCACGGCGCCCTTGGCGCAGGCGATCCACTCCTCGGGCGGATCGCCGCGGGCGGCGATCAGTCCGCCGTCCTTGAAGCGTTTGACGTAGGCGCATCGGAGTATGTCGTGCCGCAGCGAGGGGGAAAGGGAGGAAAACCAGCGACCGGTATTGATCGCTTCTCGTTCTTCGATGTTAAGAATGGGGTCGTCCATGGTCTGTCTTTTGCGTGACTGGTGGCTGGAACATTGTCGCGCGGGGGACCGGAGGGCCGGCCCGCCGCGCGCCCTGCGATGTCGCCTGCGTGTCTGCGGCGCGCGCAGAAGGCCGGGCGCGGCGCAGGTACGCCACGGGCGGGCCGATGGACTGTGGGGCAGCGTGCGGGGCGGCGAGGGCGCAAGGCGCCGGAAGCGGGCACCCCGCGCGCCACAGCCGCGGCGCGGTCCGCCGAGGCTATGGCCTCTTGGTTTTGAATGAAATCCGCTCCATGCCGCCGGATTTATTCAATAGTTTGCTATGTTATTTATAGCGTGGCGTGCGTTTTTCAAGGAAGGCCGCAATGCCTTCGCCCGCATTCGGATGCTGCAGGTTGCGCACGAACTGGTTGCGCTCGTGCGCGAGCTGCTCGGTCAGCGTGTGCTGCGGTGCCTCCAGCAGCAATTCCTTGGTGCTCGCGAGCGCGTTGGGCGCGCGGGCGTTCAGCGTTTCGGCCAGCGCCAGCGCGCAGTCGAGCGCCTCGCCGGCGCGCGCGAGCCGGTTGACCAGCCCCAGCGCATGCAGGCGCTCGGCGCCGATGCGCTCGCCGCACAGCAGCAGTTCGGCCGCGAGCTGGCGCGGCAGGGCATGCGCCAGGCTCCAGGTCGCGCCGCCGTCGGGCGACAGGCCGATGCCGGCATAGGCCATCACGAAGGCCGCGTTGCGCGCCGCCACGATCAGGTCGCAGGCCAGGGCCAGCGAGAACCCCGCGCCGGCGGCGGCACCCTCGACGGCGGCGATCACGGGCTTGGGATAGGTGTGGATGGTTTCGATCCACTGGTGCAGCCCCTCGACACCCTGGGCCTGCGCCTCGGCGCCTTCCTGGCGGCGCTCCTGCAGGCGCTGCAGGTTGCCGCCCGCGCAGAAATGCTCACCCGCGCCGGTGATGACGACGGAGCGCACTTCGGCATTGCGCTCGGCGCCGTTCAGCGCCTCCACACCGGCCGCGTAGATGCCCGGATCGAGCGCGTTGCGCATCTCCGGGTGGTGGATGGTCAGCACGAGGGTCTGGCCGTGGCTGGTGCTCTGGAGTCTCGCGGGCATGGGATGGTGGGGCGGAGGGTCGGTCGTTGAGGGCGGTGGGGTGCGTGCGGGGCAGGGCCGGGCGTGGCGGCTCAGGGCTCTTCTTGCAGCAGGCTCAGCCCGATCGCTCCGCGGCGGCGCAGCCAGGGGCTGGGGCGGTAGCGCGGGTCGCCATACACCGTCTGCAGGTTGAACAGCACTTCGAGGATGTTGGTCGGGCCCCAGCGGTTGCCCATCGCGAGCGGGCCCAGCGGGTAGCCCAGCCCCAGCGTCACCGCCGATTCGAGATCGGCCGGGCTGCAGATGCCCTGCTGGCAGATGTCGCTCGCGATGTTGACGATGGCCGCCACCACGCGCTGGGTAACGAAGCCGCCGCTGTCGCGGATCACGCTCACGGGCTTGCCGTCGCGCGCGAAGAGCGCGTGGGCCGCATCGCGGATGTCGATGCGCGTGGCCGGGTTGGTGGCCAGCACGCGCCGGCGCGTGGCGGCGTCCTCGATCAGCATGTCGATGCCGACGGTGCGCGCGGGGTCCAGGCGCTCGACCACGGCCACCGTGGTGATGTCGAAGCCCATGGGCGCCACCAGCGAGATCGCCTGCGGGGAAGGCGACGTGCCGGTCTCGATCTGCGCGCCCAGGTCCTTCAGCAGCTGATACACCTCGGGCCGGCGGGCGGCGCGGGACGATACCCACACGGGCGGGATCTGGGCTACCGACGGCGCAGGGGGCTCGGCCGGCACCTGCGCCAGCCCGTCCACATAGGGGTAGAAGCCTTCGCCCGTCTTGCGGCCGAGCAGTCCGCCCGCGAGCCGCTGCGCCGCCAAGGCGCTCGGGCGATACCGTGGCTCTTCGTAATACTGGCGATAAACGGATTCCATGACCGGGTGGGAAACATCCAGCCCGGTGAGGTCCATCAGCTCGAACGGCCCCAGGCGGAAGCCGACCTGGTCGCGCAGGATGCGGTCCACCGTGGCGAAGTCGGCCACGCCCTCGCTCACGATGCGCAGCGCCTCGGTGCCGAAGCCCCGGCCGGCGTGGTTCACGATGAATCCCGGCGTGTCCTGCGCGCGCACGGGCGTGTGCCCCATGGCGCGGGCGTAATCCGCGAGCCGGTCGCACACGGCCGCATCCGTCTTCAGGCCGGCGATCACCTCCACCACCTTCATGAGCGGCACAGGGTTGAAGAAGTGGAAACCCGCAAGGCGCTCCGGGCGCTGCAGCACCGCGCCGATCGCCGTCACCGACAGCGACGATGTGTTGGTGGCCAGCACCGTGTCCGGGCGGACGATGCCTTCGAGTTGGGTAAAAAGCGCCTGCTTGATGTCCAGGCGTTCCACGATCGCTTCTATGATGAGGTCGCATCCGGCGGCATCTTCCAGTGCGGCCACGGGGGCCAGGCGGCCCGCCAGGGCGGTGGCTTCGTCTTCCGTCAGGCGCCCCTTGCCTACAAGGCGCTGCCACTGCTGCTGGATATGGTGGCGTGCGGCGTCGGCCGCTCCGGGGCGGCTGTCGAAGAGCAGAACCTGGCTGCCGGCCTGCGCCGCCATCTGGGCAATGCCCTGGCCCATGGCGCCCGTGCCTATGATGCCTACGATCGGGGTTGGGTTGGTCATGGAGCGCCATTATGGAGGCGGGGGAGCAAGGCACTTATGTGCAAGAATGGTTCGAATAAGAACGCAACTATTGTGAAGATAAGTAACGCAATTCTTGGGGCAAGCCTGTCGGTGGCCGCGAGTGGCGCAGCGGCCCTTTCATTGGGCGCCAGCCACGGCAGCGTCGTGCTCGGCGCGCCGGTGGACCTCGTCTTCGACGTGCAGCCCGATCCCGGCAGCGACGTCGAATCGTCCTGCGTGCGGGTGCGCCTCGTGGCGGGCGACACCGTGGTGCCGGATTCCAAGGTGCAGATCACGCCCGTGCCGGCCAGCGCGGGGCGCAACCCCGCCGTCCGGGTTCGGGCCAACGTGGCGGCGGACGAGCCGGTCTACACGGCCACGGTGTCCGCCGGCTGCACGGGCGGCGTGACGCGGCACTACACCTTCCTCTCGCAATTGCCTGAATCCGCCGCCGCATCGCCTTCCTCGCGGCCGGTCGACATCGGGCAACTGGCGGGCGCCTCCGGCGCGGGCGCGCGCGCGGGCACGGCCTCTGGCGCATCGGCGGCCGGCGGAGCCTCTGCCCGCGCCGCGCGCGTCCCGGCGTCCGGAGCGGGCGCTGCGGCCCCAGCGCGGGCGGCCCGGCCACGGGCCGCCGCCGACGCGGGTCCTGCCCTGGCACCCAGCCGGGCGCTCCGTCCCGCCGCTGCGGCGCCGGCCCCTTCGCCGGCCACGGCGGCTGCCGATCGGGCGCGGCTGGTAATGGAGCCGCTGGACGTATGGCTCGAGTCCCCGTTGCCGCTGCGCAGCTCGGCCGAGCTGGCGCCCGCCGCTCCCGAGGCGTCTCCCGAGCAGCGCGCCGAGGCGGCGGCCCTCTGGAAAGCCCTCAACACGCCGGTCGAAGACGTGCAGCGCGCAGCGGGGCGTACGGCCCAGCTCGAAACCAGCGTGGCCACCGAGCGTGCGCGGGCGGCTTCCGAGCGCGCCGCCGCCGCCGATCTGCGGCAGCGCCTCGACAGTGCCGAGGCCGACCGTTTCCCTGCAGTGATCGTCTATGCGCTGCTGGGGCTGCTCGTGCTGCTGCTGGCCCTGGCGGCCTGGCTGTGGGTCCGCGCGCGGCGCGCCGGCGAATCGGCCTGGATGCAGGCGGTGGCCGCCAGCAGCCAGCCGCCCGCACCCGGCGGCCCCGAAACCGATCAGGACGGCGGCGATGCACAGCGCACGCGGCCACAGGCATCCGCGGTGCCGGTCAGCCGGCCCCAGCGGCTGCCCACCCTGCCACGCGGCAAGGGCGCTGCGGCGGCGGCCTCCACGCGGCCGGTGCTGGTACCTCCGGCGACGCAGCCGGCAGTGGCGCCGGCCGCGGCCCCGGCGTTCAACTTCCCCACCTTCGCGGACTCGCTTTCGGGCGCCGTGGTGGTCGAAGGACCGTCCACCACGCGCAGCGCACCGCTCGCGCCGGCCCAGGTGCCCGCGCCCCCCGCCGTGGCGTCGCCACCCGCGCCGGCGCCCGTCGCCCCATCGGGTATCCGCGCCCCCGGCCCGCACCCCGAGGACCTGTTCGACATCCAGCAGCAGGCCGAATTCTTCGTCTCGGTGGGTGAACACGACCAGGCGATCGGCGTGCTCAAGCAGCACATCGCCGCGCATGGCGACACCTCGGCCTTCGCGTACCTCGAACTGCTGCGGCTCTACCACACGCTCGGCCGCGTCGAGAGCTTCAACCAGCTGCGGGAGAAGTTCCACGCGCAGTTCAATGCCCGCGTGCCCGAGTTTGCCGCCTTCCACCGCAGCGGGCGCACGCTGCAGGGCTTCCCCGAGGCCCTGGCCGCCATCGAGGCCGAATGGTCGTCGCCGGCCGTGCTCGGCATCATCGAGGGATACCTCTTCCGGCAAGCGGATGCGCCGCACGCCGTGCAGTTCGACCTGGCCGCCTACGACGACCTGCTGCTGCTGCTGGCCGTGGCGCAGACCACCCCCGCCAGTGCGCGCGGCGCGGCGCCTCCCCGGGCCCGCACCACGCCGGCCGAAGTGCCCGCAGACGAATCGCTGGCTGCGCTGCCGCCGGAGCCTCCCTCGGTGACGGAAAAAGCGGCCGCACGGGAGCAGGAACTGCGCTCGCTCGATTCGCTGTCTGCCGGCCTGACGTGGGAATCCCTGCCCACGCCGCTGTCGCAGGCGCAGGCGCCCACCGCGCCGGTGCGCCTGGAAGACGATCCCGACGCGATGCTCGACATCGATCTGTCGGAGCCGCCCCACCTCACGCTCAGCGACCTGCCGCCCGTGCCGGTGACGGCCCCGCCCAAGCCCGGTGAGCCGGTGGGTTTCGGGATGGACAACGACAAGCTGGAACTGCGCCTGGAGCTCGAAGACATCGAGCGCAAGCACCCACCGAAGGAGTGATCGGGGCGGGCCGGGTGCCGGGCTCTGGCGGAGCGCCCGGCGACCAGAACAGCCGCGGCCGTGAGCGGCTTTTGGGCCCAAGCGTCGCAGCGGCCGTACCAGGCCGCAGGCGGGTGGATCAGGCGTTCAGGCTGTCCATGAGACGCCTGGCCGCCGCCTCCGGGTCATCCGCATTCACGATGGCGCGCACCACCGCGATCGATCCCACGCCGGTCGCGCGCACGGCTGGAAACTGCTCTGCGCCGATCCCGCCGATGGCCACCTGCGGGTAGCCCCGCAGCAGGCGTGCATACCCGGCGAGGCGGGCCAGGCCCTGCGGCACGGTGGCCATCTTCTTGAGCGTGGTCGGAAAGACCGCGCCCATGGCGATGTAGCTCGGCGCGGCGGCATCGGCGCGCACCATCTCGGCATAGCCGTGGGTGCTCACGCCCAGGCGCATGCCTGTGCCCCGCAGCGTGGCCAGCGCGCCCGGAGCCAGCGCGTCGAGGTCTTCCTGGCCGAGGTGGACGCCGTAGGCCCCGGCATCCATGGCGGCCTGCCAGTGGTCGTTGATGAACAGCAGCGCGTCCGTGTCCTGCACGGCCTGCACTGCGGCGCGGACCTCGCGCGCCACGGCCGCCGCATCGTCCGACTTGAAGCGCAGTTGCACCGTGGGTACGCCCGCGCGCGCCATGCGGCCCACCCACTGCGCATCGGGCAGCACGGCGTAGAGCCCGAGCGCGCCGGGGCATGCCGCAAAGGGGTGCGCATGCGGGCGTGGCTGCAGTCCGAAATCCTCCGGCGCATCGGGCCAGGCGGTTGCGTCGAACCGGCCGGTGCGGTCCGCGCGGGCCTGCCAGGCACCGGCGAGGCAGTGCGCGTCCACCGCGATGAAGCCGAGGCTGCTGCAGGCTTGCAGCGCGGCGCGGTAGACCGCACCGTGGTCGCCTCCCCAGGGCGGCGCGGGTTGCGCGGGAAAGTCGGCAAAGGCCGCGGCGTGGGCCTGAACGATGGCGTCCGACATCTGCCGGAGGGAGGCGTCAAGCATGGTCGTGGTGCCAGAAGGGGGTGCCGAGCACCGGTGTGCTCGGCTGTGCGGCATCCTGGGCGGACATGGCGCCGGCATCGCGGGCTGCCCGCCCGGCGCGCACGGCGTCCGCAAAGGCGCCGGCCATCGCCACGGGGTCCTGGGCCAGTGCCACGGCGGTGTTGAGCAGCACGCCGTCGTAGCCCCATTCCATGACCTGGCAGGCATGCGATGGCAGGCCCAGGCCCGCATCGACCAGCAGCGGCACGTCGAGCCGCTCGCGCAGTACGCGCAGCGCATACGGATTCACGGGGCCCCGGCCCGTGCCGATGGGCGCCGCCCAGGGCATCACGGCCTGGCATCCCACATCGACGAGGCGCTGGCAGAGCACGAGGTCTTCGGTGCAATAGGGCAGCACGTGGAAGCCGTCGCGCACGAGCTGCGACGCCGCCTCGACCAGGTTCAGCGTGTCCGGCTGCAGGGTGTAGTCGTCGCCGATCAGCTCCAGCTTGATCCACGGCGTGCCGAACACCTCGCGCGCCATCTGCGCGGTGGTCACGGCTTCCTGGATGCTGTGGCAGCCTGCCGTGTTCGGCAGCACCGGCACGTCCAGCCGCCGCAGCAGTTCCCAGAAACCGCTGCCGGATTCCGCCGGATTGCTGCCCTGGCGGCGCAGGGAGGCGGTCACCATGGCGGGGCGCGCGCGCTGCACGGCGGCTTCCAGCACGCTCGGCGAGGGATAGCGCGCGGTTCCGAGGAGGAGCCGGCTTTCAAAGCGCTGGCCGTAGAGGACCAGCGTGTCGTCGGTTGCAGAGGTGGGCATGGCGGACATCCGGGAAAAAGCCGGGCGTGCCCGGCGGCAAATGCGGAGAAGAAGGGGCTGTGAACGGGTCGTGCGGCGGGTGCGCGTGCGCGTTCAGCCGCCCGTCACCGGCGCGATGATCTCGACGCGGTCGCCGGGCTGCAGCGCATGCTGCGCGTGGCGCGCCTGGGGCACGAACAGGGTGTTGACGGCCACGGCGAAGGGCGGCCGGGCGGCAATGGCTGCGATGGCATGGGCCACGGTCGCGCCTTCGGGCAGGTCGGTGGCGTTCTGGTTGATGACGACGTTCATGGAAGGATGGCAGCGGCAGGCGCGGGGCAGGGGGCGGAATTCTCCAGGTCCGGCCCCAGGTCCAGCGCCAGATCGAAGCGGGGGGCGAGGCGTGATTGTCCCTCGTTCAGCAATTCCATCACCACATCGAGGATGGCCGGCGAAATCATGAAGCCGTGCCGGTAGAGTCCGTTGACCTGGAGCACGCGCGGCGCCAGACGCCGGATCGCCGGCAGGTTGTCGGGCAGCGTGGGGCGGCACTGCGTGGCGATCTCCAGGATGCGCGCTTCGGCGAAGCCCGGGTGCACGGCATAGGCCGCGCTCAGCAGTTCCAGCGTGGAGCGCACGCTGGCGGGCGAGAGGTCGTCCGATTCGATCTCCGTGGCGCCGATCACGAAAACATGGTCTTCCTTGGGCGCGATGTAGATCGGGTAGCGCGGATGCACGAGCCGGGTGGGCCGGCGCAGCGTGACGCCCGGCGCATGCAGGCGCACCACTTCGCCGCGCACGCCGCGCAGCGCGGGCCATTCGGTGCGGGCACCGAGGCCGCGGCAGTCCAGCACCCAGTCGGGGTGCCCGGCTTCGCCCGGCATGAAATCCTCCGGCGCCCGCGGGCTGTGCCAGTGCGCCCGCACGCCGAGGCTGCCCAGGGTGTGCGCCAGGGAGTCGAGCAGCTGGCGGTTGTCCAGCTGGCCTTCGCCCGGCAGGTACAGGCCCTGGTGGAAGCGGCGCGCGGCGGCCGGTTCGGTGGCGTCGATGCCTTCGGCGTCCAGTACCTGCAGCGCGGGCAGTTCGGGCACGGTGCGGGCCGTGCGCTCGAGCACGCTGCGCAGCCGGGCGGCCTCGGCCGCGTCCTGCCGGTGCCAGAGGATGAGGGTGCCTTCCTGCTGGAAGAACACCGGCCAGGCGAGGCCGGCCAGCAACTGCGGCCAGCGCGTGAGCGCGTGGTGGCCCATGCGCACCACGCCGGGCTCGGTGATGGCGGATTCGGCCAGCGGGGCCAGCATGGCGGCGGCGATGCGTGCGGCGGCTCCCTGCGCGTCGGGGCCCTGGGCTTCGTAGAGGTCCACGGCATGGCCCTGTCGGGCCAGCTCGACGGCCAGCAGCCGGCCCATGAGCCCGGCGCCGAGGATGGCGATGGAGGAGTGCGGAGACAGCAGAGGAAGCATGTGCGTGCGGTGGAGGTGCGTTCTCGTCGAGGGGTCGTGCGCCGGGGCGCGGGGACGGAGAACAGGCGGTGATCCACCGTTGAAACTCCCCACGCCAGCATGACCTGGATCGGGTGCCGAGGGTATTTCTCAGTCGCGCCGGCATGGCGGACACCCCTGTTTCGTCCGGGTCGGATTACAGCACAGGCCTCCGGGAAGCGGTTTTGACCTTGCGCAGGGGCCATAATTTTTGCCATGACTCTCGATCCCCTTGCGCCGCCGCCCCTGGCGGCGGACGACCCTGCCCGCGCGCCCCGGTATGCCCGCGTCCTGTCCATCGCGGGCTCCGACAGCGGCGGCGGCGCGGGCATCCAGGCCGACCTGAAGACCTTCGCGGCCCTGGGCTGCTACGGCATGACCGCGATCACTGCGATCACCGCGCAGAACACGCAGGGCGTGCGCGCCATCCATGGCGTGCCGCCCGACATGCTGCGCGCGCAGATCGATGCCGTGGTGGAGGACATCGGCGTCGATGCCGTGAAGATCGGCATGCTGCATGCTCCCGAGATCGTGGAGGTGGTGGCCGATGCCATCCGCCGCCACGCCTTGCCCCACGTGGTGCTCGACCCCGTCATGGTGGCCACCAGCGGCGACCGGCTCATCGCGCCCGAGACCGTGGGCGTGCTGGTGGAACGGCTGTTTCCGCTGGCCTCCGTCGTCACGCCCAACCTCGACGAGGCGGCGCTGCTGCTCGGCAGGGAGATCGGCGGCATCGACCAGCTCGACCGGGCGGTGCAGGACCTGCTGGACCTGGGTGCACCGGCCGTGCTGCTCAAGGGCGGCCATCTGCCCGGCGACTGGGTGGTCGATGTGCTGGGATTGCGCGGCAGTGCGCAGGGCGCCACGGCCGAGCGGCTGCAGTCGGCGCGCATTCCCACCCGCAACGGGCACGGCACGGGCTGCACGCTGTCTTCCGCCATCGCGGCGCACCTGGCGCTGGGGCTGCCCCTGGCGGAGGCCGCGAAACGTGCACGGGCCTACATCCTGCAAGCGATCACTGCCGGGGCGGACGTGCGCACCGGGCGTGGACAGGGGCCGCTGAACCACGGGCACGCGCCGGTGGCCCAGCACATCCTGTACCCCGCGGAGCACACAGGCGCTCCGAGCTGAGGGGCGCGCCTGCGGGCGGTGCCCGCGGGCCGGCAATGCGCCTACCAGCCCCAGGTGAGGCGGCGGGCGACCCAGCCCTTGCGGCCGTCCTCGCGTTGCACATGGGCCCAGTCGCCCGAGGTGCGCAGCGTGCGCACGACCTCGTGGCGCTCCAGCAGGCCCAGGCGTGGGTGCCGCACCCCCGGGCCGGCGCGCAGCACGGCCGTGCGGGCCGTGACCACGCGGTGCGGCTGCTTGCTGGTCAGCCCGGCGCTGACCCAGCCCAGCGTCTCCTCGTGGTCGCGCACCTTGATCCAGGCGCCGCGGCGCTGGGTGACCTGCAGCGGATAGCCTGCGCCCAGTTCCCACAGCACGGGCGAGCGGGTCGTGGGCGCTTCGCGCACGTTGACCGAGGCGCCCCGGATGCTCACGAAATCCGCCGCCTGCGACGGCAGGGCGGCCAGCGCCGCGACGGCCACCAGCGCGCTGCCGGCCAGTGCGGCGCAGCGGCCCAGGAAGGCTGGAGCCCGGAAGGCAGCCGCTGGCGTGCGGAGGGCGGTGGAAGCGAAGGAAGCGGTGGAGTGGGAAGGGAAGGGCACTGGCGTTGGTCTCCTCGGTCGGTGGATGGACGGTCGATCGTCCCCGGTGGACCGGAAGAGGTGCCGCAGGTTCCTGCGATCGGCAGTGCGATGGCGCTCCCCGTGCAGCGCCGCACTGCGCGGCACGGTGGCCGCGCGGCCTTCAGTGGGCGGCAGGTCGCAGCCCCAGCCGCTCGTGCAGCCGGGTGCTGGTGGTCGTGTACTGCAGTGCGACCGGTGCGCCGGACAGGTGCTCCGCCGCCGCGAAAGCCGCGAGCGTGGCTTCGTGGAAGCCGCAGAGGATGAGCTTGCGCTTGCCCGGGTAGGTGTTGATGTCGCCCACGGCGTAGAGGCCGGGCACGCCGGCCGAGAACGTGGCCGTATCGACGGCCACCTGCTTGCGCTCCAGCGCCAGGCCCCAGTCGGCGATGGGCCCCAGGCGCGGCGACACGCCCAGGCACAGCAGCAGCGTGTCGACGGGCAGGCGCTGTTCGGTGCCGCTGGCATCGAGGATGCGCAGGGCGGCAAGGCGCGCGCCCTGCGGCGGGGTGCCTTCGATGGCCTCGATGCCCGTCACCTGTGCGGCCACCACGCGGATGCGGCCGTTGCCGCGCAGGGCCTGCAGTTGTGCCAGTGCCTCGGGCGGCGCCTGGAAGGCATCGCGGCGGTACAGCAGCGTGACGCTGGCGGCGGCATCCGGGCCCTCGGCCTGCGCGCAGGCGATGGCGCGGGCCACGGCCATGTCTTCGCCGCCATGCACGACCACGTGCCGGCCCGCGGTGGCAGCGGCCTCTTCGTGGTGGTGCACCTGCGTGCCATGGAAGCGGTCGATGCCGTCCACCTTGAGCGTGCGCGGCACGAAGGCACCGACGCCGCCCGCGATGAAGACGCTCTGCGCGTGGAATGCCTTGCCGGCGCGCGTCGACAGCAGGAAGCTGCCGTCCGGCCCGGGCTGCAGCGTCTCGACCTGGTCGGCCAGGTGCAGGCTCGGGGCGAAGGGCTCGATCTGCCGCGACAGCAGCGCGACCAGTTCGCGGCCCGTGCAGACGGGCACGCCGGGGATGTCGTAGAGCGGCTTGTCGGCGTAGAGCTCTGCGCACTGGCCGCCGACGTGCGGCAGCGCGTCGATCACATGGGCATGGATGCCCTGCAGCCCGAGCTGGAACACCTGGAAGAGGCCCACGGGCCCCGCGCCGATCACCACCGCGTCGGCGGCGATGGGGGCGGTGGCAGTGGGGGTGGAGGCAGCGGTCGCTGCGGGCACGTCGTTCACCGGCGCGCGGTCAGCGGACCAGTTCGGAGACCTTGCCGGGCTTGCCGTTCCACTCGTCGGCGTCGGGCAGCGAAGCCTTGCGCTTGGTGATGCTCTTCCACTGGGGAGCGAGCTCGGCATTGATCTTGATGAAGGCCAGCTGGTCGGCCGGCAGGTCTTCCTCGGCGTAGATGGCGTTGGCCGGGCACTCGGGGATGCACACGGCGCAGTCGATGCACTCGTCGGGATCGATCACCAGGAAGTTGGGGCCTTCGCGGAAACAGTCCACGGGGCACACGTCCACACAATCGGTGTACTTGCACTTGATGCAGTTTTCGGAGACGACGTGAGTCATGAGAGGCAGTCTTTGGATCGGGGGTAACCCGCAATTTTAGGGCGGTTCGGGCCGAAGGCCGCCGCTGCCCCTTGCGCTGTCGCAGGAAGCGGCGCGACGGACGGGGGCCTGTGCATGCCGGGCTCCGCGGTCAGTTCACGAGCACGGCCGCGGCCGTGCGGTGGCTGGCCGTGTCCACGAGGATCAGCGAGCCCAGCACGCGCGCCTGGCCGAACGGGGCGGCCGGCAAGGCTTCCTGCAAGAGCAGGTCCACGTGGCCGATGGCGTTGGGCTCCAGCTGGGCGGCTTCCTCCTCGGCCAGGGTGTTGATGTTGAGCCGGTGCACCACGCGCTGCACCTTGGCCTTGACCCAGCGGTGGCCGTGCAGTGCCCAGTAGACGCGGCCGGCCACCAGGGGCTCGTCGTCCATCCAGGCGACCGTGGCGCGGAGGTCGCGGCGCCCGGGCCATGCAGGTACGGCGGCGGGCGTGTCGAAGCCGTCGTCGTCCGCCGGGGCGGGGGCCGCCGCCGCGGGCGCCGCCAGGATCCAGTCGCCGCGCGAGACGTCCACCTCGCGGTCGAGCACGATGCCGGCGCTGGTGCCGGCTTCCACGGCCTGCGGCCTGCGGGCATGGTCGAGCACCTGCGCCACCTGGGCGAGCTGGCCGCTCGGGAAAACCTGCACCGCCGTGCCCGGCGCCACCTGGCCCGCGGCCACGCGGCCCCAGAACACACGGCGGCCCTGCGTGGTGTCGGCCGACGAAGAGAATTTCTCGACCCACTGCACGGGGAAGGCCAGCGCCAGGCCGGTGTCTGCCGGCGTGTGCGGCAATTGCTCCAGGATCTGCAGCAGGCTCGGGCCTTCGTAGCCGGCCCATCCGGGCTGGGCGTCCACCACGTTCCAGCCCTTGAGCGCGGAGACCGGCACCGTGGCGCGCACGGCGATGCCGGCAGCCTGGGCGAAGGCTTCGAGCGCGGCCCGGATGTGGCGCAGCGCGAGCGCGGGGTCTTCCACGGCGTCGAGCTTGTTCACCGCGAACACCAGCGAATGCACGCGCAGCAGGTGCACCAGCAGCGAGTGGCGGCGGGTCTGCGGCAGCAGGGCGAGCTGCGGGTTCTTCCAGTCGAGCTTGGTGGCGTCCACCAGCACCACGGCGGCGTCGGCGCTGGAGGCGGCCGTGACCATGTTGCGCGTGTACTGCTCGTGGCCCGGCGCGTCGCCGATGATGAATTTGCGCGTCTCGGTGGCGAAGTAGCGGTACGCCACGTCGATGGTGATGCCCTGTTCGCGCTCGGCGCTGAGGCCGTCGGTGAGCAGCGCCAGATCGGTCTCGCCGCCGCGCGTCACGCCGGCCAGGTGGTCCTGCAGCACCGCGCGGCTGTCCACCAGCAGGCGGCCGATGAGCGTGCTCTTGCCGTCGTCCACGCTGCCGCAGGTGATGAAGCGCAGCGCCGCGTTGTGGTCGGAATGGCCTGATGCCGCCGGATCCACTGCGTTTTTTGCTATCAAATTAGTAGTGCTCATCAGAAGTACCCGTCTTTCTTGCGCTTTTCCATCGAGGCTTCGGAGGTCTTGTCGTCCATGCGCGTGGCGCCGCGCTCGCTGACCTCGGCGGCCAGCGTCTCGATGACGATGTCGGCCGCGGTGGCGGCATCGCTCGCCACCGGGCAGGTGCAGGTGATGTCGCCCACGGTGCGGAAGCGCACGTCGCGCGTGACGACTTCCTCGCCCTCGCGCGGCGGCGTGAGTTCGGTCACGGGCACGAGCAGGCCGCGGCGTTCCACCACCTGCCGCGGGTGCGTGTAGTAGAGCGAGGGCAGCGCGATGGCTTCGCGGTCGATGTACTGCCACACGTCCAGCTCGGTCCAGTTGCTGATCGGGAACACGCGGAAGTGCTCGCCGGGGGCCAGGCGCGTGTTGAACAGCGTCCACAGCTCGGGCCGCTGCGCCTTGGGCTGCCACTGGCCGAAGCTGTCGCGGTGCGAAAAGATGCGCTCCTTGGCGCGGGCCTTTTCCTCGTCGCGGCGCGCGCCGCCGATGAGCGCATCGAAGCGGAATTCCTCGATCGCCTCCAGCAGCGTCACCGACTGGTGCACGTTGCGGCTCTCGCCCGGGTGCGCCAGGCGCACGGTGCCGCGTGCCATGGAATCCTCCACGCTGCGCACGATGAGTTCGGCGCCCAGCTCCTTCGCGCGGAAGTCGCGGAAATCCGTGACCTCGGGGAAGTTGTGGCCGGTGTCGATCATCAGCAGCGGGTAGGGGATGCGGCCCGCGCCGAATGCCTTTTCGGCGCACTTGAGCATCACCAGCGAATCCTTGCCGCCCGAGAAGAGCAGGGTGGGGCGTTCGAAGGCGGCGGCGACCTCGCGCAGGATGAAGATGGTCTCTTCCTCGAGCGCGTCGAGGTGGCGGTTGCTGAGCTGGTTCAGCACTTGGGGTTCGGTGCGGGCGTTCATGCGGCAGGCTCGTGGGCGTGGGAAGGGGCCGTGTCAGGCGGCATCGCGGAAATGCGGCAGGGGGTGCGCCACGTCGCCCTGGTAGAAGGCGTGGAAGCGGTCGAACTGGCGCTGGGCATCGGCCAGGTCCACGCCCTCGCGCAGCACCGCCACGTCGAAGCCGCAGCGCGCCATCTGCACGAGCTGGTCGATGAGCACATCGCCCGTGGCGCGGATCTCGCCCGCGAACTGGCGGCGCTGGCGCAGCAGGCGTGCCTGGCTGAAGGCGCGGCCGTCGGTGAACTTGGGAAAGTGCAGGTCGATGCGGTCGATGCCGGCAAGGTCCTGCGCGAGCGGATCGGCGTCGTTCGGCATTTCGAGCACGTTCTGGCCCGATGCCGTCGTCGAATGGTCGTGGGCAGCTATTATTTTCATAGTGATTCTCTGTGGGGCGGCGCGGCCGGTCAGGCGGAAACGGCCTCGGCCGAGTGGCGCGCGGCGTTGGCGGCGGCCTTGAAGGGCTCGATGCCGGCGCGGCGAACGGTGTCGATGAAGTGCTCGTGCTTCTGCCCGCGCGCGCTGCCCGGCGCATCTGCCGGCAGCGGCTGGCGCTCGGCGCGGTAGGTGGCGAGCAGGGCCTCGATCACGCCCGGCACCTCGGACGCGCTGAACGACGGGCCGATGATCTTGCCGGGCACGGCCGGGCCCGAGAGGTCGGTGCCGTCGGCGCCGCCGAGCGTGATCTGGTACCACTCCTTGCCGTCCTTGTCGACGCCCAGGATGCCGATGTGCCCGCTGTGGTGGTGGCCGCAGGAATTGATGCAGCCGCTGATGTGCAGGTCGATCTCGCCCAGGTCCCACAGCTCGTCGAGGTCCTGGTAGCGCTCGGTGATCGCCTCGGCAATGGGCAGCGAGCGCGCATTGGCCAGCGAGCAGAAGTCGCCGCCGGGGCAGGCGATCATGTCGGTGAGCAGGCCGATGTTGGGCTGGGCGAGGCCCAGGGCGCGCGCCGCTTCGTAGAGCGCGGGGAGCTGGTCGGCGCGCACCCAGGGCAGCACGAGGTTCTGCTCGTGCGTCACGCGGGCTTCGCCGCAGGAGAAGCGGTCGGCCAGGCCGGCGGCGGCGTCCATCTGGTCGGCGGTGGCGTCGCCGGGCGCGTAGCCCACGCGCTTGAACGAGAGCACCACGGCGCGCAGCAGCGGGTGGCGGTGCGGCAGCACGTTGCGCGTGAGCCAGCGCGCGAAGCCCTGGTCGCCCTCGGCGGCGGCGCGCAGCAGTGAAAGGGTCTGGCTCTCGGCGTCCGCCCCGCCCAGGTCGGGCACGGGGTCGTGGAAGCACGCGGCCACGCGGTCGTATTCATCTTGCGTGATGGTGTGGGGGCCGCCTTCCACCTCGACGATCTGGCGGAACTCCTCTTCCACATGGTCGATGTAGGTCTGGCCTTCGGACTTCACGAGGATCTTGATGCGCGCCTTCCAGAGGTTGTCGCGGCGGCCGTAGCGGTTGTAGACGCGGATCACCGCCTCCAGGTAATTCATGAGCTGGTTCCAGTGCAGGAACTCGCGCACCACGGGGCTGATGACCGGGGTGCGGCCCATGCCGCCGCCCACGCGCACCTGGAAGCCCAGCTCGCCGGCCTCGTTCTTGACCAACTGCAGGCCCACGTCGTACCAGCCCAGGGCCGCGCGGTCCTCGCGTGCGCCGTTCAGCGACACCTTGAACTTGCGCGGCAGGAAGGCGAATTCGGGGTGCAGCGTGCTCCACTGGCGCAGGATCTCGGCGAACGGGCGCGGATCGGCGATCTCGTCGGCGGCGATGCCGGCCAGCGCATCGCTGGTGATGTTGCGGATGCAGTTGCCGCTGGTCTGGATGCCGTGCATGTGCACGGAGGCCAGCAGGTCCATCACATCCGCGCTCTTGTCGAGCGGGATCCAGTTGTATTGCACGTTGGTGCGCGTGGTGAAGTGGCCGTAGCCGTACTGCAGCCGCGTGCCGATGCGGCGGCCGTCGGCCAGGGGAATGTCGCCGAGCTTCTCCTGCGTGGCCTGCGCCTCGGCCAGGAGCGCCTCGTCGGGGATGTCGTATTCGCGGGCGATGCGGGCCAGCACGCGCAGCTGGCCGCTGGACAGTTCACCGTAGGGCACGGCCACGCGCAGCATGGGCGCATAGCGCTGCACGTACCAGCCGTTCTGCAGGCGCAGGGGCTTGAACTCGTCGCCGGAGAGCTTGCCGGCCTGGAAGCGTTCCAGCTGGTCGCGGTACTGGTCCGCCCGCAGGCGGATGAACTGTTGGTCGAATTCTGTGTATTGGTACATGGTGGGGCAGTCAGATCAGAACCAGTTTGGCGCCCGCCCAGGCGAGCAGCACGGAGAGCGCGGAGCGTATGAGTCGCTCCGGCGCGCGGGTCACGAGGCGCGAGCCCAGCCAGATGCCGGGCAGCGAGCCGGCCAGCAACTGCAGCAGCAGGGGCCAGTCCACCGAGCCGAGCGTGGCGTGGCCCAGGCCGGCCACCAGCGTGAGCGGCACGGCATAGGCGATGTCCGCCGCGATCACGCGCGGCAGCGGGAGCAGGGGGAACACCATGAGCAGCACCGTGACGCCGATCGCGCCCGCGCCCACGGAGGTGAAGGTGACCAGCGTGCCGATCGCCGCGCCCAGCAGCACCGGCAGGCTCCAGTGGCGCGGGCGGTCCGCCGCATCGCCCTGCTGCTGGCGCGAGGCGCGTTCGGCGGCCTGCCGGGCGGGGGAGAACACGAAGGCCTTGTAGAGCATGGCCGCGGCCGTGAGCAGCAGGGCCACGCCCAGCGTGGTGGTCATGATGTGCTGCGCAGTGGCCGTGGCCGGCCCGATGGAGCGCAGCGCCCAGAGCGCCAGCATCGCGGCCGGCAGGCTGCCCGCGCAGAGCAGGCCCACGACCCGCCACGGCACCAGCCGCTGGCGGGCCAGGCTCACGGTGCCGCCCATCTTGGTGAACGCCGCGAACAGCAGGTCGGTGCCGATGGCCAGGTGCGGCTTCACGCCGAAGAAGAAGATGAGCACGGGCGTCATCAGAGAGCCGCCACCGACCCCGGTGAGGCCGACGATCAGGCCCACCGCGAACCCTGCAAAAACGAACGCCAAGTCATGCATGGGGCGTGACTGTAGGCGCTTCCCTTATGGTTTCAAACTATTGTTTGTTCCTGCCGGTATATCGATATATGTATATCGCGGTCCGCGCCCCGGGCCCGTCAGGGATGCGGGAACCGGCGGCGATGCCGGCCTTCGCTTATCGTCGGTGCAGACCCTGCCGCAGACCCGTCGCCTTTCCGCCCGCCCATGACCGATACGCCCGCCAGCGCGCCACCTGCCAGCCCCGGAGATTCCGGCTTTTCGTTCCGCCGGATCGCCTTGACGGCCTTCGGGCCCTCATTGCTGTTCGGGCTGGGCGAGGGCGCCATCCTGCCGATCGTGCCGCTGCTGGCGCGCGAGCTGGGCGCGTCGGTGTCGATGGCGGCCTTCGTGGTCACGCTGATCGGGCTCGGGTCGCTGCTGAACAATATCCCGGCGTCGGTGATCACCATCCGCTGGGGCGAGCGGTGGGCCATCGTGGCCGCGGGCGTGTGGAGCGCGCTCGGCATGGCGCTGGCCGTGCTGCTGCCCGGCGTGGTGCCGCTCGCGATCGGCTGCTTCATGGTGGGCATGTCGCAGGCCGTCTACAACCTCGCACGGCAGAGCTACCTCACCGAGGCGGTGCCGGCGGCCTACCGCGCGCGGGCCCTGTCGACGCTGGGCGGCGTGATGCGGATCGGCATGTTCATCGGGCCGTTCCTGTCGGCGGCGGCGGTGCATGCTTTCGGCCTGAAGGCCGCCTTCGGTGTGGGCATCGCGGGGGTGCTCGCGGCGGCGGCGGTGGGGGCGCGGCTGCCGGACCTGCAGGCGCCGCCGCATCCCGAGGGCGCGCTCCCACCGGCGCCGGTGGGCCTGGCCTCCATCCTTGCGGACCACCGGAAGGTGTTCCTGACGCTGGGCCTGGGCGTGGCGCTGGTGAGCGCGGTGCGGGCGTCGCGCCAGGCGGTCATCCCGCTGTGGGCGGACCACCTGCTGCTGGCCCCGGCGGTCACGTCGATGGTCTACGGCATCTCCGGCGGCATCGAGATGCTGCTGTTCTACCCGGCTGGCCGCGTGATGGATCTGAAGGGGCGCCGCTGGGTCGCCGTGCCGTCCATGGCGATCATCGGCGTGGCACTGCTGCTGATGCCTTTCACGACCGGCTTCGCGACGCTGCTGGCCGCCGCCACGGCGATCGGTTTCGGCAACGGCATCGGCTCGGGCCTGATCATGACCCTGGGTGCGGACTTCGCTCCGCGCCACGGCCGCCCGTATTTCCTGGCGGTATGGCGCTTCCTCTCGGACGTCGGCGGCTCCTGCGGGCCGGCGTTGCTGTCGGCGCTGGTGGCCACGGCCTCCCTGGCCGGCGGTATCGCCGTCACCGGCCTGCTGGCGCTGGCGGCCGCGACCATGCTCGGCCTGTGGATCCCCGCGAAGACGGCGAAGGGGCCGCCGCGGTGACTGCGGGCGCGGCCATCGGGCGGGCCGCGGCGCCGCCGCCGACCGTCCTCAGGCGCCGGGCAGCCGCTCGGTGGAGAGCGCCCGCGCCAGGCGCGCCTCCACCGGCAGCGGCTCGCCCATCATGCGGGCAGCCAGCAGTTCGCCGCAGAGCTGCGACAGCGTGAGCCCCCGGGAGCCCATGGCGGCGCAGACCCAGAGGCCGGGCCGGTCCGCGGCGTCCACCGGCCCCACGAAGGGCAGGCGGTCGGGCGCGGTGCAGCGCACGGCCGCCCAGTGGCCGGGGGCCGCACCCGGGCCGGCGATGGCGGGCGCGAGGCCTTCCGCGAGCGCGGGCAGCAGCTGCTGCAGCTTGGCGGCATTGGCCGCATGGGCTTCGGCCTGCTCCTGCGGCGTGGGTGGCAGCGCCGTCTGGCCGCGCTCGAATGTCGAGCCCATGACCCAGACCGCGTTGCCCGGCCGGCCGGCGTGGGGCACCAGGTTGCCGTGGCCGTTGACGGGAAAGGGCGGCCAGGCCGCCGCGGGGCCCTCTGCCCGCAGCCCCCAGCTGACCTGCCCCCTCAAGGCATGGAGGGGGTAGCGTGCGGGCAGCCAGGGCCGGCTACCGTAGCCGGCCGCGATGACCACCTGCGGCGCTTCGGCCAGCAGCGCGCCGTCGTGGCCGAACGCCTGCCAGCCTGGCGTGCCGTCCGGGGCGGCGGTGCGCTCCAGGCGCGCGACGGCGCTCCGGCCCCGCCAGGCGATGGAGGGGTGGTCCAGCAGCGCCCGCACGAGCCGAGCGGGCCGGATCCATCCGCCCCGCGCGTGCCAGTAGGCGAGTGTTCCCGCTGGCAGGCCGGCCGCCGCCAGCGCGGCGGCATCGGCCGGGCGGCTCCATTCGGCGCCGGCTCCATCGGCGGGCAGCCGGAGCTTGCCGTCCACCTCGTGCTCGAGCACGCCGCAGGCGCTCCAGTCCTCGCCCTCGGCCAGCGGGGCCAGGGCCTGCAGCGTGGCCCGCACGCCGCCACGCGACAGGCGGGAAAGCAGGCTGTCGTCGGGCGACACGTGCGGCGCGAAGACCCCGGCGGGCAGTCCGGAGGCGCCCGCGGCCGGCTCCGCGGCCCCGTCCAGCACCTGCACATCCCAGCCGCGCCGTGCCAGGCTGGCCGCCGCGGCCGCGCCCGAGAGCCCGCCGCCGATCACCAGCGCCTGCGACGACGCCTGCCGCACGCGGACATCGGGCAGGTCCTGCTGGGCGGGGCGGGGCTCCCACGCCGGGTCGAACACCGCCTGCAGGTTGGCGCGCTTGGGAGGCATCCCCGGCACCTTCTTCACCTGGAAGCCGCATTGCGCCAGCGCCTCGCGCACGGCGCCCGCCACGCACCACGTGGCCAGCCGCGTGCCCCGCCGGCAGCAGCGCGCCACGGCCTTGAGCGTGTGGGGCGACCAGAGGTCGGGGTTCGCGAGCGGGCTGAAGCCATCCAGGTACACGGCATCGGCCACGGGCTGCTGCTGGCGCAGCATGGCCTGCGCATCGCCGATGTAGAGGGTGAGCAGCACCCGGCCGCCCTCGAAGGCGAGCCGGTGCACGCCCGGCAGCAGCCCCCAGTACTGCGCATGCAGGGCGCGGGACAGCGGGGCCAGCTCCGGCTGGCCTTCCAGCGCGCGCCGCAGGTCCTCGGCGCTGACCGGGTAGGCCTCGCAGGACACGAAGTGCAGCAGGCGCGGCCGGTCCGGGTCGGCGCGCCATGCGGCCCAGGTCACGAGGAAGTTGAGCCCGCAGCCGAAGCCCGTCTCCAGCACCCGCCACTGCGCCTGCCCGGCCCACGCCCGCGGCAGGCCGCAGCCGCTCAGGAACACCCCGCGCGCCTGGTCGAGGCCGGTTTCGCTGTGGTAGCGGTCGCCGAACCGGGGGTTGTAGGGGATACCGTCGGGGAGCCAGTCGATGGGTTCGGACATGCGGGCGATTGTCGGTGCGCTGCCGGCGCCGCCCTGGCAGCGCGCAACGGTTTCATTGCGCCGCATCAGGACTTGGGCGCGTGAAAAAAAGAAGGCCCGGGAGCACCGGGCCTGGAGGCGGACGGCCAGGGCGGCCCCGCAATGCCTGCGAGGCTGCGCAGGCCGGGGTCAGGCGCTGGGCGGTACGTAGCCGGCCGCCGCGTCCGCGCCGCCGCCGAAGAAGTGCTGCTCCATCTGGCGCGCCAGGTACTGGCGGGCGCGGGCATCGGCGAGGTTCAGGCGGTTCTCGTTCACGAGCATGGTCTGGTGCTTGAGCCAGCCGGCCCAGGCCTCCTTGCTCACGCTCTCGAAAATGCGCTTGCCCAGGTCGCCCGGGTACGGGGGAAAGTCGAGGCCTTCGGCTTCCTTGCCGAGCTTGATGCACTGGACGGTACGGGCCATGGGGTTGGGTTCCTTGTGGTGTCGAAAGAAGAGGGCGAATCGGTACGGGGCGCTGGCGCTCCAAGGGACCTGAAGACCCCAGGGTGCGCCGCGCCGCTTCGGGGCAACCGACTCTACAGATGATTTGGATATTTAAAACTGAAATTTCAGTAGTTTCAGTTTTGAAGAGGGGCTTTCAGAATGCGATGCATCGGTGCTCCACCGTTGCCGGATTCCCCTAGAAAGCCTTCCATGAACCTTCGCCGCGACTTTATCAAGTTTCCTGCCGCAGCCATCCTGGCCGGCGCCCTGGCCGCCATCGGCGCACCCGTCTTCGCACAGCAGCCCGTGCAGCTGCTGAACGTGTCGTACGACCCGACCCGCGAGCTGTACGTCGAGTACAACCAGGCCTTCGCCAAGTACTGGAAGGGCAAGTCGGGGCAGGACGTGCAGGTCAAGCAGTCGCATGGCGGCTCGGGCAAGCAGGCCCGCTCGATCATCGACGGCATCGATGCCGACGTGGCCACGCTGGCCCTGGGCGGCGACATCGATGCACTGGTGAAGAACGGCGGCCTCGTCAAGGCGGACTGGCAGAAGCGCCTCCCGCACAACTCCGCTCCCTACACGTCCACCATCGTGTTCCTCGTGAAGAAGGGCAACCCCAAGGGCATCAAGGACTGGGACGACCTCGTCAAGCCCGGCGTGCAGGTGATCACGCCCAACCCCAAGACCTCCGGCGGTGCCCGCTGGAACTACCTGGCTGCCTGGGAGTTCGCCAAGCGCAAGTACGGCGGCGACGCCAAGGCCAAGGAGTTCGTGGGCAACCTCTACAAGAACGTGCCTGTGCTGGACACCGGTGCGCGCGGCTCCACCATCACCTTCGTGCAGCGCGGCGTGGGCGATGTGCTGCTGGCCTGGGAGAACGAGGCCTTCCTCGCGCTCAAGGAATTCGGCGCCGACAAGTTCCAGATCGTGGCCCCGTCGCTCTCCATCCTGGCCGAGCCCAGCGTGGCAGTGGTGGACAAGGTGGTCGACAAGAAGGGCACGCGCGCCGTGGCCGAGGAATACCTGAAGTACCTGTACTCGGACGAAGGTCAGGACATCGCCGGCAAGCACTTCTACCGCCCCACGAGCGAAAAGGCCAAGGCCAAGTACGACCAGCAGTTCCCCAAGCTCACGCTGGTCACCATCGACCAGGCGTTCGGTGGCTGGGGCAAGGCCGACAAGGACCATTTCGCCGACGGCGGCAGCTTCGACCAGATCTATACCAAGAAGTAAGCCGCGTTCCGCGCCGCCACCTTCGCCCGACCCCGAGAGACCCGATCCATGTCCGTACTCCTGATCGCCGGCAGCCCCTCCGAGCGCTCGCGCTCGGCCGCGTTGCTGGACGCCGTCTCCCTGCGGCTGTCGGTGCGCGGCACGGCGGTGCACCGCCTGCACATCCGCGACCTGTCGCCGCAGGCGCTGCTGCTGGCCGACACCGGCCACCGGTCCATTGCGCAGGCCGTGGACCGCGTGGCGCAAGCCACCGCGCTGGTGGTCGCCACGCCGGTCTACAAGGCGGCCTACAGCGGCGTGCTGAAGGTCTTCCTCGACCTGCTGCCGCAGACAGCGCTCAAGGGCAAGGCGGTCCTGCCGCTGGCCACGGGCGGCAGCCCCCACCACATGCTGGCGCTCGACTACGCGCTGCGGCCCGTGCTGCAGTCGCTGGGTGCCAAGCACATCCTGCCGGGCGTCTATGCCACCGACGCGCAGGTCGCGCTCACGCCCGAAGGGGCCTACGACATCGGTCGCGACATCTCCGACCGGCTCGACGAAGGGATCGACCATCTCGTGAACGAGGTGCTGCGGTCCGCGCCCGTGCAGGCCACGCGCTTCCCGCCAGTGCCGTTCTCGCAGGTGCGATGTAGCGTCTGACACGCCCCCTGGCGGCCGCGGCTTCTGACCGCGGCTGCCGGGCACGGCACTTCCCCTTTCTTTCCCTTTTTCGTCTTTTTCGCCGTCTCACGGGGCCGGTGCGTGCGTTGTCGCACGCCGGGCGGAGCTTTGCCTGCGCACCGCCCCCGGCCAACCCAATCAAGGAGCTTTTCGCATGGGCCTGTTCACCGATCCCTCCATTCCCGGCGTTTCCGCCGGCAGCGCCGATACCTCGCGCCGCCAATGGCTGGCCGCAGGCCTGGGTGCCGCGGCGCTGGCCGCAGTGCCCGCCTGGGCCCAGCAGCCGGCGGGCGACCGCACGCTGCGGGTGGGCCACCAGAAGGGCTGGCTGTCGCTGGTGAAGGCCCGCGGCACGCTCGAAAAGCGCCTGGCCCCGCTGGGCGCCAAGGTGACCTGGACCGAATTCAACGCCGGCCCCGTGCAGCTGGAGGCGCTGAACGTCGGCGCCATCGATTTCGGCGATGTGGGCGAAGCCCCGCCGATCTTCGCGCAGGCCGCCGGCGCCCCGCTGGTTTATGCCGGCGCCACGGTGCCGCGCCCGGCCGTGGAGGCGGTGGTGGTGCCCAAGGGGTCCGCCATCCGCAGCGTGGCCGATCTGAAGGGCAAGCGCGTGGCCTACAACAAGGGCTCCAACGTGCATTACTTCCTGGTCAAGCTGCTCGAAAAGCACGGCCTGCAGTACCGCGACGTGCAGTCGGTCTTCCTCGCGCCGCCCGATGCCCGTGCGGCTTTCGAGCGCGGCGCGGTCGATGCCTGGGTGATCTGGGACCCGTTCCTGGCCTCGGCCGAGAAGACGCTCGGCGCCCGCGTGCTGGCCGATGCCACGGGCGTGGCGAACAACCGGGCGTTCTATTTCACGTCGCGCGATTTCGCCACCCGCAACGCCGATGTGCTGCGCATCGCCATCGACGAGGTCAACGCCGTCGATACCTGGATCTCGCGCAACAAGGGCGAAGCCGCGGCCGAGCTGTCGCAGGTGCTGGGCCTGGACCGCTCCATCACCGAGCTGTTCGTGGGCCGCGTGGGCTACGGCACGCGCGTGGTGACCCGGGAGATCCTGGCCGAGCAGCAGGCCATCGCGGACACCTTCTTCGACCTGAAGCTGATCCCCAAGAAGCTCAACGTGCTGCACGCCGCCCCGGTGGATCTGTCGTGACCGCCCGCCGTACCCGCCCAAGGAGCCCGACCATGTCCATCCTGTCCACGCCCGCCGCACTGGCCCACCGCGCGCGGCGCCTGCTGCGGATCACGGCCCGTGCCTGGGGCATCGAGCCGCCCCCCGCGCGCACGGCCCCTCCCCGCCGCGCGCCAGTGGCCTGCGTGCCCGCACGCCGCCCCCTGGCCGCCGCGATGCAGGCCCCCTGCGCCCGCCCGGCGCCGTACTTCGCCATCTCGTACTGAGGCCGGGGCCCGTCCTGGCCAGTCCGTCCGTCCGTCCATCCCCATCGCACCGCGGGAGATACGCATGCAAGTTTTCTGGTTCATCCCCACCCATGGCGACAGCCGCTACCTCGGTACGTCCGAAGGCGCGCGCCCGGTCAACCATGAGTACCTCAGGCAGGTGGCGGTGGCGGCCGACAGCCTGGGCTACGAAGGGGTGCTCATTCCCACGGGGCGCTCGTGCGAAGACCCCTGGGTGGTTGCCTCCCACCTCGCCGCGGTGACGCAGCGCCTGAAGTTCCTGGTGGCCGTGCGCCCCGGGCTGCACCAGCCGTCCCTGGCCGCACGCATGGCCGCCACCTTCGACCGCCTCTCGGGCGGGCGCCTGCTCATCAACCTCGTCACCGGTGGCGACCGGGCGGAGCTGGAGGGCGACGGCGTGTTCCTGGACCATGCGCAGCGCTATGCGCAGTCGGCCGAATTCATCCGCATCTGGCGCGAGATCCTGGCGCGCAGCCACGCCGGGGAGGGCTTCGACTACGAAGGCGAGCACCTCACCGTGAAGGGCGCCAAGCTGCTCTACCCGCCGCTGCAGACCCCCTATCCGCCGGTGTATTTCGGCGGGTCGTCCGAGGCGGCGCACGAACTGGCCGCCGAGCAGGTGGACGCCTACCTCACCTGGGGCGAACCGCCCGCCGAGGTGGCGCGCAAGGTGGCCGACGTGCGCGAGCGCGCCGCGCGCCACGGCCGCACGGTGCGCTTCGGCATCCGGCTGCACGTGATCGTGCGCGAGACCGATGCGGCCGCCTGGGCCGCGGCCGAGGACCTCATCAGCCGCGTGACCGACGAGACGGTGGTGCAGGCGCAGGCGGTGTTCGCACGCATGGATTCCGAAGGCCAGCGCCGCATGGCTGCTTTGCATGCCGGCGCAAGAAACAAGGCCCCCACGCTTGGCGCTGCCGCAGCCTCGCTGCCCCCCGAGGGGATGCAATCGCCCAGGGGCGGCCCGTCGGCGATCGGGCGCAGCCGCGCCGATCTGGAGATCAGCCCCAACCTCTGGGCCGGCGTGGGCCTGGTGCGCGGCGGCGCGGGCACGGCGCTGGTGGGCGATCCGAAGACCGTGGCGGCGCGCATGCAGGAGTATGCCGACCTCGGCATCGACACCTTCGTGCTCTCGGGCTATCCGCACCTGGAGGAGGCCTACCGGTTCGCCGAACTCGTGTTTCCGCTGCTGCCGCTGGAGACGCGCCAGCGCATCGCCGGCACCGGCGGCACGGCCCGGCCGCTGACCGGGCCGTTCGGCGAGATCGTGGGCAACCAGTACGCGCCGCGCACGCCGCGCACGCCGCGCGCATCGCAGAGCTGACAACGGGGCACAGGAGCACAACGCATGGCCATCCATTCCATCAACCACGTCCAGCTGCCGTTTCCCGCGGGCGCAGAGGGCGAGATCCGCGACTTCTACACCGGCCTGCTGGGCCTGGCCGAAGTGACCTATCCGGCAGAGAACGCGCTGCATTTCGCTGCCGGCAACCAGCGCATCGCGCTCGTGCCCACGGCCCGCTGGCAACCCGCGCCGGTGGCCTCCCACCTGGCCTTCGAAGTGGACAACCTGCCCGAGCTGCGTGGCCGGTTGCTGCAGGCCGAGCTGGCGGTGGTGGAAAACCGCTCGCTGCCCGGCTACCTGCGCTTCTACGTGAAGGACCCCGCGGGCAACCAGCTCGAATTCCTCGAGGCCGACGCCGAAGCCGGAGCCCTGGCATGACCGGCCGCGAACTCTCCGCCTCCGTGCGCGAACTGCAGGTCTCCGCGGCCACCGACACGCCCGAGGCCCCCGGCGCCGGTCTGCCCGCGCCGCTGCGCCGCTGGGCGGCGGCCGTGGGCCAGCGGCTGCTGCCCTGGCTGGTGCCGGTGGCGCTGATCGCCGCGTGGCAGGTGGCTTCGGCCCAGGGCTGGCTGTCCAGCCGCGTGCTGCCCGCGCCGTCCGACGTGCTCAAGGCCGCATGGGTGCTGGCCGAATCGGGTGAGCTGTGGACGCATGTGAAGGTGAGCGCCGGCCGCGCGCTCACCGGGCTGGCCATCGGCGGCGGGCTGGGCCTGCTGCTGGGGCTGCTCACCGGCTCGCTGCGCTGGGCCGAGACGCTGCTCGATTCCACCGTGCAGATGGTGCGCAACATCCCGGCGCTGGCGCTCATCCCGCTGGTGATCCTGTGGTTCGGCATCGACGAATCGGCCAAGCTCTTCCTGATCGCGGTGTCGGTGTTCTTTCCCATCTACCTCAACACCTTCCACGGCATCCGCAACGTGGACCCCGGCCTGATCGAGATGGGCCGCACCTACGGGCTCTCGCGCTGGCAGCTCTACCGCGAGGTGATCCTGCCGGGCTCGCTGTCGTCGATCCTCGTGGGCCTGCGCTTCTCGCTGGGGCTCATGTGGGTGATCCTGATCGTGGCGGAGACCATCTCGGCGCAGGCCGGCATCGGCTACCTCACGATGAATGCGCGCGAATTCCTGCAGACCGACGTGGTGCTGGTGGGCATCCTGCTCTACGCGCTGCTGGGCAAGCTGGCCGACGTGTTCGCCCGCGGGCTGGAGCACTGGTGGCTGCGCTGGCATCCCGGCTACCAGGCCAAGGGATGAGAGAGGAGCACGCCATGCAACGCAACCCATCCCCTCCGTCCGCCGCAGCGCGGCCCACGCGCCGCGCGGTGCTGGCCGCCGCGGGCGCAGGTGCCGTCGCCGCCACCTTCGGGCCGCTGGCCGCGCGTGCCCAGGCCCAGGCGGCGCCCTCGGCCGTGCGCATCGGCTACCAGAAGTCGTCCACGCTCACCGTGGTGCTGAAGGCGCAGGGCGCGCTGGAGGCCCGGCTCGCTCCGCTGGGCGTGAAGCCCACCTGGCATGAATTCACCAGCGGCCTGCCGCTGCTGGAAGCGCTGAACCTGGGGCACATCGATTTCAGCGCCGACGTGGCCGACACCGTGCCCGTCTTCGCGCAGGCCGCGGGCGCCCGGGTCACCTTCGTGGCGCAGGAGGCGCCGTCGCCCACGGCCCAGGCCATCCTGGTGCGGGCGGATTCGCCGCTGCGTTCCGTGGTCGAGCTCAAGGGCCGGAAGGTCGGCTTCGCCAAGGCGGCCGGCGCGCACTACCTGCTGCTGGCCGCGCTGGAGAAGGCCGGCCTGTCGCTGCGGGACATCGAGCCCGCCTACCTCACGCCGGCCGATGGCCGTGCCGCCTTCGAGCGCGGCGCCATCGACGCCTGGGTGGTCTGGGACCCGTTCCTCTCGGCCGCGCAGCGGCAGTCGAATGCGCGCGTGCTGGCCGATGGCGAAGGCCTGGCCTCGTACCAGCGCTATTACCTGGCAGGCACCGACTACGCGCAGTCCCGTGCCGACGTGGTGCGGGTGCTCTACGCCGAACTGGAGCAGGCGGGCCGCTGGGTCAAGCAGAACCCGCGCGATGCCGCGCAGCTGCTCGCGCCGATCTGGGGCCTGGATGCCGCCATCGTGCTCCAGGCCAATGCGCGGCGCAGCTATGCGGTGCGGCCCGTGGTGCCGGCGGGGCTGGCCGAGCAGCAGCGCATCGCCGATGCCTTCTTCGCCGAAAAGCTGCTGCCGCGGCGCGTGGACACGCTGCAGGCATCGCCCCTCTTTCCGATCGGAGCCTGATTTCCATGACCGCTCTTTCTTCTTCCGCCCCGCCTTCCGATGCCGCCTCCGGCGGCGTGCGCCTGCAGGCGCGGGGGCTCACCAAGCGCTACGGCGCGCGCGAAGTCCTGCGCAGCGCGCAGCTCAGCGCGGAGCCGGGCGAATTCATCGCCATCGTGGGCCGCAGCGGCTGCGGCAAGAGCACGCTGCTGCGCCTGGTGGCGGGGCTCGAATCCGCGAGCGGCGGTGCGCTGGAGGTCGATGGCCAGCCGGTGGCCGGCCTGCACGGCGACACGCGGATCATGTTCCAGGAGGCGCGCCTGCTGCCCTGGCGCCGCGTTCTGGACAACGTCACGCTGGGCCTGCCGGCCTCGGCGCGCGAGCGCGGTCGCGAGGTGCTCGCCCAGGTGGGCCTGGCCGACCGCGCCGAGGAATGGCCCGCGCGCCTCTCCGGCGGGCAGCGCCAGCGCGTGGCCCTGGCGCGCGCGCTCGTGCACCGGCCGCGCCTGCTGCTGCTCGACGAGCCGCTCGGCGCGCTCGACGCGCTCACCCGCATCGAGATGCACCGCCTCATCGAGGGCCTGTGGCAGCGCCACCGCTTCACTGCGCTGCTGGTCACCCACGACGTGCAGGAAGCCGTGGCCCTGGCCGACCGCGTGGTGCTGATCGAAGACGGCCGCATCGCGCTCGACGAGCGCGTCGCGCTGCCCCGGCCGCGGTCCCACGGCGATGCGGCCTTTGCCGCCCTCGAAAAACGCATCCTGGACCGCGTGCTGCAGAAGCCCGCGCCCCCGGGGGCGGAGGAGGGCGGCGGCACCGGCAGCGGGCCGGGCGGCTGGCCGGGTGTGCCCGCGCACGGCCTGCGCTGGGCCATCTGAACCCGCACCGCACGCCCCGCACCGGCCCTCCGCACCGCCTTTCTTCTTTTTTCGTTTCTTTCGTCTCTCTCTTTTCCAACCCACCACAGGAGCTACCCAGCATGTCCATCCAAGCCATCAATGTGCGCAACCAGTTCAAGGGCAAAGTGCGCGAGATCATCCGCGGCGACGTGGTCTCGGAAGTCGATGTCGAAACCCCGTGGGGCATCGTCACCTCGGTCATCACCACCCGCTCGGTGGACGACCTCGGCCTGCAGGTCGGCTCGGACGTGGTGGCGCTGGTGAAGTCGACCGAAGTGTCGATCGCCAAGCTCTGATGCACGGGCGCTTTTCCACCCCACCCACCGCACCGGAGCCCGACGCCATGCCCGCCAGTCCCCATCCCACCCGCCGCACCCTGCTCGCGCGCTCGCTGGCCTGCGCCGCCGCGCTGCCGATGGCCGGCTGGGCGCCGTCGGCGCGGGCGGCGGCCGGCTCGCCCGTGCCGGATTCCGCCCGCATCATCGTCGGCTTCGGCGCCGGTGGCGGCATCGATCTGCTGGGCCGCACCGTGGCCGAACGCATCGGGCCGCTGCTGGGCCCCGGCCACCACGTGATCGTGGACAACCGGCCCGGCGCCAGCGGGCAGATCGCGGCGCAGGCGCTGCTGGGCGCGCCGGCCGACGGGGCGACCTACCTGCTCGCGCCGCTCATCACGCCCGTGCTGTCGCAGATCGTCTACCGCAAGCCGGGCTACGACCCCGCCACCGACTTCGCGCCCGTGGGGCTGGTCGCTCACTTCCAGTTCGCGCTGGCGGTGCCGGCCCACCACCCCGCGAAGACGGTGGGTGAATTCATCGCCTGGCTGCGCGCCAACCCCGGCCAGGCCAACTTCGGCAGCCCGGCCACGGGCAGCCTGCCGCATTTCTTCGGGCTGCTGCTGGGCAGTGCCGCCAAGGTGGACATCGTGCACGTGGCCTACAAGGGCGGCGCGCCCATGCTCAATGACCTGGCCGGCGGCCAGCTCAGCTCCGCCATCCAGACCACGACCGAGCTGCTGCCGCTGCACCGGCAGGGGCGCATCCGCATCCTGGGCACCTTCTCGGACAAGCGCACGCGCGAACTGCCGGAGGTGCCCACCTTCGCGGAGTCGGGCTATCCGCGCGCCGTGGGCAGCGGCTGGTACAGCCTCTGGGCGCGCAGCAGCACGCCGCCCGCGGCCGTGGCGGCCGTCAACCGCGCGCTCAACACCGCGCTCGCCGCGCCCGAGGTGCGCGCCCGGCTGGTCGAGCTGGCGCTGGAGCCCGATCCGCGCACGCCCGCGCAGCTCGAAACGCTGCGCGTGGCCGAAATCGCCAAGTGGCGCCCGGTGGTGGAGGCATCGGGCTTCGTCGCCGATGCCTGACGCCGCGCCGCGCCCGGCTGCGGCGCGGCGGCCCTCGCGGGCAAGGTTTGATCAAAAAGGCCTCCATGCCGCCGGAAACACTGCATGGAGTGCTCATAAAAACATAGCAAAGACCCTCTGACTGACGACGACGGAATATGAACTTCCAGCAACTGCGCTCCGTGCGCGAGGCCGTGCGCTGCGGCTTCAACCTGACCGACGTGGCCCACATGCTCCACACCTCGCAACCCGGCGTGAGCCGGCAGATCCGCGAGCTGGAGGAAGAGCTGGGCCTCGAAATCTTCGTGCGCGTGGGCAAGCGCCTCACGGGGCTGACGCCGCCGGGGGCGACACTGCTGCCCATCGTCGAGCGCCTGCTGCTGGAGGCCGAGAACCTCAAGCGCGCGGGGCACGACTACCGCGCGAGCGGCGAGGGGCGGCTGTCCATCGCCGCCACCCACTCGCAGGCCCGCTATGCGCTGCCGCAGGTGATCCGCGACTTCCGGGCGCTGTTCCCGCAGGTGTCGCTGCACCTGCACCAGGGCTCGCCGCGGCAGGTGGCCGAAATGCTGCAATCGGGCGAGGCCGACATCGGCGTGGCGACCGAGGCGCTCGCGGGCTACGGCGACCTCGTCACGCTGCCGTGCTACCGCTGGTCGCACAGCATCGTCGTGCCGCCGGAGCACCCGCTGCTCGACCTGCCGGATCCGCCCACGCTGCAGCAGCTCGCGCGCTTCCCGATCGTGACCTACGAGCTGGGCTACACGGGCCGCGCCCACATCGACGAGGCCTTCGCGCGCGAAGGGCTGCAGCCCGACGTGGTGCTCACGGCCATGGACGCGGACGTCATCAAGACCTATGTGGAGCTGGACATGGGCGTGGGCATCGTCGCCTCCATCGCGGTGGACCCCGAGCGCGACCGCCACCTGCGCATGATCGACGCGCGCCACCTGTTCGAGGTCAACCTCACGCGGCTGGGCCTGCGGCGCGGCAGCTGGCTGCGCGGCTATGCCTACCGCTTCATCGAGACCTTCGTGCCCACGCTCACGCGCGAAGCGGTGGATGAGGCGTTGCGCAGCGAAGCCTGACCCACCGGGCCGCCCGGGCCAGCGCGCGACGGTAGGCCACCCCTGCGCGCGGCCTTCAGCGCTGCGCCAGGATCCAGCGTGCGAGCGATCTCGCTTCCTCCTCGCCGATGCGGGGATGCCGGGGCATGAGGGCCCGGCCCCACGCGCCCGCGCCGCCGTTGCGGATCTTGCCCGCGAGGTGGTTCTCGGCATGCCTGTCGCCACGGTAGCGCTCTGCGATCTGCGCGAAGCCCGGGCCCACGTAGGTGCGCACCATCGCATGGCAGCGCATGCACCCGTGCTCGCGCACGCTGTCGCCGGCGTCGGCACGGGCGATTGCGGGCAACGCCAGTGCGGCGAGAAGCGCCAGGGCCGGCGCGCCCCGGAGGCGCGCGGTGGAGTGCAGGAGCGGCAGCGGCATGGTGAACGGCGGTGCGGGGCAGGGCTTGTGTGCCCCGGGATGAATGAGGACGGGTCCTGTGGACCGAGGGGCGGGCGGCCAGTATGCCGCGCTGCGCGGGTCGCCCGGTGCAGCGTCGGTTTGCGCATAACGAAGCGCGATCTTGTCGCTTAACGCCCGTTGCGGCGGCCTCTACAGTGGACTCCACCCCCGCCGCCCACCGGCGGGGCGCCACCACCGAACAGCACACCGCATTGCCGAAAGGACGAGGGATGACCACCGCCGACCGCACCGCCACCACGACCCGCGCACGACCGCGCAACGCGCATTGGCGCCAGAGCCTGCGGCGTGCCGCCTGGGGCGCCACGCTGGCGCTGTGCGGCGCGGCGGCCGTGGCGGCCACGCCCGTCCCCGACGGCCCGCTGGTCACCACCGAGTGGCTCGCGCAGAACCTGGACAACGCCCGCGTGCGCATCGTCGAGGTCAGCGTCAACCCCGGCCTCTACGAGCGCGCCCACGTGCCCGGCGCGGTCAACTTCTCGTGGCACAACGACCTGAACGACAAGGTGCGCCGCGACATCGTGGGCAAGGAAGCGTTCGAGGCGCTGTTGTCGCGCTCCGGCGTGGCGGCCGACACCACCGTGGTGCTCTACGGCGACACCAACAACTGGTTCGCCGCCTGGGGCGCCTGGGTGTTCGACATCTACGGCGTGAAGAACGTCAAGCTGCTCGACGGCGGCCGCAAGAAGTGGGAGGCCGAGAGCCGCCCCCTCAACAACCGCGTCCCCGAATACACCGCCACCACCTACCGCGTGACCGCGCCCAACCCGCAGCTGCGCGCCAGGCTGGCCGACACGCTGGCCGTGGCCGAAGGCCGCAGCGACGCGAAGCTGGTGGACATCCGCTCCGCCGACGAGTTCTCCGGCAAGGTCTTCGCGCCTCCCGGCGTGCCCGAGCTGTCGCTGCGCGCGGGCCACGTGCCCGGCGCCGTGAACGTGCCCTGGGGCCAGGCAGTGCGCGAGGACGGCACCTTCAAGCCGGCCGACGAGCTGCGCAAGCTCTACGCGGCGGCGGGCGTGGACGGCAGCAGGCCCGTCATCACCTACTGCCGCATCGGCGAACGCTCCAGCCACACCTGGTTCGCGCTGAGCAAGATCCTGGGCTACCAGGTCCGCAATTACGACGGCTCGTGGACTGAATACGGCAACGCCGTGGCCGTGCCCATCAACAACCCGGCCGGCACGGTCTGGGCATCGAAATGACGCACGGCATGCGGGCGCGCTTCCCCGGCGCCCCGCATGCCGGCAGCGCCACCGTCCCCCCGAGGACGGGCGCCGCGAAAAGTTTGTCAGTAGGGGGTCTCTTTTGACAGCCCGCCTCCCGCGGGCTTTTTTTGTTTTCGAGGGGCCGCGACGCGGCAGGGAGGGAGCGATGGCATCGACGGTAATGGCACGACCCGGGGCGCGGCCGGGGGGAGTGGCTGGCGTGGCGGGCCCGGTGGTTTCGGTGGCGCTGCTGGCCGGCATCGCGGCGGCCGCCCAGGCGCTGCAGCAGGGCGTGGCGGGCGGGCGCACGCTCGCCTTCGCGCTGCTGGCCGGGGCGCTGCTGGGCCTGGTGCTGCAGCGGTCGCGGTTCTGCTTCTACTGCCACGCCCGCGATGGGTTCGAAGGCGGCGATCCGCGCGGCCTGCTGGCGATCCTGCTCGCGCTGGCCGTGGGCGCCGTCGGCACCACGGTGGTGCTGGGCAGCTGGGTGGCCGCCCCGGCGCCGGGGCAGTTGCCGCCCGACATGCACATCGGGCCCGTGAGCGTGGTGCTGGTCGCGGCCGGGCTCGCGTTCGGCGCGGGCATGGGGGTCTCGGGCTCGTGCATCAGCGCGCACTGGTACCGGCTGGCCGAAGGCTCGCCCGTGGCCCCGTTCGCGCTGCTGGGTTCGGCGCTCGGCTTCCTGCTGGGGTTTCGCACGTGGAACCCGCTCTACACCCTTGCCATCGCCGAGGCGCCCGTGGTCTGGCTCCCGGCCCACCTGGGCTACGGCGGCGCGCTGGCCCTGGAACTGGCGGTGCTGGGCGCCGCCGCGGCGCTGCTCTGGCGCGGCTACGCACGGCGGCAGGCGGGCGTGCCCGCAGCGCCGCGCGAGCGGCCCGCGGTGCCCACGGTGGGCGACGTGTGGCGGCGCCTCTGGACCGGCCGCTGGGCGTACTGGTCGGGCGGGCTGGCCGTGGGGCTGATCGCGGCGTTCGTGATCGTGCGCATGCGCCCGCTCGGCGTCACGGCCACGCTG
This sequence comes from Acidovorax sp. NCPPB 4044, assembly GCF_028069655.1. NCBI lineage: Bacteria > Pseudomonadati > Pseudomonadota > Betaproteobacteria > Burkholderiales > Comamonadaceae > Acidovorax > Acidovorax sp. NCPPB 4044. The sequence continues at coordinate 1,922,848 of NZ_JAMCOS010000001.1, forward strand.
GGCGGGGCGGCCCGCACGCTCGGCACGGAATGGGGCTGGGTGCCCGCGCGCCTCGAAGGGCTCGACAGCCTGGGCGGCTGTGCCACGGCCCCGCAGGCGCAGTGGCTCACGCCCAATGCGGCGCTGCTGGCCGGCATCGTGGCGGGCGCGTTCGTCGCGGCGCTCGCCAGCCGGCAGTTCGCCCCGCGCTGGCCGACGCTGCGCGACGCCGCACGCGGGCTGAGCGGCGGCGTGCTGCTGGGCTGGGGCGCCATGACCGGCCTGGGCTGCACCATCGGCACGCTGCTGTCGGGCAGCATCGCGGGCGCGCTGTCGGGCTGGGTGTTCGGCGCCGCGGTGCTGTTGGCGGTGTGGGCCGGGCTGCGGGTCCAGGCGGCATGGCGCCGCAGCACATCGCCTGCGCACCCCAGTGTTTGAAGCGTTTTGTGCTCCATGCCGCCGTATCCATTGAATACTTTGCTATTGATTTGATAGTAAATGCCTGCCGGCCCTCCGCGTGCCCCGCGCGGTTTGGCGGCGTTGGCTGACGCGGTGCTCCCCCATGGCCGGGCCACCATGCGGTGCGCGCCCGCGGTGCGGGCGGCGGAAGCGGCAGCGTCCGGCTGCGGCTTCCACTCTCCACCTGAACCACACATCCCATGGCATCCAAAGAGAAGGAAGAAGCTCCGGCGTCCGCCGCGGCCGCAGAGCGCGAGGAAAAGGCCCGGCTCGCGCTGTGCGCGGCCGGCCCGCATGGAGCGATGGAACTGGCGTCCGTCACCATCGGCGAATACAGCCTGGAGCTGCGCGACGGCGACGGCTATGTGGGCGACAACGCCAGCCGCACGGCCTTCCGGCACATGCTCGATGCCTGGCGCACGGTGTACGCCGACATGGCCGGCAAGGACCCCCTGGGCGACAAGCCCACGCGCGAGATCAGCAAGCAGCGGCTGGATGCGATGTTCGAGAAGGACGGCTCCGCTGCCCGCACCATCGAGGCCGCCTCGGAAGACTATGCGCAGCAGTTCGCGCACGTGGTGCAGCAGTTCCTGCAGCACAAGACCTGGAAGGGCGTCGAGCGCGTGATCGTGGGCGGCGGCTTCCACCAGAGCGAGGTGGGCGGCCGCGCGATCGCCCGGGCGTCGGAGTTGCTGGCGGCCGAGCTCAAACAGAAAAAGAAGGATCCGGTGGAGCTGCGCCTGCTGCACCACCATGCCGACGAAGGCGGCCTGATCGGCTGGGTGCACCTCGCCCCGCCCGCGCTGCTGCAGAGCTACGACGCGATCCTCGCGGTGGACATCGGCGGCACGAACGTGCGCTGCGGCATCGTGCAGACGCACCTGCACTCGGCGCCCGACATGTCCAGGGCCGAGGTGCTGCGCCGCGAGAAATGGGGCCATGCCGACGACGAGCCGCGCCGCGACGAACTGGTGGAAGGCATCGCCGGCATCCTCGAAGAGCTGGTGGAGCACGCGCAAAAGCGCGGCCTGAGCCTGGCGCCGTTCGTGGGCGTGGCCTGCCCGGGGCTGGTCTGCGAAGACGGCTCGCTGGCGGGCGGCACGCAGAACCTGCCGGGCAACTGGGAGAGCATCCGCTTCCACCTGCCGCGCGACCTCTGCGAGCGCCTGCCCTCCATCGGCGGGGGGCGCACGCAGGTCTGCCTGCACAACGACGCCGTGGTGCAGGGCCTCTCGGAGCTGCCCTTCACGCAGGACGTGGAGCGCTGGGCCGTGCTCACCGTGGGCACGGGCCTGGGCAACGCGAGCTACACCAACCGCCAGCCGCAGCGGCCCCGGCGCTGACCGGGCGCCCACGCGCCGCCCGGGGCCGGGCCGCGCGGCCACGGGAAAGGCGGGCCCGGCTCGATAGAATCACGGGTTACGTCTTCATATTCCCGCGGCTGCGCCCGGCGCAGCGCACGCACCTACAGGCTCGCGCCCCTTCCGCCCATGACGAAACCGACCCCGCCGTCGTCCGTTGCCGACATCCGCAAGAGTTTTCTGGACTTCTTCGCATCCAAGGGCCACACCGTGGTGCCGTCCAGCCCGCTGGTGCCGGGCAACGACCCCACGCTGATGTTCACCAACTCCGGCATGGTGCAGTTCAAGGACGTGTTCCTGGGCACCGACAAGCGCCCCTACGTGCGTGCCACCTCCGTCCAGGCCTGCCTGCGCGCCGGCGGCAAGCACAACGACCTGGAGAACGTGGGCTACACCGCGCGCCACCACACCTTCTTCGAAATGCTGGGCAACTGGTCGTTCGGCGACTACTTCAAGCGCGAATCGCTGAAATGGGCCTGGGAGCTGCTCACCGAGGTGTACGGCCTGCCCAAGGAGCGCCTGCTCGCCACCGTCTATGCCGAGGACGACGAGGCCTACGACATCTGGACGAAGGAAATCGGCCTGCCGCCCGAGCGCGTGATCCGCATCGGCGACAACAAGGGCGGCCGCTACAAGTCCGACAACTTCTGGATGATGGCCGACACCGGCCCCTGCGGCCCGTGCTCCGAGATCTTCTACGACCACGGCCCGCACATCCCCGGCGGCCCTCCGGGCAGCCCCGATGAGGACGGCGACCGCTTCATCGAGATCTGGAACAACGTGTTCATGCAGTTCGACATGGCCGAGGACGGCTCCGTCTCGCCGCTGCCCGCGCCCTGCGTGGACACCGGCATGGGCCTGGAGCGCCTGGCCGCCATCCTGCAGCACGTGCACAGCAACTACGAGATCGACCTGTTCGACGCGCTCATCCGCGCCGCCGGTCGCGAGACGGGCGTGGCCGACCTGGCCACGCCGTCGCTCAAGGTGATCGCCGACCACATCCGCGCCACCGCGTTCCTGGTGAGCGACGGCGTGATCCCCAGCAACGAAGGCCGCGGCTACGTGCAGCGCCGCATCGTGCGCCGCGCCATCCGCCACGGCTACAAGCTGGGCCGCAAGACGCCGTTCTTCCACAAGCTGGTCAAGGACCTCGCCCTGCAGATGGGCGATGCCTACCCCAAGCTGCGCGAGCAGGAGCAGCGCATCACCGAAGTGCTGAAAGCCGAGGAAGAGCGCTTCTTCGAGACGCTCGCCAACGGCATGGACATCCTCGACGCGGCCCTGGCCGGCGGCGCCCAGGTGCTGCCGGGCGACGTGGCCTTCAAGCTGCACGACACCTACGGCTTCCCGCTCGACCTGACCAACGACGTGTGCCGCGAGCGCGGCGTGTCGGTGGACGAAGAGGGCTTCCGCGCCGCGATGGAGCGGCAGAAGGCCCAGGCCCGCGCGGCCGGCAAGTTCAAGATGGACAAGGCGCTCGACTATGCGGGCGAGGCCAACCGCTTCAGCGGCTACGACGGCCTGACCGAGAGCGCGAAGGTCGTCGCCATCTACGTGGACGGCACCGGTGCCCAGGCGCTGGAGGCCGGCCAGAGCGGCGTGGTGGTGCTGGACAACACCCCTTTCTACGCCGAGAGCGGCGGGCAGGTGGGCGACCAGGGCGTGATCCAGGCGGGCGGCGCGCGTTTCGCGGTGGATGACACGCTCAAGATCCGCGCCGACGTGTACGGCCACCACGGCCGCCTGGAGGCCGGCACGCTGCGCGTGGGCGATGCGGTGCAGGCCGAGGTGAATGCCTCGCTGCGCCTGGCCACCATGCGCAACCACTCGGTCACGCACATCATGCACAAGGCCCTGCGCGAAGTGCTGGGCAGCCACGTGCAGCAGAAGGGCTCGCTCGTGAATGCCGAGCGCACGCGCTTCGACTTCGCGCACAACGCACCGCTCACCGATGCGCAGATCCGCGAGATCGAGCAGCGCGTGAATGCCGAGATCCTGGCCAACACGCCCACCGGCGCGCGCGTGATGGACATCGAATCCGCCCAGAAGACCGGCGCGGTGATGCTGTTCGGCGAGAAGTACGGCGAGACCGTGCGCGTGCTCGACATCGGCACCAGCCGCGAACTCTGCGGCGGCACGCACGTGGCGCGCACGGGCGACATCGGCCTCTTCAAGGTCGTGGCCGAGGGCGGCGTGGCCGCGGGCGTGCGCCGCATCGAGGCCGTGACGGGCGCGGGCGCGCTGGCCTACCTGCAGCAGCTCGAAGACACCGTGACGAAGGCCTCGGGCGCGCTGCGCGCCCCGGCGTCGGAACTCACGGGCCGCATCGGCCAGGCGCTGGACCAGCTCAAGGCACTGGAGCGCGAAGTGGCGGCCCTCAAGGGCAAGCTCGCTTCCAGCCAGGGCGACGAACTGGTCGGCCAGGCCGTGGAGGTGAAGGGCCTGAAGGTGCTGGCCGCCACGCTGCCCGGCGCCGATGCCAAGACCCTGCGCGACACCATGGACAAGCTCAAGGACAAGCTCAAGACCGCCGCCATCGTGCTGGCGGCCGTCGATGGCGACAAGGTGCAGATCGCCGCGGGCGTGACCGCCGACAGCACGGGCCGGGTCAAGGCCGGCGAGCTGGTCAACTTCGTGGCGAGCCAGGTGGGCGGCAAGGGCGGCGGCAAGGCCGACATGGCCATGGCCGGCGGCACCAACCCCGCGGCGCTGCCTGCGGCGCTGGCCGCCGTGGCCGGCTGGGTGGGCGAGCGCGCCTGACGGCCTGACACCACCGGGGCGTGCGGCCTGCCGCGCGCCCGGCCCGGCCCGGCCCGGCCTGCGGGCCGCGAAGGCCGGCTGGCAGGCGCACCCCCTGCGCGCCAGAAAGTACAAAGCCCGCGTCAGCGGGCTTTTGCTCTTGGGGCCACGGGGCCGTTCGCGTGGTGCGCGGCGGCTCCGCTCAGAACAATTCGACGTCGTCGTTCGCCACCTTGGTGTGCAGGTGGCCTTCGCGCACCAGGTCGTCGTAGTAGCACACGCGGTTGCGGCCGTTCTCCTTGGCGTAGTAGAGGGCCTGGTCGGCCTGGCCCAGGATCTCCACGGGCGCGCCGCGGTCGGTGTTGGCAAATCCCAGGCTCACGGTGACCTGCCCGACCTGCGGGAACCGGTACTCCTGCACCGCGGTACGGAACCGGTTGAAGACCTTGTGCGCGGTGCTGAGCGTGGTGGAGCGCAGCAGCACCACGAACTCCTCGCCGCCGAACCGGAAGATGCGGTCGTGGCTGCGGAACGAGCTGCGCAGGATGTTGGCGATCAGGATCAGCACCTCGTCGCCGTACAGGTGGCCGAAGCGGTCGTTCACCTGCTTGAAGTGGTCGATGTCCACCACGGCCAGCCAGTGCTGGGGCGGCTCGCCGCGCAGCGCGGGATCGGCCGGCTCGGGGTGCACGCTCTCGGCCGGCAGGGTGCCGCTCGGCACGCCCGCGCGCCGGGCGAACTGCTCGTCGAAGGTCTTGCGGTTGAAGAGGCCGGTGAGTGCGTCGCGCTCGCTGTAGTCGAGCAGGCTCTGGTAGTTCTGGTAGACGAAGAACACGCTCTGGATCACGTCGAGCTTGTGCGCCGCGAAGGGCCGCGACTGCGTGACCTCGATGCAGGCGTGCACCTGGTCATGGAGCCATACCGGCATCCAGAGCATGTGTTCGCCGCGCCGCACCGACTGCAGGCCATGCTGCTCGCGCCGCACGATGCAGTCCTGCAGCGCCGGATAGTCCGACAGCGGCTGCCGGCGCGGGTCGGAGGGCGCCTCCCAGTCGCTCGTGACCATCTGCCCGTTCTCGTGCCAGGTGCGTGGCCGCACGTAGGCCTCCCCGCCCGACTGGAAGACCTCCAGTGCGCGCACGGACTTGATCGATGGCAGCTTCTGCAGCGTCGAGAGCACCGACACTTCCAGCCGCAGGTGGTCGCGGTGGCCGGTCATTTCGACCAGGTTGTCGAGGATGGGCTTCATGGAATGGTGGGTGCTTGGCGTTGCGGAATGCAGAGGCGCGGCGGTTCAGGGCTTGCGCTCGAACACGAGATCCCACACCCCATGGCCCAGGCGCAGGCCCCGGTTCTCGAACTTGGTGAGTGGGCGGTAATCCGGCTGGGGCGCGTAGCCGTCCGCCGTGTTGGAGAGCAGCGGCTCGGCGGAAAGCACTTCCAGGATCTGTTCGGCGTAGGGCTGCCAGTCGGTGGCGCAATGCAGGTATCCCCCGGTGCGCAGCCGCCGGGCGAGCTTGGCGACCAGCGCCGGCTGGATCAGGCGGCGCTTGTTGTGGCGCTTCTTGTGCCAGGGATCGGGAAAGAAGATGTGCACGCCCTGGAGCGTGCCCTCCGGCAGCATGTGGTCGATCACCTCGACGGCGTCGTGCTGCAGGATGCGGATGTTGGAGAGGCCCTGCTCGCCGATGCGCTTGACCAGCGCGCCGACGCCGGGCTCGTGCACTTCGCAGCACAGGAAATTGTCCTGCGGGCGCACGCCCGCGATGTGCGCGGTGGCCTCGCCCATGCCGAAGCCGATCTCCAGGATCAGCGGGGCGGAGCGGCCGAAGGCGGCATCGGCGTCGATGGGTTCGGGGGCGTAGTCGAGGATGAATTCGGCGCCCCAGGTTTCGAGCGCCTTGGCCTGGCCGGTGGTGGTTCGGCCGGCACGCCGGACATAGGACTTGATGGCCTTGGGAAACGGAACGTCCGCGGGCGCGAGGCCGTCGCCGCGCGGTGCGGCGGGGGAGGCGGGGCCGGTGTCGGCCAGGGGGGATTGCGTAGCTGTCACGATGGTGGATTGTAGATTCGCGGCCACGCCTGCGCCCAGTAAGCCAACGCCCCGGAAACGCCGCTGTCGTGCGGATGCAGCAGGGCCGGCAGGCCCAGCACGGAGGCGGCGGCGGACAGCGCGGCCAGCGGCTCGCGCGTGTCCACGGCCGGAGCGCCGTGCTGCTTGGAAAGCTTCTCTCCGTCGGCCGCACGCACCAGCGGCGTGTGCAGGTACACCGGCGCCGGCCACCCGAGGGCGTGCTGCAGCAGGAGCTGCCGGGGCGTGTTGTCCAGCAGGTCTTCCCCGCGGACCACGTGGGTGACGGCCTGGTCTGCGTCGTCCACCACCACGGCCAGCTGGTAGGCCCACAGCCCGTCGGCGCGGCGCAGCACGAAGTCGCCCACCACGCCGGCCACGTCCTGCTGGCGCGGGCCGAGCCGGCGATCGTGCCAGGCCACGCCGTGGGCATCGAACCGGGGCTGCAAGGCGGCGTCCGGCGTGCCGGGCGCGGGGCTGGCTTCCGAGAATCTTTTCTGGATTTCCGTCGCATGGAACCGCCAGGAACGGGCCGCGCGGCCGCCGAGACCGTGCCGGCACGTGCCGGGGTAGGGCAGCTCGGCATGCCGGTGGCGTTCGCCGTGGTGCTGGCGGTGGACGCGCTCGATGTCGGCGCGCGTGCAGGCGCAGGGATAGGCCTGCCGGCGCTCGACCATGCCGCCGAGCACGGCCGCATAGCGCGCCTCCCGCGACGATTGCCACAGCACCGGCCCATCGGGCTGCAGGCCGCAGTCCGAGAGCTGCCGCAGGATGGTTTCGGCGGCGCCGGGCTGGCAGCGCGGGCCGTCCACGTCTTCCATGCGCACCAGCCAGCGTCCGCCGCGCCCACCGTCCGCGGCGCGTGCGTCCAGCCAGCTGGCCAGCGCGGCGACCAGCGAGCCGGCATGCAGCGGGCCGGTGGGCGAGGGAGCGAATCGGCCGATGTAGCGCCGGCTCATGCCAGTGCCAGGGCCAGCTCCAGCCCCGACACGAACGCATCCTCGACCCGATGCCCCAGGCACCAGTCGCCCGCCAGGCCGATGCCCGCGCCCGCATCCCACAGGTGGCTTCGGCCGAGCGGGCGCGCCGTCTGCGCGTCGCGCCAGCGCAGCACCTCGGCATGGACCGGGGCTGCGCGCACGCCCGTCACTTCGGCGAAGGCCTTGAGCAGCTTGGCTTTCACGCGCTCGGGCGCGTCGTCCAGGTGTTCGGCCGACCAGGCCGGGCTGGCCTGCACGGTCCAGCGTTCCACGCCCGAGCGCCCGGGCTTGGACGATTCGCGGGCCAGCCAGGCGATGCGGTGGTGGGTGCTGCGCGCCGCGTTCCACTGCGGGCCCAGCGTGGTCAGGCCGGGTTGCACCGCATGGGGATAGGCGAGCATCAGCGTCCAGCAGGGCGCCACCTCGACGGTCTCCAGCGCCTTGGCGAGAGCTGGAGCCAGGCCGCAGGACTGCAGCAGCGCAAGGGCCTCGGAGGCGGGCAGGGCCAGCAGCACCGCGTCGAAGCCGGCATGCACGTGCTGCCCGCCGTCCGGCGCTTGGGTGCGCAACTGCCAGCCCGTGGGCTGCAGCGGATCGCGCGCGATGTGCGTCACCCGGGCGCCGGCCAGCAACTGGCCGGCGCGTGCCAGGGGCTCGGCCCAGGCGCCCACCAGCGACTGCATGCCGGGCGTGGCCACCCAGTGGGGCTCGCGTGGCGGCGGCGCGGCGGCGGCCACGCGGCCCGCGGAGTCCAGCACGCGCACGGTGGTCGCGCTCCAGGGCCGGCACAGGCCCGGCACGGTTTCCAGGGCCCGTGCGAAACGGTCGTCGCGCACGGTGAAGTACTGGGCGCCGGCATCGAACCCGCCGAACGGCGAATCCACCGTGGCCGTGCGCCCGCCGGGCCGCTCCGCCTGCTCGAAGACCACCGCGGCGTGGCCGGCCTGCACGAGCGTGCGGGCACAGGCGATGCCGGCCATGCCCGCGCCGATCACTGCGAAGCGCCGGACGGAGGAGGGCTGCGGGGAGGGCGCCGCGTGGTCGGCGGCGTCTCGGGTGCGGAAGCGGGAGTGGGATCGTGAAGAGGTCATGGTCCGGCCTTTCTGGGATGCATCGTCGGGGCCTTGCGGCCGCCGTGGATGGGTTCACTCTACACGGCATGCGGCGCCGCGGAGGTGGGAAAAACAGGGGGGTGTGCGGCGCATCGCACCGGGGTCAGAAAGGGTGGTGGTTTTCGAGCAGCGCGGCGCGCGTGGCCGGGCTTTCGAGCTGCTGCAGCCACCACTGCAGCGCGCGGCCGGGCGGCGCATGGCCCGCGCCGCCCCATGCGTAGTGCAGGCGCACGCGCCGGGCGGGGCGCGCCACATCGCGCACGACCAGGCGCCCCGCGTCCACGTAGGGCCGCACCATCGGCTCGGGCAGGAAGCCCGCGCCCAGGCCGCGCAACTGGGCCTGCAGCTTGGTCTGCATGCTGTCCACGGTCAGCACGTCCTGCCCACCCAGCAGGCCCATGGTGACACCGCCGCGCTGCGCCGAATCCGCCACGGCGATGGCGCGGTGCTGGCGCAGGACCGTGTCGGTGAGCGGCTCGGGCGCGGTCGCCAGCGGGTGGTGGGGCGCCACAGTGAACAGGAAGAGCAGGTCGCCCATCGCCGCACCCTGCAGTCCTGCCGCGTTGGATGCGTTCACGGCCACGCCGATCGCGAGGTCCGCGCGGCCGCTGGTGAGCGCTTCGAGCGTGCCCGTGAGGATGTCGTCGCGCAGCTTGAGCCGCGTCGGGGGCGACTGGGCATAGAACGCCTCGACCAGCTCCAGCAGCGTGGTGGGAGAGATCACGCCGTCGGCGGCGATGGTGAGCTGCGGCTCCCAGCCCGTGGCGACCCGGCGCACCCGGTGCGCGACGGCCTCCACCTCTTCGAGCAGGCGCGCGCCCTCGCGCAGGAGTTCGCTGCCGGCGGCGGTGGGGCGCGCCTGGCGCGCGCTGCGGTCGAACAGCAGCACGTCGAGCGCTTCCTCGATCTGGCGCACCCGGTAGGTCAGGGCGCTGGGCACCAGCCCGAGCTGCCGGGCGGCCGCCGCGAAACTACCGGTTTCCGCGATCACCTGCAGCATGGCCAGGGTGTCGGGCGTCAGGGCGTCGCGGGCGGTGGCGTTCGAGGTCATGGGTGGCTGGCAATTCAAAGGTTTTGAATGATGCCTTCAATCGCGCTGCGCCCGCAAGGCGGAGCCGGCTTCTACAGTGGCGGCACTGTCCACCGCTGCCTCCATGCTGACTGTCCGCAAATCGTGCGACCGGGGCCACGCCGACCACGGCTGGCTGCGATCGCTCCACAGCTTCTCCTTCGCCGGTTACCGCGACGCGCGGTACATGGGCTTCGGCAACCTGCGGGTGCTGAACGAAGACCGCATCGCCCCCGGCGCGGGCCTGGGCCTGCACAGCCACCGCGACGTCGAGATCCTGAGCTACGTGCTGTCGGGCGTGCTCGCCTGCCGCGACTGCGGCGGCCGGGTCCAGTCGATTCCCGCGGGCCATGTGCAGCGTATCTGCGCGGGCACCGGCGTCACCTACGCGGAGTTCAACCAGGCCCCGGACCAGCCCGCGCACTACCTGCAGATCTGGCTGGAGCCGGGCTGCCGGGGCGCCGTGCCCGAATGCGCACAGGTGCCGGGCCCCGCGCTGCAGGAAGCCGGTCTGCTGCACCTGCTGGCGGCGCCGGCGGCCCCGCCAGGGGCGCTCGCGCTCCATGCGGATGCCCGCGTCTATGCGGGCCGGTTCGACGGGGCGGATGCTGCCGCGCTGGCGCTCGACCCGGCCCGGAAATGCTATGTGCACATGGTGCGCGGCACCCTGCAGGCCAATGGCCGCGCGCTGTCGGGCGGCGATGCGGTGTTCATCGAGCATGAAACCCATCTGGACCTGCGCCACGGCCAGGGTGCCGAGGTGCTGGTGCTCGATCTCGCCGCCTGACCGGTCGCCGCGGCCCGCACAGGTTTTCTCCCGTTACTTATTTCGGTTTTTTCCTCAACCCAACCCGGAGTTCTTCCATGGCAAACATCGCAGTCGTCTACCACTCGGGCTACGGCCACACCCAGCGCCTGGCCCAGGCCGTCGCCGAAGGCGCCAACGCGCAGCTCGTCGCCATCGACGCCGACGGCAACCTGCCCGAAGGCGGCTGGGACACCCTGGCCGCGGCGGACGGCATCATCTTCGGCACCCCCACGTACATGGGCGGCCCGAGCTGGCAGTTCAAGAAATTCGCCGACGCGTCGTCCAAGGCCTGGTTCGGCCGCGCCTGGCAGGACAAGGTCTTCGGCGGCTTCACCAACAGCGCCAGCCTGAACGGCGACAAGCAGGTGTCGCTGATCGCCCTGCAGACGCTGGCTTCGCAGCACGGCGGCATCTGGGTCAGCCTGGGCATGCTCCCCAGCAACGCCAAGGCCGCCACGCGCAACGACGTGAACAACCTCGGCGGCTCGGTGGGTGTGCTGGCCCAATCCCCCTCGGATGCCAGCGTGCAGGAGATGCTGCCGGGCGACCTCGAAACCGGCCGTGCCTACGGCGCCCGCGTGGCGCAGATTGCGCAGCGGCTGCGCGGCTGATACGGTTCGCGCTTCGCACGGGCGGCAGCGCCTGCCGCCCGTTCCCCTGTCCGCCTCCGCTGAAAGCGCAGGCCCGTACCCGGAGGACCGCCCATGGGCACCGATGCCGCTCCCCCCGACGACAACGGCGCTGCCGCGCCGCCCTTCCTGCTGCTGAACGGCCACGCCAAGGACCTGGGGGGCGGCTTCCATGTCCGGCGGCTGCTGCCCGCGCTGCAGCGCCGGTCCATCGGCCCCTTCGTCTTCTTCGACCATTTCGGGCCGGTGGATGTGCAGCCGGAGTCCGAGTACGACGTGCGCCCGCATCCGCACATCGGGCTCGCCACGGTCACCTACCTGTTCGACGGCGCGATCATGCACCGCGACAGCCTCGGCTCCGCCCAGGAGATCGCGCCCGGCGCCATCAACTGGATGACGGCCGGCCGCGGCATCGTGCATTCCGAACGGCGGCCCGAGCGGCTGCACGGGCGCTCGTATGTGAACCACGGTATCCAGCTCTGGGCCGCGCTGCCCTCGGAGCACGGGGAGACGGCGCCGTCCTTCGTGCATACGCCCGCCGACGCCATTCCGGAGGTGCACGACGCCCTCGGCGGGCGCATGCGGGTGCTCATCGGCAGCGCCTTCGGCGCCACCTCGCCCGTGGCCACGCTCTCGCCCACGCTGTACCTGGATGTGCAACTGCCCGCGGGCGGCGCGCTGCCCCTGCCGGCGCTCATGCCCGAGATGGCGATCTACGCGGTGGAGGGCGCGCTGCGGCTGGAGGATGCTGCCGGCCGCGCCATGGGCCAGCCCGCCGGCACGCTCGCTGTTCCGCTCGGCGACGGCCCGGTGCGGATACAGGCCGCGGAAGGAGAGGGGCCGGTGCGCTGCGTCGTGATCGGCGGTGCGCCGCTGGACGGCCCGCGCCACATCTGGTGGAACTTCGTCTCCGACCGCAAGGAGCGCATCGTGCAGGCCGCGGACGACTGGGAGGCCGGGCGCCTGGGCAGCGTTCCTGGCGATCCGGAGCGCATCCCGCTGCCCGAGCGGCATTTCAAGCCCTGAGGGCATTCATGGAGCGGTTTGGAGTCGGATCGGCTCCATGCCGCCGTATCCATTGAATAGCTTGCTCACTTTTTAGTAGCATCTGGTGTGCCCGGCGCCGCGACTTCGACCATCGGTGCCGACAGGTCCGCGGCCAGCACCGCGCGCTCGTCGAACACGAAGCAGCCGCCGCGGTAGTGCGCGCCATCGGTCTGCTCGAAGTATTTGAGGATGCCGCCTTCGAGCTGGTAGACGTGTTCGAGCCCTTCCTCGCGCATGAGGATCGCGGCCTTCTCGCAGCGGATGCCGCCCGTGCAGAAGCTCACCACCGTCTTGTCCTTGAGCGCGGACTTGTGCGCGCGCAGCGCGGGCGGGAATTCGGTGAACTTCGCGATGCGCCAGTCGATGGCGCCTTCGAACGTGCCGTGGTCCACCTCGAAGGCATTGCGGGTGTCGAGCGTGACCACCGGCCGGCCCGCGTCGTCGTGGCCCTGGTCGAGCCAGCGGCGCAGCGTGGGCGCGTCCACCGCGGGTGCCCGCCCGGCGGCGGGGCGGATGGCGGGGTGGTCCATGCGGATGATCTCGCGCTTCACTTTCACCAGCATCTTGCGGAAGGGCTGCGTGGCGGACCAGCTTTCCTTCGGGTCGAGCGGCGCGAAACGCGCATCCGTTTCCCGCAGCCATGCCACGAAGCCGCGCACGGCGGACGCGGGGCCCGCAAGAAACAGGTTGATGCCTTCCTCGGCGAGCAGGATGGTGCCCTTGAGGTGGCCCTCCAGGCAGCGGGAGTGGATGCGGTCGCGCAGATCGGCTGCGTCGGGCAGCGGCACGAACAGATAGCAGGAGATGTTGAGGACGTCGGTGTGGTTCATCGCGATGGGCTCGCCCGGCGGGCAGCGCTGCACTGCGCGGGGCAGGGGGTACCGGCCCCGCGTCCCCCGCCCGCACCGCGGCGCGTCAGGCCGCGGGCGTGAGCAGCGTGGAATCGATCTTGTTGGCCAGCTGCGCGATCGCCAGGGCCGCGGGGCAGCCCGGCATCTGCATCAGCAGCAGCTGTCGCCGCATGACCGCATCGCGCACGGAGGTGTCGGCGGGGATGTCGCCCATGTGCAGCAGACGCATGGGGCGGCCCGATTCGGTGGTCACGAAGCGGTCCAGCACCTGCTGGAGCTGGCTGGTGATGGCCCGGCCGTCGCCCGGGCGCGCGGCCTGGTTGACCACCATGCGAACGTACTGGCGCTTCTGCTGGGTCGCGAGCACCTTGATGGCCGCGTAGGCATCGGTGAGCGAGGTGGGCTCGGGCGTGGCCACGATCAGCACCTCGGACGCGAGCGAGACCGAGAACAGCACCACGTCGGAGATGCCGGCGCCGGTGTCGAGCAGCACCACGTCGAAGCGCGGCGCCAGGGTCTGGATGACGTTGAGGAACTCGCTGCGGACCTCGGGGGTGAGGCGCGAATACTCGACCATGCCGGAGCCGGCGAGCACGACGGAGAAGCCGCCGGGCGCATCGATCACCGCGTCTTCGAGGTCGGCCTTGCCGGTGAACACGTCGTGCAGCGTGACCTTGGGGTGCAGGTTCAGGACCACGTCGAGATTGGCGAGGCCCAGGTCGGCGTCGAGCACGAGCACGCGGTGCCCGCGGCGGGTAAGGGCCGCCGCGAGGTTGGCGGAAACGAAGGTCTTGCCCACGCCACCCTTGCCGCTGGTGATGGCGATGATGCGTGCACCGGCGGGCGCGGGCGTGGGGGCAGGGGGCCGGCCCGGCGCAGGGGCTTGCGGAGCCGGCGGTGTGGAACGGGGTGACAGCGCGTCGGTCATCTCTGTGCTTTCAATAGGCGCTGCCTGTGGAATCCAAGGGCGGGGGAAGGTCGCCCCAACCCGAGGGAGTGTACAGCGGACCGAAAAGCAAACTCTTCTCCTCGGCACTCACGGTGCTGTCCGGCTGGTCCTCGATGCTGACACGGTTGCGGCCTGCCATCTTGGCCTTGTAGAGCTGGCTGTCGGCCCGCTCGGTCCAGAGCAGCGTGGTGCTGCGGATCCATTGCAATGCGAAGGCGCCGCCCACGCTGACCGTGATGTTCAGCTCGACCGTGGGCGAGATGCGCACAGGCGTGCGCTCCACCGCGCGGCGGATGCGCTCGGCGACCACGCGACCAAAGCCGGCCTGGCAGGCCGGCAGCACCACGGCGAACTCCTCGCCGCCGTAGCGCGAGAGGGTGTCCATGGGCCGCACGCAGCTGCTCAGGGTGCGCGCCACCGACTGCAGCACGATGTCGCCGGCCAGGTGCCCGTAGGTGTCGTTGACCCGCTTGAAGTGGTCGATGTCGAGCATCAGCAGCAAGGCCGCTTCGCCCGCGCGCGTGACGCGGTCGATTTCGCGCTCCAGGACGGTGCGGAAATGGCGGCGGTTGGCCAGGCCGGTGAGGGGGTCCTTCAGCGACAGCTCGCACAGGCCGTCGATCAGGCCCTGCAGGTAATGCAGGGGCGTATCGCGCGGGATGGCGGCTTCGGAGCCCAGCGCCTGAGCGACCAGAGCGTGCGCTGTCGTCAGGCGCAGGTCGCGCAGGTCCACGGAGGGAGGGGTCGCAGATTCAGACACAAAATGCAACAAACAGTGTGGGTCGAGTGTATCAGCGCGCATGCCCCCATAGGTAACTACAGGGGTAACCGTTGCAACGCCATCAGGGCTTCGCCATCGGTACGGTAAAGCACCAGGCCCGGCCCGTCCAGCAGGCCCGCGCGGCGCAGGACCTGCTCGACCGGCAGCTTCATGCCGCTGACGTGGAGCGCTCCGCCCTGGGCCGTGGCGAGCCCGCGCAGACGCGCGAAGCATTCGACGCCGGTCACGTCGATGCGGTTGACCGGCAGCGCGAAAAGGCACACGTGCCGCATGTCCGGATGGGCCGCCAGGTGGTCCGAGATGCGGCGCTCGAGCGCCGCGGCGGATGCGAAGTCGAGTTCGGCATCCATCCGCACCGCGAAGAGCGCGGGCGCCAGCGGCGGCAGCAGCCACAGATGCCGGTCGCGCAGGCTGCCATCGGGGTGCTGACCCACCTCGATGATGCGCGGGTGCAGCCGCTGGTAGAGGAAGTGGCACAGGTTCATGACCAGGCCGGCCAGCACGCCCCAATACATGCGCGGCGCCGTCGCCAGCGTCAGGAAGAACGTCAGGCCCCCGATCAGTGCTTCGACGCGCGAGATGCGCCACAGCCGCCAGAGCACCGCCGGCTTGATGAGGCTGGTCACGGCGGCCACCACCACGGCGGCCAGTACCGACTGCGGCACGTGGTAGAGCGCCGGAGTGAGCCACAACAGCACCGCCAGCACGAGGGCCAGCGCGAAGATCGTCGCCCAGCCGCTTTTGGCGCCGGCATACAGATTGATTGCCGACCGCGAGAACGATGCGCTGGTGGCGAAGCTGCCGCACAGCCCCGAACCCATCTTGGCGAGGCCGTGGGCGATGAGGTCCTGGTTCTCGTTCCAGCGCGTGCCGCCCTGCTGGTGCTCGACCTTGGCCGACGACGCGGTCTCCAGGAAACTCACCAGCGTCACCACGAGCACCGGCATCAGCAACTGCCCGAACTGCTCCCAGCTGAGCCAGCCGGGCCAGTAGGGCTGCGGCAGGCCGGACGGCAGGTGGCCCACCACGGCCCCGTCGTGGTCGGCATAGCCGAGCGCGCGGCTCGCGATGGCGGCCACGCCCACGATCACGATGGCCGACGGAAAGCTGGAGCGCCAGCGGCGCGCAAGCGTCAGCAACGCGAGGCTGCCCAGCCCGAAGGCGGCGGCCGTGCCGTCGAAATGGTGGATCGAGGGCGAGGCGGCCAGCGCATGCCAGGTGGTGCGCAGCCCGAGCAGCGCCGGCAGCTGCGAAGCCAGGATCAGCAGCGCCGCTGCCTGCGTGAACCCGCTCAGCACGGGCGACGTCACCAGGTTGAGCAGCCAGCCGCCCCGCACCGCGCCCAGCAGCAGTTGCACCAGGCCCGAGAGCAGGGCCATCCACGCCGCCAGTGCCACCCACTGGGCACTGCCCGGCTCGGCCATGCCCGTGAGCGAGGCGCCGATCAGCAGGCTGGTGAGGGCCGTGGGGCCGACGCCCAGGCGCGTGGAGGAACTCCACAGCACCGCGATCAGCGCCGGCACGAGCGAGGCGTAGATGCCTGTCACGAGCGGCATGCCGGCGAGGGCGGCATAGGCCACGCCCTGGGGCACCAGCATCAGTCCCACGGTCATGCCGGCCCAGAACTCGCCCTGGAGCAACTGCGGACCGGGCCGCGGCCAGGCCAGGAAAGGGAACCAGCGCTGCAGGGCGCGGCGTCGGTCGGACAGCGCGGGCGGCGTGGCCGTGGGGTGTGGACCGGGGGCGGGAGACGGTGCGGGAGGCATGGGGCGATTCTCGCCTCAGGCGTCCTACGCAAGCTTCGGCTTTGTCCGACCGGGGGGCGCCACGGTCGAGCCTACAGTGGCTTCAACCCGTTCCCCGGACCCTTCGAGGAGACCTCCATGACGCACGATGCCCCTTCCCCCAAGAGCACCCAGCAGCGCGTGCTGACCATCCTGTCGGCCACCGCGCTCGCGTTCGGCCTGGCCGCCTGCAACCGGCAGGACGAGCAGACCGTCGGCCAGAAGATCGACGCCACGATCGAACGCACGGGCGAGGCCGCCTCCGATGCGCAGCGCCGCATGGAAGCCGCCGCCACCGAAGCCAGCCAGGCATCGCGCCAGGCCGCCGCCCGCGCTGCCGAAGTGATGGACGACGCCGGCATCACCGCGAAGGTGACCGCCGGACTGGCCCAGGATGCCGAACTGAGCGCCATCAAGATCGACGTGGACACCCGTAATGGCATCGTGACGCTGTCCGGCCCCGTGAAGAACGACGTGGCCCGCGAACGCGCCAGCCGCATCGCCGAGAACGTCAAGGGCGTGAACTCGGTGGTGAACCAGCTCACCGTCGCGCCGGGCGCCACGGGCTGAGCGCGGCGACCAAACGCCCCCGATGCTGTGCGCCCCGTTGCGCCAGCGGACGGGCCGGCGGCGATACCATCTCCGCATGACCCTTCCTGACTCCGACGCCACGCCGGGCTCCGAGCCCGCGACACGCCTGATCCACCACGCCTACGTGCCGCCGGCCGGTTTCTCCGCGCCGCAGCCGGCCGTGCACAAGGCTTCCACCGTGATCTTCCAGAACGTGGCGGCCATGCGCGCCCGCGAGTGGAAAGACAAGACCAGCTATACCTACGGGCTGCACGGCACCCCTACCAGCTACATCCTGGAAGAACGCCTGTGCGAACTGGAGGGCGGCCTGCAGTGCGTGCTCATGCCCAGCGGGCTGGCCGCCATCGCCAACGTTGCCCTGGCCCTGCTGCGATCGGGCGACGAGGTGCTGATCCCCGACAACTCCTACGGCCCCAACAAGGCGCTCGCAGAGGTGGAGCTGGCCCATTACGGCATCCGCCACACCTATTACGACCCGCTCGACCCGGCCGACCTCGCCGCGCGCATCAGCGGCGCGACCCGGCTCGTCTGGCTCGAAGCGCCGGGCTCGGTCACGCTGGAATTCCCCGACCTGGCCGAGCAGGTGCGGATCTGCCGCGAGCGCGGTGTGACCACGGCGCTGGACAACACATGGGGGGCCGGCATCGCCTTCAACCCGTTCGATCTGCTGGGAGACGGGCAATCCGGCGTGGACGTGTCGGTGCATGCGCTCACCAAATACCCCAGCGGCGGCGGTGACGTGCTCATGGGCAGCGCGGTCACGCGCGACCCCGGGCTGCACCTGCGCATCAAGCTCACGCACATGCGCCTGGGCCTCGGGGTGGGCGCCAACGATGCCGAAGCCGTGCTGCGCTCGCTGCCGAGCATCGGCCTGCGGTACGGTGCGCACGACATGGCCGCGCGCAGGCTGGCGCGCTGGATGGCCGACCAGCCGGCGGTCGTGCAGGTGCTGCACCCCGCATTGCCGGGATCGCCCGGGCACGAGCACTGGGCCGCGCTCTGCGCCCGCGGGGGCGGGGAGGGCGCGGCCGCCGGGCTGTTCAGCGTGGTCATCGGCGCGCGGCATGCGCAGGACCGGGTGGATGCCTTCTGCGATGCGCTGAAGCTGTTCAAGATCGGCTACAGCTGGGGCGGGCCGATGAGCCTGGTCGTGCCCTATGAACTGCGGTCGATGCGCAGCCGCCCGACGCCCCACCTGCGTGAAGGCACGGTCGTGCGTTTCTCCATCGGGCTGGAAGGCGTGGCCGACCTGCAGGCCGACCTCGCCCAGGCCCTCGCGGCTGCGTTTCCCGCCGGCTGAGTGCGGGTACCATCGGTATCAGCACGCGCCGAGGGGTCTCGGGGCGTCCTGATACATTGGCTTTCCATACAGCATTCAAGGGGTCCTCATCTTGGCAACACCCAACTACGGATACGAAAAGCGGCAGCGTGAACTCGCCAAGAAGAAAAAGAAGGAAGAAAAGGCATTCGCCAAGTCCCAGCGCAAGACCGACGAACCCGGTGGCGAATCCGAGGCGGATGGCAGCGCGGGCGAGGCAGCGGGCACCGGCGCCCCCGCTGCGGACGGTGCCTCGGACAGCAGCCGGGCCGGCTGACGCGCTGTCCTGCGCAGGCTGCCTGCCTCAGCGCAGCAGCCGGCGCAACTCCGGCCACACGTTGGCCAGCATGAGAGGGTGCGCTTCGGCGCGCGGGTGGATGCGGTCCGCCTGGAACATCGCCGTGGGATTCGGCCCGTCGGCCACGCCCTTCAGCAGGAAGGGCACCAGCGCAGACTGCGTGCTCCTGGCCACCGAGGCGAACACGCCCTCGAAACGCCGCGTGTAGTCCGAGCCGTAGTTGGGGGGCACCTGCATGCCCACGATCAGCACCCGGGCGCCGGCCTTGCGCGAGGCCTCCGCCATGGCCTGCAGGTTGGCCTCGGTGCCCTGCAGCGGCAACCCGCGCAGCGCGTCGTTGCCACCCAATTCGAGGATGACGTGGGTCGGGCGGTGCTGGGCCAGCAGGCCGGGCAGGCGCGAACGGCCCCCGGCCGTGGTGTCGCCGCTCACGCTGGCGTTCACCACCGTCGCAGCGATCTTTTCCTGGGCCAGTTTCTTTTCCAGCAGGGCCACCCAGCCCGTGCCGCGCGCCAGGCCGTATTCGGCGCTCAGGGAATCGCCCACCACCAGGATCACGGGCTTTCCGCCGGCCGCGGCGGTGGGTTGCGCGGCCGCGATGGGGGCATAAAGCCCCAGAACGGCAGCGCTGGCGGCCGCCACGATAAAGTCTCGCCGGAATCCATCCATTCGCATCACTGCAAAGCACCTTTCATGTCGGAACATTCGCCGGAAACACCGTCCCAGCCCGCCGCTCCCATCATCGCCGTGGAGCATGTGCACAAATCGGTGACGGATTCCACCGGCACGCTCGACATTCTGCGGGATATCGATTTCCGCCTCGCACCGAGGGACACCGCCGCCATCGTGGGCGCCTCGGGCTCGGGCAAGAGCACGCTGCTGTCGATCATCGCGGGGCTGGACACGCCCACGCGCGGCACGGTGCGGCTGGGTGGCGAGGACCTGTTCGCGCTCGGCGAGGACGACCGCGCCGCCCTGCGTGCGCGGCGCATGGGCTTCGTGTTCCAGAGCTTCCAGCTGCTGGGCAACCTCACGGCGCTGGAAAACGTGATGCTGCCGCTGGAGCTGGCCCAGCGCCGCGATGCGCGCGCGCTCGCCACCGAGATGCTGGGCCGCGTGGGGCTGGGCCAGCGCCTGTCGCACTATCCCAAGGTGCTCTCGGGCGGCGAGCAGCAGCGCGTGGCGCTCGCGCGGGCCTTCGTGGTGCAGCCCGACGTGCTGCTGGCCGACGAGCCCACCGGCAGCCTGGATTTCGCCACCGGCGAGACCATCATGCGGCTCATGTTCGACCTGAACCGCGAACTGGGCACGACGCTGGTGCTGGTCACGCACGACCGCGGCATCGCCGCGCAGTGCGACCGGCGCATCACCATCGATGCCGGCCGGATCGCGGCGGAGCACTGAGGCGCAGACGCTCTCGGCCCGTTCGTGGGCGATAGGGTGAACGGGCCACGCCTGCTACCGCACTGCGCAGCGAAAGTTGTCTGCGGTGTTCGCATCGCCGGAACCTGCATATCGCGGCCAGCTGGGGTATTCGCACAGCGGCCGGGTGCGGCCTGCAACGCCGGCGGTGTCCGTCACCACCTGCGCGACCGGCGCGATGCCGTTGCTCACCCATTGGTCCAGCGCCTTGAGGGAATCCCAGTTGGCGTTGAACACCGTGCTGGCGGCATGGCCGTATCCAGGCACTTCGTAGTAGCGCGCAAAACCGCGCACCGCCGTCGCTCCCATCGTCTGCTCCAGGCGCTGCCAGTACTGGGCGGTGGCGCGGGTGCTGACCAGTGCATCGGCCGCGCCGTGCGCCATCAGCAGTTTGCCGCCACGCTTGTGGAACGTGGAGAGATCGGTGCCGTTGATGTCCTGCAGACGGGTCAGCGCATCGATGCGGGCCGCCCAGGGGCCGGGGCTTTGCGGGTCGAGCGACAGCGCATTGAAATTCGCGTCGCGTGTGACGAAGTAACGCACCCACTGGTCCCAGAACACAGCCCAGTACGGCGCAGTCAGCGGCGCGGGGCTGGCAGGCGCGGTGGTGTTCATCGCCAGCAGGTTCACCGTGGGCTGGAGCGGGCTGGTGCCTTGTTCGCCCAGTTCGGTCCCCCATACGTTGAAGCCGGGATACTGCGTTTCACCGCTGCCCAGGGGCTTGCTGAACTGGATGGCCGTGGCGTAGGTCTTGAGCGCGGCGATCATCGCGTCGGACAGGCACTGGTCGCCCTCGTTGCCTCCGCTCGCACAGCGCAGGGGCTGGCCGTCGATCCGCGCCGTGGCGGGATCGAACTGCGCATTGCAGGCGGCCACGTTGCTGACCACGCCGTCCTGCAGCCCGTCGAGTGCGTCGCACTGCGCCAACGCAGCCTGGCGCAGCAGCTTGCGCTGGCCCAGGCTGGGGTAGGCGCCTGGCTGGGCGAAGGCGCGGCTGATGCGCCCGAATTGCAGGTTCAGGCTGGCAGCGTTCCAGGCCGGGTACCAGGCGACGACACCATCCCAGTCCGCAGGCCACTTCTGGGCGACGGCCAGGGCTTCGCGCCCGCCGGTCGACCCGCCCAGGAAGTAGCGCCTGCGGGGCTTTTCGCCATAGAACTGCGTCACCAGAACGTCGGCAACGTCGCTGACCTTCTTCAGGGCCGCGCCTGAGAAGTTGGCCACGGCTTCGTCATTGACTCCGAAGCTGCCGTCGCGGCTGCCTGCGGCGCCGGCCGGGTGACCGGAGTCGCTCGCGAACACGGCAAAGCCCTGGCTCAGCAGCGGATAGGCTCCCTGGCTTGCGGGCGCTGCCGGGTAGGTATAGAGGCTGGGCACCGCGCCGTTGTACCCGCCGCCACCCAGCATGACGACCTTGCCGTTCCACTCCTTGGGCAGCAGCAATCCCATCCTGATGGCGGGTGCGGCGGGGTCCACCGGCAGTATCGAGATGTTGGCGCGCACGGACGCGGGGGGTTGCGCGCCGCTGGCCGCCGCCGGGGTTTCGATCGACGTCACCGAGGCGCCGCTGGTGGGCAAGCCGATCTGGCTGGCGGCCACCTGCTGCCGGGCCAGTTGCCTGCTCGATTCCTCGAAGCTGTAGCGGTGCAAGCTGCCGCTTCCGCAGGCCGCGAGTGTGGCGACCGCGCCAGACGTGGCGAAGAGGCGCCACAGGGGAGTGGTGAAGAAGGGCGTCACGTGGTCTCCTGGTGATGGAAGGCGGGTTCGAAAGCCGGCCGACCATTGTGGAAGTGACGCGGGGCCTGTCACTCGGCGTTTGCAGCTAGGTAGTTCTTCATACGGGAAAAGGCCCATCCGGTGCAGATGCCTTTGGTGTAGCCGCGGCGGCAGTCCGATGGCAGAAACCCTTCACCAGCCACCCCCCGTAACCGGACCCCAACCCTACCGACGGCGGCAGGCTCGGCAGCAGGCGCCATGCCGTGGCCGACGGTGCGGGCATCTCGCTGGGGTTCTGCGTCCCGGGCAGGCTCCTGGTTCAAGCATTTTGTGCTCCATGCCGCCGATTCCATTGAATAGTTTGCTATTGAAAATATAGCATTCGATGGGAAGGCGCCGGGCGCGGATAATCGCCCGCATGTCCTCCAGCCCCAAAGTGCTATTCGGCTTCCACGCCGTGGGCGTGCGCCTGAAGACCGCGCCGCAGTCCATCATCGAGATCTACTACGAGGCCACGCGGCGCGATGCGCGCATGCGCCAGTTCCTCGACCGTGCCAAGGAGGCAGGCGCGCGCCTGATCGAGGCCGATGCGCCGCGCATCGCCAAGCTGGCCGGCAGCCACGGGCACCAGGGGGTGGCCGCCCGCGTGGAGGCGGTGGCCCAGATCCATTCGCTCGACGAGCTGCTGGAGCAGCTGGAGGCCGACGGCGTCGAGAAGCCGCTGCTGCTGGTGCTCGACGGCGTGACCGATCCGCACAACCTGGGCGCCTGCCTGCGCGTGGCCGAGGGCGCGGGTGCCCATGCGGTGATCGCGCCCAAGGACCATGCCGTGGGCATCAACGCCACGGTGGCCAAGGTGGCGAGCGGCGCGGCCGAGACGATGCCGTATTTCATGGTGACCAACCTCTCGCGCACGCTGGGCGAGCTGAAGGAGCGCAACATCTGGTGCATCGGCACCAGCGACGACGCGCCGCGCACGCTCTACCAGGTGGATCTCAAGGGCCCCGTCGCGCTGGTGCTGGGCGCCGAGGGCGCCGGCATGCGGCAGCTCACGCGCAAGACCTGCGACGAGCTGGTCTCGATCCCCATGAAGGGCGCGGTGGAGAGCCTGAACGTCTCGGTGGCGAGCGGCGTGTGCCTCTACGAGGCGCTGCGCCAGCGCGGGGGCTGAGCACCGTGGCCGGCGCGCCCCTCGATACCCTGCGCGCCTGGGTTGCCGAGGCGCCCCGCATCCTGGTGCTCACCGGCGCGGGGATGAGCGCCGAGTCCGGCGTGCCCACGTTCCGCGATGCGCAGACCGGCCACTGGGCCCACCTGCGCCCCGAGGAGATGGCCAGCGTGGAGGGCTTCCGCGCGCGGCCCGGGCTGGTCTGGGACTGGTACGCGCACCGGCGTGCGCAACTGGCCGGTGTCGAGCCCAACGCGGGCCACCGCGCGCTGGCCGATTTCTCGCGCCGCCACCCGGACCGCCTCACCATCGCCACGCAGAATGTGGACGGCCTGCACCAGCGCGCCGGCAGCACCGGCGTGCTCTGCCTGCACGGCGACCTGCGCACCGACCGGTGGCTCGATCCGCCGCGCCTGTGCTGCAACGTGTCGCAGGCCGTGCCGGGTAGCCCGCCCACCTGCGGCACGTGCGGCAACCGCCTGCGCCCCGCAGTGGTCTGGTTCGGCGAGGCGCTGCCCGAAGCCCTGCTGGAGAAGGCGCAGGACGCCGCCCACGCGTGCGCGCTGATGCTGGTGGTGGGCACCGCGGGCGTGGTCTATCCGGCGGCCGGGCTGGCCCACATCGCGCACCGGGCGGGCGCGCGCGTGGCCGTCGTCAACCCGGCGCCCAGCGCGCTCGACGACGTGGCCGATCTGGTGGTGGCGTCCACCGCGGCGCAGGCGTTGCCGCACGTCCTGGCCGGATAGCTGCGCCTGCCGGAGGCGGGCCGCAGTGCGTGCCCCTGCGCGGCATAATCCGCCGGTCTTCAGGGCGGGGTGCAATTCCCCACCGGCGGTAGGCGGACACGGGATCACCGTGGCCGCGAGCCCGCGAGCGCTCCCGCCGCACGGCGGGAGGTCAGCAGACCCAGTGCGAGGCGGCCGCCATGGCCGCCTTCAGTCTGGGGCCGACGGTCACAGTCCGGATGAAAGAAGATGCTGCCGGTCGCCCCGCGCGTGCCTTCGGGCCGCGCGCGGGCGGCCGCGCCGTGCCATGCCATGCCATGCCATGCCATGCCATGCCATGCCATGCCATGCCATGCCATGCACGTTCCGCTGCGGCGGTGCGGGTGTGCGCTGGCGCGCTGCCGGCCGCATGCCAAGCCTTGGAGCGTTCTTTTCCCACCCAGGAGCGTTTCCATGAATTCCCTCGCTATTTCCCCTTGCCTACCGTCCGCCCATGGCGCGGACGGGCCGCAGTCCCGCTGCCTGTCGGGCGCCGCCTCCGACGGCGTTCCGCTGGCGCCCCTGCCGGACGTGCTCGCGCAGATCGCGGCCGGCCGTCCCGTGCTGGTGCTCGACGACGCCGACCGCGAGAACGAGGCCGACCTCATCTGCGCGGCAGAGAACCTTACCGAAGCCACGATGGCGCTCATGATCCGCGAGGGCAGCGGCATCGTGTGCCTCTGCCTGCCGCCGGACCATGCGGTCGCGCTCGGGCTGCGGCCGATGGTGGAGGTGAACCGGTCGTCGTTCGCGACCGCCTTCACGCAGTCGATCGAGGCCGCCTGGGGCGTGTCCACGGGCGTCTCGGCCGCGGACCGCGTGCAGACCATCCGCTGCGCGCTGCGCACGCCCGAACCCGGTGCCGCGCCGGAAGTGGTCAGCCCGGGCCACGTGTTCCCGCTCGTGGCGCGGCCAGGCGGCGTGCTGGAGCGCGGCGGGCATACCGAATCGGACGTGGACCTGGCCCGCCTGGCCGGGCTGCGGCCTGCGGGCGTGCTGTGCGAGCTGATGAACCCGGACGGAACGATAGCGCGCGGCGCTGACGTGGTCCGCTTCGCGCGCACGCACGGGCTGCTCTGCACCACGGTGCAGGCGCTGGCGGCCCACCGGCGCAGCACCGGCGACGGCGGTTGACGCCCGGCCGCAGCGGCGGGCCGCCCGGGTGTCAGGCTTCGGCCGGCGCCTCTTCGCTGGCCTGGCTCAGCGATTCCAACGCATCGGCGTCGAGCTGGAGCTGCGCAGCGCGCACGAGGTCGTGCAGCTGCTCCAGCGAGGTCGCGCTCGCGATGGGCGCGGTGATGCCGGGCTGCGCCATCTGCCAGGCGATGGCCACCTGGCCCGGCGTGGCCTCGTAGCGCTCGGCCACTTCGTCCAGTTCGGCCAGGATGCGCAGGCCGCGCGGGTTGAGGTATTTCTCGACCGTCTTGGCGCCGCGTGCGCTCTTGGAGGCATCGGCCTCGCTGCGGTACTTGCCGGTCAGGAATCCTGCCGCGAGCGCGTAGAAGTTGATGACGCCGATCTGCTGCTCCACGCAGAGCGGCTGCAGTTCGGCCTCGAACACCGCGCGGTCGTACAGGTTGTAGAGCGGCTGCAGCGATTCGTAGCGCGGCAGGCCCAGCCGCTCGCTGGTGGCCAGGGCCTCCGAGAGGCGCGCGGCCGTGTGGTTGGAGGCGCCGATGGCGCGCACCTTGCCTTCGCGGATCAGGTCGGCATAGGTGCCCAGCGTGTCTTCGAGCGGGGTGGAGGCGTCGTCGTCGTGCGACTGGTAGAGGTCGATGCGGTCGGTGTGCAGCCGGCGCAGCGAATCCTCGACCGCGCGGCGGAGGTAGTCGGGCTTCAGGCCCACCTTGCCGTCGCCCATGTCCTTGCCCACCTTGGTGGCCAGCACGATGCGGTCGCGCTTGCCGCTGCGCTTGAGCCACTGGCCGATCAGCGCCTCGGATTCGCCGCCCATGTGGCCCGGGTTCCAGCGCGAATACACGTCGGCCGTGTCGACGAAATTGAAGCCCGCGTCCAGCCAGGCGTCGAGCAGGGAGAACGTCGTCGGCTCGTCCACGGTCCAGCCGAACACGTTGCCGCCGAAGCACAGCGGCGAAACCTGCAGGCCGGATCGGCCGAGGGGGCGCAATTGCATGGGAAGTCTCCTGGAGATGGGTTGGGGGAGGTGAGCGGGGCGCGGGGCCCCCTGCAACCCATTGTTGCGGCGCACCGTGCCCCTGGTGCCGGTGCAGTTGTAAGCGCCTGTGTGCCACCGTCCCGCGCGTGACATCCCCCCGGGGCCTGGGCTCGCGTCGCCGCGATCAGACCCAGCCCAGCGCCCCCAGCAGCGCGCCGGCGCCCAGCAGCCACAGCAGGTGGAGGCGCGTGCGCCAGACGATCAGCATGCAGATGGCCGAGACGGCCCAGAGCCGCCAGCTCTGCGCAAAGCCGCCGTGCGCGCTGCCGAGCACGAAGGCGGTGGCGAGCAGCAGCCCGATGACCACCGGCGCCATGCCCTGCTTGAAGGCGCGCACCGCGCGGCGGTCGCGGTTGCGGTGGCCCCAGCGTGCTGCCGCCCAGGTGAGCAGGGTGCTGGGCAGCATCACGCCCACGAGGCACAGCGCCATGCCCAGCAGGCCCAGGGCCCAGCCGCCGGCATTGAGCCCCACCTGCCAGCCCAGCAGGCCGATGAACAGCACGTTCGGCCCCGGCGCCGCCTGCGCGATGGCGATGGAGGCGTTGAACTGCAGGTCGGTCAGCCAGCCCTGGCGGCCTACCAGAAAACGGTGCATGTCGGGCGCCGTGGCGATGGCGCCGCCCACCGTCAGCAGCGACAGCGAGAGGTAGTACGCGAACAGCTGCAGCCAGTCGGCGGGCCCGAGCGAGAGCGCCAGCGGCGTGGCGCCCGTCATGCCGGCAGCCTCCGCCACGTCCAGGCGCAGGCCGCGCCGCCGACCACCGCCAGCACCGCCGCCAGCGGCCAGTGCAGCGCCGCCATGGCCACGAAGGTAAGCCCCACGAACGCCACGCCGATGCGCGGGCCCAGCGGGTGCGTGCGCAGCCCCACGCCCATGCGCAGCGCCACCCCCGCCACCAGCCCGGCCGCCACCGCTCCCATGCCGCGCAGGGCGCCCGCGACCGCCGGGTGCGCCGCATGGCGCGCATACACCACGGCCAGGCAAAGCACCACCAGCATCGGCAGCAGCAGCATGCCCGCCAGCGCGGCGACCGCGCCGCGCCAGCCGAAGTAGCGGTCGCCCACCATCACCGACAGGTTCACCACGTTGGGGCCGGGCAGGATCTGCGCGACGGCCCAGTCCTCGATGAACTCGTCGTTGGTGAGCCAGCCCTTGCGGTCCACCAGCTCGCGCTGCACCACGGCCAGCACCCCGCCGAATCCCTGCAGCGCCAGCCAGGTGAACGACCAGAACAGGTCCGTGCAGTCGCGTGGGCGCGGGCGGGGGGCGGGGCCGGGGCCGGGGCCGAGAAGAGGGCTGGAGGGCTCGGCGGGCGCGGGATCGGGCGTGGCGGGCATGGGTGACAGGGTTTTGAGTGAAATATGCCGGCTGTCGCCGGATCCATTGAATAGTTTGCTAGTTTTTTGATAGCAAATATGGGGCGCGGAAGAGCGGCGGCGGCCTGCATCGTACGGCGCCCTGCGTGCGGTGGCACGGCACGTGGGAGCGCCGGGCCACCGCGGCGCTGGCCTGCCCCGCGTTCCTCCTGCCCGCGCGGGGCGCCCGGCCCTGGCGCGCCGCACGGCATCGGCGGGTGCCGCCGTTTCCGGGATACTGCAGCGCCGGCACGCTGGGTGCCATTCGCCTGCGGTGCAGGACACAAGGACTTCGCCATGGAATTCTCTCCAGAGCTGCGCTCGGCCCTCGCGCCGGGCGGCCGCGTTCGCGCTTCCATCAACACGGGCAATCCCATCCTGGCGCGGCCGGTGGCGGGCGGCCCGCCGGAGGGCGTCTCGGTGGATTTGGCGCGCCGTTTCGCCCAGGCGCTGGGCGCCGAACTGGAACTGGTGGTTTTCGATACCGCGGGCAAATCCGTCGATGCCGTGGCGCGCGAGGCCGCGGATTTCGGTTTCTTCGCGGTGGACCCGCTGCGCGGCGAAGGCATCCTGTTTTCGGCGCCGTATGTGCTGATCGAGGGGAGCTACCTCGTGCGGGAGGATTCGCCCCTCACCGACAATGCCGCGGTGGACCGCGCAGGGCACACCGTGGTCGTGGGCCAGGGCAGCGCATACGACCTCTACCTCACGCGGGAGCTGAAGCACGCGCAGATCCTGCGCGCGCCCACCTCGCCCGCCGTAGTGGGCACCTTCGTCGGTTCCACGGCCGATGTGGCCGCGGGCGTGAAGCAGCAATTGCAGGCCGACGCGCAGCGGCTGGGCGGCCTGCGGTTGCTGCCCGGGCGCTTCATGGTGATCCAGCAGGCCCTGGGCATCCCCCGGGCGCGCGGCGCCGCCGCGCAGCAGGCGCTGTCGGACTTCGTCGAGGAAGCCAGGCGCTCGGGCTTCGTGGCGCAGGCGCTGGAGCGCCACGGCATCCAGGGCGCCACCGTGGCGCCGCCCTCGCAGCCTTGAAAACCCCGGCCCGGGGGCGCAGGCGCCCGGCGCTCCGGGCCGGCCTAAGATGCGTCGCGGCGGCCTTCGCCGCGATGGAGTCTGCACGATGAAACTGGTCCGTTACGGCCAGCACGGCGCCGAGCGCGCGGGGCTGGTGGATGCGCAGGGCACCCTGCGCGATCTCTCGATGCTGCTGCCGGACATCGGCCCCGCCCAGCTCGCGCCGCGCACGCTGTCGGCGCTCGCGGCACTCGACGCCGCGCGCCTGCCGGCGGTGGAGGGCGCCCCGCGCCTGGCCTGCCCGGTGGCGGGCATCGGCAAGATCGTCTGCGTGGGCCTCAACTACGCCGACCACGCGCGCGAGGCCGGCCTGGCCGCGCCCGCGGAGCCCGTGCTGTTCATGAAATCCACGAGCGCGGTCAGCGGGCCGTTCGATGCCGTGCGCATCCCGCCCGGTGCACGCAAGACCGACTGGGAGGTCGAGCTGGGCGTGGTCATCGGCACGCGCATGCAGCACGTCCCTGAAGCACGGGCGCTGGCGCACGTGGCGGGCTACGTGCTGGCCAACGACGTCTCGGAGCGCAGCTACCAGATGGAGCGCGGCGGCCAGTGGGACAAGGGCAAGGGCTGCGACACCTTCGCGCCCATCGGCCCCTGGCTCGTGACCTGCGACGAGCTGCCCGACCCGCACGCCATCGGCCTGTGGCTGGAAGTGAACGGCGAGCGCATGCAGGACGGCCACACGCGCGACTTCCTGTTCGGCGTGCCGGCCGTGCTGGCCTACATCAGCGCCTTCATGACGCTGGAGCCGGGCGACATCGTCCTCACCGGCACCCCCGCCGGCGTCGGCCTGGGCAAGAAGCCCGAACCGCGCTTCCTGCGCGCGGGCGACGTGATGCGGCTGGGCGCCACCGGGCTGGGCGAGCAGCGCCTGGAGTGCGTGGGCGGCTAGCCGCCCCGCCTGCCTCGCGCGGTCTCCTCCGACAGGCGGCTCGCACGGGGCTGCGTAAGGTGGCCGCCATGGCCGCCGCCGCCCCTGCACCCCGCCGCCGCACGCCCCGCTGGACCGAATGTCCCTTGGCCGAGGTGCGCCGCTACCTCGAACCCGGGCCGGTCGTGCTCGTGGGCTCTGCCTGGAAAGGGCGTGCCGACCTCATGGCCATGGGCTGGCACACGGTGATGGAGTTCACGCCGTCGCTGCTGGGCTGCGTGATCTCGCGCGCCAACCACAGCCACGGCCTGGTGCGCCGCAGCCGCGAATGCACGATCAACATCCCCGAGGCGCACTGGGTGGACGCCGTCGTCGGCGTGGGCAACTGCTCGGGGGCCGAGGTGGACAAGTTCGAGCGCTTCGGCTTCACGGCCGAGCCTGCGCGGGAAGTGGGCGCGCCGCTCGTAGGCGAATGCTTCGTGCAGATCGAATGCCGCGTGGTCGATACGCGCCTCGTCAACCGCTACGACTTCTTCGTGCTCGAGGCCGTGCGCGCCCGGGTGGACCGTTCGGTGCGCCGGCCGCAGACGCTGCACTACCGGGGCGGGGGTGAGTTCATGCTTTCGGGCCCGCACATCGGCCGGCGCGCGCTGTTCGCGCCCGGCATGCTGTAGGGCCGCCCGGCGTTCGCGGCATCGGCTGACAGGGGGAGGGTGCCGCGCTCGCGAGACTGTTGGGCGTCCCCCCAACACCGGCGCTGCCGGACCGCCATGCGCCCCACCGCCGCCTTCCCCACTGCTTTTCTTTCCACGGCGCTGCGCCGCCGGCCAGGCGCCGGGGCGCTGGCTGCGCTGGCCGCTGCCGCGCTGCTGGCCGGCTGCGGCGACACGGCCCGCCTCCCGCCCGAGGCCGGCGTGGGCGCGAGCCCCACGCTGCCCGAGCCGCGCCCCGCGCTCATTCCCACCGTGCACATCGCCCCGGCCAAGGGCTGGCCGGAGGGCGGCGCCCCGCAGCCGATGGCCGGGCTGGCGCTCACGCCGTTCGCGCGCGGGCTCGACCATCCGCGCTGGGTGATCGCGCTGCCCAATGGCGACGTGCTGGTGGCCGAGAGCGACAAGCCCGCGCCCGAGGGCCCGCCGCCCGACCAGGGGCTGGTCAAGAAAGTGCGCAACTGGGTGATGGGCAAGGTGATGGCGAAGGCGGGCTCGGGCGTGCCCTCGGCCGACCGCATCACGCTGCTGCGCGATGCCGACGGGGACGGCGTGGCCGAGACGCGCAGCGCTTTCCTCGAAGGGCTCCACTCGCCGTTCGGCATGGCGCTGGTGGGCAGCGAGCTGTACGTGGCCAACACCGATGCGGTGGTGAAGTTTCCGTACACCCCGGGCCAGACGCGCATCACGGCCGCGCCGACCAAGGTGGTCGATCTGCCGGCGCGCCCGCTCAACCACCACTGGACCAAGAACCTCGTCGCGAGCGCGGACGGCGCCAGGCTCTATGTGACCGTGGGCTCCAACAGCAACGTGGGCGAGAACGGCATGGAAGCCGAGGCCGGCCGCGCCGCCATCTGGGAGGTGGACCGCGCCACCGGCGCGCACCGCATCTTCGCGAGCGGGCTGCGCAACCCCAACGGCATGGGCTGGGAGCCCGGCACGGGCGTGCTCTGGACGGTGGTGAACGAGCGCGACGAGATCGGCAGCGATTTGGTTCCCGACTACCTCACCTCCGTGCAGGACGGCGGCTTCTACGGCTGGCCCTACAGCTACTGGGGCCGGCACGTGGATGAGCGCGTGCAGCCGCCGCGCCCGGACCTCGTCGAGAAATCCCTCGTGCCCGACTACGCGCTGGGCAACCACGTGGCGCCGCTCGGCATGGCCTTCGCGGGAGGAGCCGGCCCGGCCGCCGCGAAGCCCGTCGCCCCGCAGTTGGCCGAAGGCGCCTTCGTGGGCCTGCACGGCTCCTGGAACCGCAAGCCGCGTAGCGGCTACCAGGTGGTGTTCGTGCCCTTCCGGGGCGGCAAGCCCGCGGGCATGCCGCTGGATGTTCTCAGTGGCTTCGTGAGCGGGGAGGGCGATGCCTGGGGCCGCCCGGTGGGCGTGGCGCTCGACGGACGCGGCGGGCTGCTCGTGGCCGACGACGTGGGCAATGCCGTGTGGCGCGTGGCGGCTCCGAAGCCGTGAGCGACGGCGCGGGGCGGCGCACCTCCGGAGGCGGGCCAGGCAGGCTTGGAGTGAAAAGTGCTCCATGCCGCCGGATCCATTCAATAGTTTGCTATTGTTTTTGTAGTGATTCGCCGGTGCCCGGCGGCAGGCCGGGAGCGCAGAGGATGTCGGACCGCAGCACGTACTTGGTGTCGGCCGTCACCGCGGAGCCCTCGTGCCAGGTGTCGTGCACGAACACCAGCGCCGAGCCCGTGCGCGGTTGCACGCGGAAATCGCGGAACCCCGTATCGCCGCCCTCGAAATCGTCGTTCAGGTAGACCAGCAGCGTCAGCCGGCTCGTGAGGCCGCCCTCGGTCCAGGGGCCGTCCTTGTGCATCCTGAAGCGCTGGCCGGGCCGGTACCTGTAGAACCGCAGCTCCCGCGGCAGGCCCACGGCGGCCTCGCCGTCCAGCCCGGGCAGCGGCAGGGCGCGCACGCGCTCCCACAGCGTGGCGACCCAGTCCGGCGCGGCGAACTGCGCGCGCTCGTTGTTGCGCACCTGCGGCAGCGGCCGAGTGCCCGACGCCATGCGCACGGCGGCAGGCTCGAACCCCTCGCGCTCGGCCAGGGCGATCAGCGCCTGGCATTCGGCGGGCGAGAACAGGCCGGGGGCGGAGAGGGCCGAAGGGGTGTGCAGGACAGGCTGCGTGGACATATGAAGGTTGGCCGGCCGCTCAGGGCTTGCCAGTCTGGCAACTCCACTGCTTCAGCACCGGCACCGAGAAGTTCGGGTCGTACTCCACCGTGCAGGAGGTGACGTCGGCCGGCAGCGCGATCGCGGCGGTGGCCGATGTGCCGCCGTAGACGCAGGCCACCCAGTAGGGCCGGTCGCGGCGCTCCAGCACCCAGGTGGCCGAGGGCGACCGGCCCTTGGTGCGCTCGCGCGTGGGCACCAGCTGCACCTGATCCTCCGGCGGTCCGGAGAAGAACGACAGGTTGACCAGTGGATGGCTCGTGTGGCTGCCCTTCGCCTGCCAGCCGCCCTCCACGGGCTCGGCGGTCTGTTGCACGGTAAGGCGTGCCGGGCACTGCCACTGCGGGCCGGCCGGCGGGGCCGCGTGCGCCGGCAGGGCAATGGCGGTGGCCAGGGCCGCTGCGGCAAGCACACCCGCCAGGGCCGGGGCGGCCTGGCGCAGAGGGGGGGAGGTCATCTTCGGCATGGTCACTCCACGACAGAAAAAGCATCGCCGTTGCCACTCGGGTTGGCCCAGCTTCCGTTTTTGCCCTTGCCCAGGAAGGGCAGCTTGCGTGACTGGATCGTGCCGCTGCTCGACCATTGGTCGATCACATGGATACCGCCGGCATCCTGCCCGACATACAGCGCTGCGTGGTTGCCCGTGGCCTTGTTGGGATAGCGGCCATCGACGAAGGTGGCAATGGCCGTGCCCTTGGCCAGGAGCGTGTTGCCCTTGACGGCGGCTCCCTCCTTCCAGAGCGACGAGGCAGGGGTCTTGGCGTAAGCCTTGACCAGCGCAACGCATTGCTTGGTGCCCACGGAGGGCAGGCCTTTCAGGGTTTCGGGGTTGCTGTAGACGCAGGGCATGGGTGATCCGGCAGAGAAAGCGGCGAGTGGAGGCGCTGCGGTTGCGCGCCCCGGCTCTACCGCAAAGCGGCGGCGATTTTAGGAATTGCGCGCTGCAATGGCTGTGTCTTTCTGTTCTGCCCACCTTGCGGCCGGCCGCGGGGCGGTTCAGCGCCCGGCCGCCAGCGCCACGCCGCCCCGCAGCCGCTCCAGCACGCACTGGCGCACGGCGGCCGGGGCGTCCTCCAGCAGTGCGGGCCACAGGGCCTGGGCCTGGCCGACCTGTTCCTTCAGCAGCGCCACGTGCCGGGGAATGCGCAGCAGCCCCGCGGAGGCCAGCAGGGCACGCAGGTCGTCCCACGAGAAGGCGCGCAGCGTGCGGTCGATGGCGCGGTTCACGGCGTATTGCGGTTCGGGCACGGCATCGAAGAAGGCGCTGACGCAGACCGGGTCGTAGAGCGGCGCGAGCTGCGGCGTGCGGCCGTCGGGGTAGAGCAGGGCCCAGTTCTTCAGGTGGGCGTCGGTGTTGCCCATGAGGATGAAAGCCACCATGCGCGCCAGGAATTCGCGGGTGTCCTGCACGGGCCGGGCGCTCAGGCGGTCGAGCACGCGCAGCATGGTGGCCCAGTCGTGCGCGATGCCGCGGCCGTATTTCTGGCGCGGGGCGTAGCCCAGCACCTGGTTGAACTCCTCCATGTGGATCCGCCCGCCGCCGGGCAGGTGGTCGAACCGCTGCACGGCCAGGATGTCGTCGAAGGGCACGTGCTCGGGCAGCTCGGCCTCGGCCCGCGAGATGACCCGCGCCTCGGCGCAGTGCAGGCCGAGCGCCGCGGCAAGGCGGTAGCAGGCGGCCTCGTTCGCCACGAGGTCGGGATGGGCGCTCGTGGGCAGCTTGAGGATCACGCTGCCGGCCTGGCCCTTGCGGTGCACGGTGTAGCGGCGGCCGTCCTGCACGGCGCTGAATTTCGTCACCACGCCGGGCAGGGAGGCCGCGTCTTCCACGGGGTATTCGACGAAGCCGGGCTCCAGCACGTCCAGGCCCTGCGTGGTGTGCCAGTGGCGCACCACCTCGGGCACGCCTTCGTGCGGCGGCATGGGCTCGACCTCGAGCGCGCCCATGAGGTCGTGGCCGGCCGCGGCGAGCAGTTCGAATTCGTCGTCGGGGCCGCAGCCGCGCTCGCGCGCGAGGCGGTCGCGGTTGTGGCCCTCGGGCAGCAGGTTCTGGAAATACACCGGCCAGCGGCCATCGGTGCGCACGAGCCGGGCGTCCCGCGCCGACTGCAGGATCTGGCGCGTGGCGGCCTCGTCGTCGCCGCGGTAGCTGAGCGACAGCACGGGGCGGTCCGGGTCGGCGATGTAGTCGGCATCGAACGACATCCGCAGGATGTCCCCGTACTGCGACAGGTAGCCGATGCCCCGCTTCGGCCCGGCCCCGCCGCCGGGCAGGGGCGGCGCATGCAGGTAGAGCCGCAGGTAGCGGATCGCGGTGGTGGAGGAGGGCGAGAGCGGCGGCATGGATGATCAGCCGGTAAAAGGAGGGCCCTGGGCGTCAGGGCGCCTTGCGCCCCAGCCCCTCCACGATGGAGGGCGGTGCGTCGGCCCCCGCAGGCTGGGCGAGAAAGCGCCCGCCCGACTGGATGAAGGCCTGCAGGTCGGAACTGAGCGCGGCTGGCACGGCCAGCAGTTCCAGGCCGAGCACGCGCGCCATCTCCGCCAGGGTGGAAAACCGCGGATCGAGGTCGCCGCCTTCCGTGCGCTGCACGGTCATGCGCGACAGCCCCGCCTGCTCTGCCAGCTCTGCCTGCGTCATGCCGCGGGCCTTGCGCGCTGCGGCCAGGCTGTGGATCAATGGATGGTTCATGATCGTGTTTATACTCTTTTTCAAACAAAAGAGTAGAGATTTAATCTTTTTGGGGGCTGGGAGCAGGCAAGACAGTCCCGCGCAACTCCCGGAAATGGCGGCCGGCATCGACCAGCCACTCGCGTACGCACTGCATCGCCGGGCCCGGCGGGGGCGGGGTCACGAACGAATACCGGGCGCGCGACAGCACGCTGCGGCCGAAGAGCGGCACCAGCCGGCCGGCGGACACATCCTCCCACACGAGCGCCGCGCGGCCCATGGCGATGCCCTGGCCGGCGATGGCAGCGCTCACCGCCAGCTGGGAGAGGTTGAATTGCGGGCCCGGTTGCCAGGCCAGGGCCGGAAGGCCGAGCCCGGCGAACCAGTGCTGCCATTCCTCGAAGGTGTCGGCGCCTTCCCAGGCGCTGCCATCGTGCAGCAGCCACTCGGCACGCAGGCAGGCCGGATCGCCCTGCTGCAGGGCCGGGTGCGCGGCGACGAAGGCCGGGCTGGCGACGGGCGTCAGCCATTCGTCCAGGAATTCCGTGGCTTCCAGGTCGGTGTAGCCGCCGGGGTCGAACCGCACCGCGGCCTCGACGCCGTCTCGCACCATGCGGGTGCGGTCGAGCCGGTGGAATTCACCGAACACGCGCAGGCCGATGTCGGGGTGCTGCCGGAAGAAGTCTCCCAGACGAGGCGTGAGCCACTGCATCGCGAAGGAAGGTGAGCAGCTCAGCGTGGCGGCCGCATGCGCGGTGGCGGTGAGCCGCATCTGCGCCAGCGTGCTCTCGATGGCTTCGAAGCTCTCGCGCAGCACCACGGACAGCCACTGGCCCTCGGGCGTGGGCACCAGCGTGCGCGGTGTGCGCAGGAAAAGGGGCCGGCCCAGCCATTTCTCGAGCTGCTTGACCTGCTGGCTCACCGCGCCCTGGGTGATGCACAGCTCCGCGGCCGCGCGCGTGAAGCTGCCCTGCCGGGCGGCCGCATCGAAACAGCGCAGCCAGGCGAGCACCGAGTTGGAAAGGCGTGAATCCATTGATGAAACTAATGCTTTCGTCAATATAAATGCGTTGTGCGGCACGAACGGCCGGGACAAGAATGCACGCCACGCCTTCCATCCTGCCGCGCCATGACCGAAACCCTCTCATCCCCCGCGACCCGCCTGCTTCTGGACGCCGCGGTGGACAGCGCGCTGCGCCGGGCCGAGCCCTGCCTTTGGCTCAATCCGCGCCGTCGCAGCGAGACCCCGGACGCGCTGGAGGCTGAAGGTTGGCGCATTAGTCTGCATGATACGCACGCCGCCGCAGCGCGGTTCGGGCGGTTCGCGGGCCTGCTGGCCGAGTTGTTCCCGGAGCTTCAGGCCTCGGGCGGGGCGATCGAATCGCCCCTGCTGCCTGTGGACGCGCTCGGCGCCGCGCTGGGCCTGGGCACGCAGCAGGGCCGGCTCTGGATCAAGGCCGACCATGGCCTGCCCGTGGCGGGCTCCATCAAGGCCCGTGGCGGCATCCACGAGGTGC
This sequence comes from Acidovorax sp. NCPPB 4044, assembly GCF_028069655.1. NCBI lineage: Bacteria > Pseudomonadati > Pseudomonadota > Betaproteobacteria > Burkholderiales > Comamonadaceae > Acidovorax > Acidovorax sp. NCPPB 4044. The sequence continues at coordinate 1,959,301 of NZ_JAMCOS010000001.1, forward strand.
TGGAATTCGCCGAGGCGCTGGCGCTGCGCGAAGGGCTGGTGGTCCCCGGCGCCGACTACCGCTGCCTGGCCCATCCTGAGGCCCGCGCTGTGTTTGCCAAATACCAGGTCGCCGTGGGCTCCACCGGCAATCTGGGCCTCAGCATCGGGGTGGCCGCTTCGGCGCTGGGGCTGCGCGCGGCGGTCCACATGTCGGCCGACGCCAAGGCGTGGAAGAAGGAGCGCCTGCGCCGCCGCGGCGTGGAGGTCGTCGAGCACAGCGGCGACTACGAGCGCGCCGTGGCCGCGGGCCGCAGCCAGGCCGCATCCGATCCGTATTGCCATTTCGTGGACGACGAACGCTCCCTGTCGCTGCTGCTGGGCTACAGCGCCGCGGCGCTCACCCTGCGCGGGCAACTGGCCGGGCAGGGCATCGCGGTGGATGCGGAGCATCCGCTGTTCGTCTACCTGCCCTGCGGCGTGGGCGGTGCGCCCGCGGGCATCGCCTTTGGGCTGCGCCTGCTGCTCGGGCCCCACGTGCACTGCTTCTTTGCCGAGCCCGTGCAGTCGCCGTGCTTCCTGGTGCAGATGGCCGCGCCGGAGGGATCGCATCCGTCGGTCTACGACGTCGGGCTGAACAACCGCACCGAGGCCGACGGCCTCGCGGTGCCGCGCGCCTCGCTGCTGGCCACGCAGCTCATGGATCCGCTGCTTTCGGGCGTTTTCACCGTGCGCGACGACACGCTGTTCGAACACCTCGTGCGGGTGCTGGACGCCACGGGCGAGCGCATCGAGCCCTCGGCGGCGGCCGGTTTCGACGGTCCGGGATGGCTCGCCGGCTCGGAGGCCGGGCGCCGCTGGCTGCATGCCCAGGGCCTTGCGCCGCATCTGCCGCGGGCCACGCACGTGGTCTGGACCACGGGCGGGCTGTTCGTGCCCGAGGCCGAGCACCGGCGCTTCGAGCAGCGCGGCCGGGAACTGCTGGCCGGGGGCTGACGCTCCGCGCCGGCGACTCCGTCGTTTGCCTCGCCCTGGTTTTCGTTTGTTTTTCGTTCGTTGACTGACCTTTGACCCATCGCCACCCCGGAGAGACCGCCATGAACCGCGCCAAGAGGATGTTGTTGTCCGCCATCGCCTGCAGCCTGGGAGCCGCCGCGCTCACCCCGGCACTGGCGGAAGATGTCTATCCCAGCAAGCCGATCACGCTGGTGATCCCGTTCCCCCCGGGCGGCGCCACCGATGTGCTGGGCCGCCTGATCGGCAAGAAGCTGGGCGACAAGCTCGGGCAGAGCGTGGTGATCGACAATCGCGCGGGTGCAGGCACCGTGATCGGCGCGACCTACGTGGCCAAGGCCGCCCCGGACGGCTACACGCTGCTCATGAGTTCGGGCACGACCTTCACGGTCAATCCCGCCGTGCGCCCGCGGCTGCCCTACGACCCGGTCAAGAGCTTCGAGCCCATCGGCATCACGGGGCGCACGGGCCTGATCCTGCTCGCCAACAAGGATGTGCCGGTGAAGGACGCCAAGCAGTTCGTGGCCCTCGTGAAGGCCGAGCCCAACAAATACTCGTACGGCTCCTTCGGCTCGGGCACCACGTCGCAGTTCGCGGGCGAGGCCTTCTTCAACGCGGCGGGCGTGAAGGTGCAGCACGTGCCGTACAAGGGCAGCGCCCCGGCCATGGTGGACCTGATGGGCGGGCAGATCCCCTTCAGCGTCGATACCGTGTCGGCGGCCATTCCGCAGCTCAAGGACGGCAAGATCAAGGCCATCGCCGTCACCTCGGCCAAGCGGTCCGCCCTGCTGCCCAACGTGCCGACGCTGGTGGAGAGCGGTTACCCCGGCGTGGAGATGGACACGTGGCTGGCCGTGGTGGCGCCCGCCGGCCTGCCGCCGGCCGTGAAGTCGCGCCTGGAACTGACGCTGGCCCAGGTGGTCTCCGATCCCGACACGCGCGACAAGCTGCTGGCCAACGGCTTCGAGCCGGCCTACGGCTCCTCCAAGGCGCTCGCGGCGCTGATCGAGAAAGAACTGCCGCTCATGCGCGCTGTGGCGCAGCGCGCCTCGATCACCGCGGACTGAGCCCGCCGCTGCCCGTGCGGGCGCCCTGCGTCCGTCCACAATGCCCGAACCCGAGACAACGCCGCGCCCGCGGTGACCGACATGAACCCTGCCGCTCCGACCCCTTCGCCATCGTCGTCCCTGGTCGAGATGACCGCCCCGGAACTGCGCCGCCGCATCGCGGACCGGAGCGTCTCGCCCGTGGAACTGCTGGAGGCGTGCATCGACCGCATCGAGGCGGTCAACCCGTACGTGAATGCCATCACCGCCACCTGCTACGACCGCGCGCGGGCCGAGGCCCGGGCGGCCGAGCAGGCCGTGCTGCGCGGCGACACGCTGGGCCTGCTGCACGGCCTGCCGCTGGGCGTGAAGGACCTGGAGGCCACGGCCGGCCTGCTGACCACCTACGGGTCGCAGATCTACCGCGAACACATTCCCGCGCAGGACAACGTGCTGGTCGAGCGGCTGCGCCGGGCCGGCGCCATCGTCACCGGCAAGACCAACATCCCCGAGATGGGCGCAGGCGCGAATTCGCGCAACACGGTGTGGGGCGCCACGGGCAATCCCTTCGATCCGCGCCTGAATGCGGGCGGGTCGTCCGGCGGGTCCGCCGCGGCGCTGGCCTGCGACATGCTGCCCGTCTGCACCGGCTCCGATACGGGCGGTTCCCTGCGCATTCCTGCCGCTAAGTGCGGCGTGGTGGGCTTCCGGCCCTCGCCGGGCGTGGTGCCCAGTTCGCGCAAGCTGCTGGGCTGGACGCCCATCTCCGTCGTGGGCCCCATGGGCCGCACGGTGGAAGAGGCCTGCCTGCAACTGGCCGCCACGGCCGGCATGTCGGCCGGCGATCCGCTCAGCTACCCGCTGGACCCGGGCGTTTTCCTGTCGCTGCCCGAGGTGGACCTGGCCGGGCTGCGCGTGGGCTACACCGAGGATTTCGGCGCCTGCGCGGTGGACGAGGGCATCCGTGCCACCTTCCGGGCCAAGATCGCTGCCATGCGGCACCTGTTCCGCAGCTGCGATCCGGTCGCGTTCGGCCTGGGCGACGTGCACCGCTGCTTCGACGTGCTGCGTGCCGAGGCCTTCGTGGCCGGCACCCGCGAGGCGTACGAGCGCGATCCCTCCAGCCTGGGGCCGAACACGCGCGCCAACTATGAAATGGGTGCGGCCATGACGCTGATCGACAGCGCCTGGGCACAGGCCGAGCAGACGCGCATCCTGGCGCGCTTCCAGGATGCCTTCGAGTCGTTCGACGTGATCCTCGCGCCCACCACGCCGGTGTCGCCGTTCCCCTGGACCGAGCTGTACGCCAGCCACATCAACGGCGAGCCGCAGGCCAACTATTACCGCTGGCTGGCGCTGACCTACGTGACCACGCTCACCACCCACCCGTCGCTCAGCCTGCCGTGCGGCCGCGATGGCCGCGAGATGCCCTTCGGCCTGCAGGTGGTGGGGCGTTTCCGCGACGACCTCGGCACACTGGCCATCGGCCGTGCGATGGAGCAGGCTTTCACGGGCATCGCCGGCCTGCAGCGCCCGCGCCCAGCCCTGGACCGGCTGGCGCGCGTAGAGCCCGCGCTCGATTCCCTCGTGACCGTGGCGCCCGATCCGCGCGACGCCAAGGGCCTTCCGCGCGCGGAAGGCGCCCCGGGCGCCGGGCACGCACAGGCCTCGGCCGTTTAACGCATCCAGGGAAGGACCACCGCATGACCGAATCCGTGGATTTCCTCGTGATCGGCGCCGGCATCGCCGGGGCCTCCGTGGCCTGGGAGCTGGCGCATGCGCCCTCGCGCCCCAGCGTGCGCGTGCTGGAGCGCGAGTCGCAGCCCGGCTACCACACCACCGGCCGTTCCGCCGCGCTCTTCATGGAGACCTACGGCACGCCGCAGATCCAGGCGCTCACGCGGGCCAGCCGGGCGTTCTACGACCAGCCGCCCGCCGGATTCGCCGACGGCGGGCCGCTGCTGTCGCCGCGCGGCGTGGTGTACCTGGCCGGGCCGGACCAGCTCGACCTGCTGGAGACCGCCTACGCGGACGCGGTGGCGCGTTCCCCGAACGTGGAGCGGGTATCCCGCGAGCGCCTGCTGGAATGGCTCCCGTGCCTGCGGCCGGAGGCGATCGCGGCCGGCATGAGCGAACCCGGTGCCTCGGACATCGATGTGCATGCGCTGCACCAGGGCTATCTGCGCGGCATGCGCCAGCGCGGGGGGCAGCTGCAGCCCCACGCCGAAGTGGTTGCCATCGAGCGGGAGGGCGATGGCTGGCGCGTGCACCTGGCCTCGGGGCAATCGATTGCCGCGCGCACCGTCGTCAACGCAGCGGGGGCCTGGGCCGATGCCGTGGCCGCGATGGCGGGCGTGCCGGCCATCGGCCTGGAGCCGCGCCGGCGCACGGCGTTCACCTTCCCGGTGCCCGCGGGCATGGACGCGGCCCGCTGGCCCGCGGTGGTCGGCATCGACGAGAGCTTCTATTTCAAGCCCGACGCGGGCCAACTGCTCGGGTCGCCCGCCAATGCCGATCCCACGCACCCGCACGATGTCGTCCCGGAAGAACTCGACGTGGCCACGGGCATCTGGAACATCGAGCAGATGACCACCTTCGAGATCCGCCGGCCCTCGCACACCTGGGCAGGGCTGCGCTCCTTCGTGGCGGATGGCGACATGGTGATCGGCTGGGACAACCACGCCGAGGGATTCTTCTGGCTGGCGGGGCAGGGGGGCTATGGCATCCAGAGCGCTGCGGGGGCCGCACTGCTGGCGCGCGGGCTGCTACTGCGGGAGCCCCTGCATGCCACCCTGGCGCGGCAGGGCGTGGAGGCGGCGGCGCTGTCGCCCGCCCGACTGCGCTAGCCACGCAGCGTGGCCACGGGCCGGTGCGGCAGGCGCCGTGTCGGCCGTGGTGGCCGAAAGGGGTTTTCCGCCGTCAGGCGAAGGTATTGACCTGGGTGCCCAGGCTGCCGGAGGTGGCGAGCTGCGGCTGGGGCAGCGCTTCGAGCAGCTGTGCGGCAGACGACTTCTGGATGTCGAGGGCCTTCTTGAGCACGGTGATGTTCACGGCGTCCGAGGTTTTCTGGCTGGCCAGGGCAGTAGCGGTGTTGACGACGGACTGGGAAAGGCTGACATCCATGGGGGGCTCCTGGTGGGGCCTCCCGATGGAGGCCGATGGCGAAAGACCTTTGTTGTATCGGCCGGGCCCGCGACAACTTGAACGTTATTTCAGCGCCCCCTGCTGGCCGGTGCCTTCCGGTCCCGCCGTCCTGCCGGACGGCAGTCCGCGTCAGTCCAGCGCGCTGGATCCGTAGGCCCCGCAGGCGGACAGGTCGGAATCGCTCGCTTTCGGTAGCTGGCTCGCGGCCTCGCGCAGGGCGGTGCGGAGTCCTTCCTCCAGCACGGGGTGGTAGAAAGGCATACGCAGCAGGTCCTGCACGGTGAGCTCGCGGTCCACGGCCAGGGCCAGCAGGTGCGCCATGTGCTCGCCGCCGGGTGCGCACATTTCCGCGCCGAGCAGCCGGCCGGTGTCCCGCTGTGCATAGATGCTCAGCCGCCCGTGGTTGCGCAGGGCCACGCGGGCGCGGCCCTGCCGAGTGAAGTCCACGGTGCCCGTCACCGATTCGCCTTGCTTGAGGTCCTTGTAGCGCCGCCCGACCACGGCCGCGTTGGGGTGCGTGAACACGATCGCCAGCGGCGTGCGGCGGCGGAACCCGCGCACGTCGGGCGCCAGCGCGTTGAGCCCGGCGATGTGCCCGTCGTCCGCGGCCTCGTGCAGCAGCGTGCGGTGGCCATCGACATCTCCCGCCATGAACACCCGCAGGTCGCCGACCTGCGTGCTGCGGCGGTCCACCGGGGGCATGCCGTGTTCATCCAGTCCAAGGCCCAGGGTTTCCAGGCCGAGGTGCTCGATGTTCGGGCGGCGGCCCATGGCGGCCAGCACCTGGTCCACCACCACTGTCGCGCTGCCGTTCGTCACCTCGATGCCGCCCGGCACTTCGCGCAGGGCGACATCGCCACCGATGTGCAGCAGGAATTCGTCTTTCAGCAGGCCGTGCAGCGCATCGTTCACCGAAGGGTCGGAGAGGCCCGCGAGTTCCCTGCCGGTGGCGAAGGCCGAGACTTCCACCCCCAGCCGCGCGAGCGCCTGGGCCATTTCCACGCCCAGCGGGCCCAGGCCGATCACGGCGAGGCGCGGGCCCAGGGTGGGCTGCTCGAACAGCGTGTCGGTGGTGAGCATCCGGTCGCCGAACGCGAGCCAATCCTCCGGCACCGTGGGCCGGGAACCCGTGGCGATCACGATGCTGCCGGCTTCGTGCACCTGCCCATCCACCTCCACGCGGTGTGGCCCCAGGATGCGGGCGCGGCCCGCGATGCCCAGCGTGCCGATGTCGGATGCTTTGCGGGCCCCCGCCACGAAATCGTCCCGCAGGGCCCGCACACGCTCCAGCACGGCCGGAAGGTCCACGCTGAGCCCCGCCTGCCCCCGGATGCCGAAGGTATCGAAGGCATGGCGGCGGTGGAAGGCTTCGGCCGCTTCGATGAGCATCTTGGACGGCATGCAGCCCACGCGCGCGCAGGTGGTGCCCCAGGGGCCGTCGTTGACGATCCGTACCCGGTCGGTGCGCTTGCGTACCTCCCGCAGAGCGGCCAGGCCCGCGGATCCGGCTCCGATGATGATCGCGTCCAGCGCAGCACTCATGGGGAAAAGTCTCCAGCTTGTAACTCGGCTGGACAGTGTCGCGGTGCGCGATCACGGCGGCGTGTAGGTGGAAAGGCAGTCTTGCCCTGGCGCACGGCGCGTAGCCTTCTGCCCTTTTTGGCTGCAGCTTCTACGGCCTCAGGCGCGCAGCCACCCCGCGCGCCCCTGGGCCGCATCGCCGATGCGCTGGCGGAAGGCTTCGGCTCGGGACTCGGCCAACTGCACCTGCAGCGTGACCAGCGATCCGTGCTCCACCTGCTGCAGCACCGCGCCCGCCGCCTCCACCTCGCGGCGCACCAGGCCTTCGAACGCATAGGGCACCTGGCAGCGCAGCACCGCCATGCGTTCGAGGGGCACCTTGTCTGCATGGAGCAGGGCCTGCGCCACGCTGTCCGTGTAGGCGCGCACCAGTCCGCCGGCACCGAGCTTGACGCCGCCGAAGTAACGCACCACCGTCGCAAGCACGCCTTCGAGGTCCTGGTGGCGCAGCACCTCCAGCATCGGCCGGCCGGCGGTGCCGCCAGGCTCGCCATCGTCCACTGCGGCCGACTGGCCGCCGGCCAGCAAGGCCCAGCAGACGTGGGCGGCACCCGGGTGCTCGCGGCGCAGCGCTTCCACCACCGCCTGCGCGGCGGCACGGTCGGCCATGGGCTGCACGCAGCCGATGAACCGGCTCTTCTTGATGACGATTTCGCTGTGCGTCGGGGCGTGGAGTGTCTGCGGCATGCGGGCGGAAGTGTAGGCGCGCGGCAGTCGGCCGGCGGGGCGCGGCACCGGCGGCGCCATGGCGCAATCGGCCTGCGCTTGATGCATGTCAACGGGCGATCGCCCCCGTTTTCCTACGATGGGCCATCGCCGCTTCCCGTACTGGGACCGATGGCCGTTCCATCGGCGCGGCAGCACCTGCATTCATCAAGGAGAAAACTGAAATGGCAACACATTGGAAAGCCCTGGCCCTCGCACTGGCGCTCGGATCGGGCGCATCCGCCTGGGCGGCCGACTGCGCCGTGGAGATCGAAGGCAATGACGCGATGCAGTTCAACAAGACTGCGATCTCCGTGCCCCAGAGCTGCAAGCAGTTCACCGTCAAACTCAAGCACGTGGGCAAGCTGCCCAAGACGGCCATGGGCCACAACTGGGTGCTTTCCAAGGCGGCAGACCAGCAACCCGTGGTGACCGACGGCATCGCCGCTGGCGCCGCCAAGGACTACGTGGCCGCAGGCGACAAGCGGGTGCTGGCCCATACCAAGCTGCTGGGCGGCGGCGAGTCCGACGCCGTGACCTTCTCCACCAGCGCCCTCAAGGCCGGAGAAACCTATGCGTACTTCTGCTCGTTCCCGGGCCACGCAGCGCTCATGAAGGGCACGCTGACGCTGGTGAAGTGACCGCGTCCGGCCGGGTGTGGCCATCGCGACACAGAGGCCCGGCCGGGTTCGAAACGGCGTGTTCCTACACGGAAGCGTCATGGGCGGCCGCTACGCTCCAAGAATCGATGCCCCACCCGCCGATGCCCGAGGAGACGCCATGTTCGCCAACGCCCTGACCCAGACCTTCAGCGCCTTGTTTTCGGCGCCGCTCCTGCCCCTGGAGGCAGGCGCCTCCGCGGGGAGTGCCGCCGTGCCGGCCGGGCAGGGCGGCTCGATGGTCGAGCAGGAACTGCGCTCCGCCTATGAGACGCCGGCCCACGACCTGGACCAGCGGGTGCGGGCTTCCGGGGAATGGTAGGGCGCGGGTCTTCGCCGCGCACTCCTTCGCATCCTTTCGATTTCCAGCGCTGTCCGGGCGCCCGCGTGGTGCACGACAGCAACGCATTTCATGGGCGAGACCCGGTAGAGAGTCCCTCCCTGCAGGCGGGCGACGGCCGACCGCCTAAAATCGGCGGCCCTCCCCACGCCTGCAGTCCATGAACGCCCCCGTCGACGTTTCCTTTTTCGCGCGCGCCGCCAAGCCGCTGACGAGCTACCGCCCCTACTGGGCGAAGCGCTTCGGCACCGCGCCGTTCCTGCCGATGAGCCGCGCCGAAATGGAGCGCCTCGGCTGGGACAGCTGCGACGTCATCCTCGTGACGGGCGACGCCTATGTCGACCACCCGAGCTTCGGCATGGCCGTCATCGGGCGGGTGCTGGAGGCGCAGGGCTTCCGCGTGGGGATCATCGCCCAGCCCGACTGGCAAAGCAGCGAGCCCTTCAAGGCGCTGGGCCGCCCGAACCTCTTCTGGGGCGTGACCGCGGGCAACATGGATTCCATGATCAACCGGTACACCGCCGACCGGAAGATCCGCAGCGACGACGCCTACACCCCGGGCGACGTGGGCGGCAAGCGGCCCGATCGGGCCTCCATCGTCTACAGCCAGCGCTGCCGCGAGGCCTACAAGGACGTGCCCATCGTCCTGGGCGGCATCGAGGGCAGCCTGCGCCGCATCGCCCACTACGACTACTGGAGCGACAAGGTCCGGCGCTCCATCGTCGTGGACGCCAAGTGCGACCTGCTGCTCTACGGCAATGCCGAACGCGCGCTGGTCGAGGTCGCGCACCGCCTCGCCGCACGCGAGCCCATCGAGCGGATCACCGACGTGCGCGGCACGGCCTTCGTGCGCCGTGCCGACGACGAGACCGGCAAGGGCTGGTTCGAGATCGATTCCACCACCGTGGATGAGCCGGGCCGCGTGGAAGCCCATGTGAACCCCTACATGACGACCAGCGAGCAGGCGGCGTCGCAGGGAGCATCGTGCAGCAAGGACGATGCACCGCAGGATGCTATAAATAATGTAGCAAACAACGTAATGGATCCGGCGGCATGCGGCACGAAAGACCCTGAGTCGCAGCCCGGTGGCGCCGTGATCCAGCCTTTGCGCTTCGTGCCCAATCCGGCCTTGCGTGCACGCATCAAGGTGCCGCCGCGCGAGCGCAGCGTGATCCGCCTGCCCAGCTACGAGCAGGCCAAGAGCGATCCGGTGCTCTATGCCCACGCCAACCGCGTGCTGCACCTCGAAACCAATCCCGGCAACGCCCGCGCGCTGGTGCAGACCCACGGCGAGGGCGTCACGGCGCGGGACGTCTGGATCAACCCGCCGCCGGTGCCCCTCACCACGGCCGAGATGGACTGGGTGTTCGGCCTGCACTATGCGCGCAGCCCGCACCCCTCGTACGCCGACGAGCACGGCAGCCACGACGGCGCGACCAAGATCCCGGCCTGGGAAATGATCCGCTTCAGCGTGAACATCATGCGCGGCTGCTTCGGCGGCTGCACCTTCTGCTCGATCACCGAGCACGAAGGCCGCATCATCCAGAGCCGCTCGGAGGACTCGATTATCCAGGAGGTCGAGGAGATCCGCGACCGGGTCAAGGGCTTCACGGGCACCATCTCCGACCTGGGCGGCCCGACCGCCAACATGTACCGCCTGGGCTGCCGCAGCCCCGAGATCGAGGCCGCCTGCCGCAAGCCGAGCTGCGTGTTCCCGGGCATCTGCCAGAACCTCACGACCGACCATGGCCCGCTCGTCAAGATCTACCGGCGTGCGCGGGCGCTCAAGGGCATCAAGAAGATCCTGATCGGCTCCGGGCTGCGCTACGACCTGGCCGTGAAGTCGCCCGAGTACGTGAAGGAACTGGTGCAGCACCACGTGGGCGGCTACCTCAAGATCGCTCCGGAGCACACCGAGCAGGGCCCGCTGACCAAGATGATGAAGCCGGGCATCGGCAGCTACGACCGCTTCAAGCAGCTGTTCGAGCAGTTCAGTGCCGAGGCCGGCAAGAAGCAATACCTCATTCCGTACTTCATCGCGGCGCACCCCGGCACCAGCGACGAGGACATGATGAACCTCGCCATCTGGCTCAAGCGCAACGGCTTCCGTGCCGACCAGGTGCAGACCTTCTACCCGAGCCCCATGGCCACCGCCACGGCGATGTACCACTCGGGCAAGAACCCGCTGCGCAAGATCGGCCGCGACAGCGAGTCGGTGGACATCGTTCGTGGCGAGAAGCGTCGGCGCCTGCACAAGGCGTTCCTGCGCTACCACGATCCCAACAACTGGCCGCTGCTGCGCGAAGCGCTGAAAAGCATGGGCCGCGCCGACCTGATCGGCAATGGCAAGCAGCACCTGATTCCCACCTTCCAGCCGATGACCGACGGCAGCTACCAGAGCGCCCGCCGCAAGAACAGTACCGGGGTCGGATCCGGCAAGGGCCCCGCGCCCGGCAAGCTGCTGACCCAGCACACGGGTCTTCCGCCCCGGGCGGGCGTACGCAGTGGCGCCAAGCCGTCAGGGACGCCGAAGGCGGGGGGCGCTCCCCGGCTCGGCGGCGGGGTGCGCAAAGGCCGCTGAACCTCGGCGGCGCCGGGGGCCGTGCATCCCGTAGGGCCGGTGCACAACGTGGCCTGTCGGATGGCCGTCGCAATGGCCTGCTTTTCACGCCGGTGTCCGGCATCCAGGCCTCTGCGGCACGTGGTGACCGCCCCGTTCAGGCCGGCCTGGGTCCCGGCGAGTGCGGCTTGCCGGTGGTGATCAACGGTCCGACACCGTCGCCTCCCTGGCGCCTGACGGCGCTGCACGCCTGCCGCGCTGCCTCCAGGGCCTCTTCGACCGTCACCACATCGGCCGTCAGGTAGGCCATGCCGATGCTTGCCGTCGTGCGCAGCCGGTCGGTGTGCCAGGGGATTTCCATGTTCCGCAAGGCCGTGCCCAGCCGCTCGGCGGCTTCCTGCACTGCGGTGCGTGATCCGGGCAGCAGCACCGCGAACTCCGCACCGCCCAGCCGAGCGGGCAGGGCCTGCGTGTTTGGTTCTGCCTGTAGCACGCGGGCTGCGCTGGCAAGCAATTCGTCGCCGGCCAAGTGGCCGTGGGCTTCATTGACCGCCTTCAGTGCATCCAGGTGCAGATGCAGCAGACCGCCGGCCGCGTTGGCCGCACGGTGCTGCTCCAGGACGGCCGCCATCTCTGCAATGAACGCCTGGCGGTGGAGCAGGCCTGTGAGCGCATCGTGCGTGGCATGCCAGTCGAGTTGCTGCGAGGCCTGCTCCTCGCGCCGGCTGTCGTGCAAGGTCAGCACTGCGCCGGTGGAGACGCCGTCACGCAGCAGCGGGCCACCGCCAAGTCGCACGGGCAGCGGTGGCCCGGCCGGCGGGTAGAGGTGGTGGATGCGGTCCGCACCCGGGAAGGGGGCCCCATGCAGCAACCGGGCAAGCCATTGCCGCGTGACCGGCTCCGCGTCGGGCACGCCAGCCTCGGGAGCGAAGGCCAGCAATGCTTCCACCGCCTGCCCCTGCAGGGCGGGCGCCGTGCGGCCGAGCAACCGCTCCGCCGCGGGATTGGCGGCTTCGATCCGCCCCTGTGCGTCCACCCTCAGCAGCGGATCGGCCACGGCAGCCAACGTCGCATCGCCCCGGGCGCGCTCCTCGGCGAGTGCATCCGCGGAGCGGCGCCGGTGCAGCCTGACACGCCTGCGTTGCCAAAGGGCCAGGGCCACCAGCACGAGTGCCGTTGTCCCGTTCAACCACAGCAGCCAGGCCACGATGCGCCGCGAACTGCGTCCCATCGCTTCGCTGAAATCCGAGGCGGCCGGGCTGGCGCCTGCGTCGATGTCCTGCAGTGCGCGCTGCCAGCGTTGCACCGACGGCGCATCGGGCTCGTTGCCGTTCTCGTGCCGGTCGCGGACTTCTTCGGCCAGCACTGCCAGATCGTGCAGGTACCGGTCGCCCACTCTCCAGTGGTTCAGGGGCTCTTCCAGCAGGGCGTGGTGCTGGAAGTTGCGCAGCATCCAGACGAGCGCTCCCGCATCTTCCGGGTGGTTGCCGCCGCGCACCACGGCATCGAACACCTTGTCCATGTCCGGATCGGGCGTCTCCAGCAGTTCGCGCGCCTCCTGGTCGGCCTGCGGAATCTGCAGGGCTTCGCGAAAACGGTCGTAACTTTGGCGGTCTCCGGTGACGATGTAGTGGTCCAGGCGGTGGATTGCATCCTTCTGGGCCTTCGACCACTGGCTTTCACCGGCGACGAACGCGCGCACCGCCGACAGCACATAGATGCTGCCGGACGCCAGCAGCACCTGCAGCATCACGATCGCCACGAACGGCCAGATGCGGTTCCGCAGGGGGGATGCTGAGGCGGCGTCCATGGTCATGGGTGCAGGGCTTGTTAAGGGCTGCAGCGGGCCGCCAGGCTTCGCGGCGGCGCCTGCCGCCTCACAAGAAGACTGCCCGCGGGACCAGTCCGGGGCATGTGAGGATCACGCAGCAGGCTGGGGAATCAGGTCTTCGATGATAAGACGCCGATAGAAAAAGGCAGCCCCCGCTCCCAGCGGTTCCAGGGCCGCCTGCAGCGATTCGGGACCATCGTCATCGCGCGGGCGGATCAACAGGGCATGGTGGCCCTGTGCCGCCAGGTCGGCGATGCGCCGCACGATCACGCCCTCGGCGCCCACGCTCGGCAAGGGCGCGTCCGCATTGCCCAGCGTGCGCACCACATGCTGGTGGATCGCGTCCGGCGCGGCATGGGCAATGTCGATGAAGCCCTGGTCCGCCAGTGCCTGTGCCGCATCGCGGCTCGGCTCCTCGCCGGGGAACAGGGCGAATACGTAGCCGGTGGGATAGAACGTGCCGGTGGCAGACGTCATGTCGGGGTCGAGTGCGAAGGGCTTCATGGGCGTGCCTTTGGTGAAGTCAGTGCGCAACGGCCGGGGCTGCGCTTCCTGGTCCATTGGGCTATGGCGCCATGGGCGGAAGGGTAGGGCAATCCAGCACGGCACTGTCGGACGGCAACGATCGGCGGATCGATCGGCTGCCGCCATCGAGCATTCGATGCAAACGCCCATCGGCCTCAGGTGGCAGGCGTGGCGGGTGGATGGGATGAGGCCCTATCCAGACTCAGTCGAGGGGATGCAAGGGCAGGTCTTTCTCGTCGGCCAGGCACTGCAGCTCGGCCCGCGTGCGTGTGCCTAGGTATGCGGCGATGGCGTCATGCGTTGCGGGTGCCCTGGGGTCCGGGGAGCCATGGCACCCGGCTGCGGCGTACAGCCGCGCGAGAAAATGCGGCTCCAGGGCTGCCACTGCAACCCGGCCATCCGCGCACCGATAGACACGGTAGCCCGCGTGCGCTCCTCCGACGTCCCCGGCCGGCAACGCGATACCCCAGCCCCGCGGCGCAGCCAGCCAGTGCGCCGCGTCCGCCAGCGCAACGTCCTCCAGCACGCCCCGGCCGGTGGCGTGCCGCGCCAGCAGGGAGCGCAGCACGGCTTCGCTGGCCAGAAGGGCGCCGGCCATGTCCGCGTACAGCGTGGATGGCAGATCGGTTCCTGGCGGGATCAACCCGGCTGCTGCCTGGTAGGTGAGGTCATGGCCAGGTTCTTCGGCCCTGCCGCCCCGCATCCCCACGACCCGCACCAGCGACAGTGCAGGGTACGCTGCGTGGAGCGCATCCCAGTCCATGCCCAGCCTGCGGAGCGCGGAGGGGCGGAACGACGTGATGAGCACGTCCGTGGCGGCCAACTCCTGATGGAGCAAATGCTGTCCCGCATCCGTCTTGAGGTCTGCATGGAGGATCCGGATGCCTGCGTGCAAATCGGAGTAGGCCTCAGGGCAATAACGGGCCATCGGATCGGCGCTCTGCCCCTCCGAAGGGGCAGGTGGCTCCAGCTTGGTGCAAAAAGCCCCCCATGCCTGGCATCGCGCCAGGGCGGCAGGGCCAGGGAGATTGAGGGCAATGCTGAGGATGCGTGCGCCCTGCAGCGCGTTCGGTTGGCCTGTGGGAATGAGCATGGGCCCAGTATGTGCCGACCGTGTATGGGCAGGAAGGGTGGCTGGGCGCAATAGGCAATCCATGAAAAGAAAAAACCGCCCGAAGGCGGTTTTGTCGGGATGGCGAAGCAGGCTCAGAGCACCTTGGCGATCGACTGGCAGACATACTCGATGTTCTTGCTGTTGAGCGCGGCCACGCACATGCGTCCCGTGTCGGTTCCGTACACGCCGAACTCGGTGCGCAGGCGGACCATCTGGTCCTTGGTGAGACCCGAGTAGCTGAACATGCCGATCTGGCTCGTGATGAACCCCATGTCCCGCTGCACCCCTGCAGCCTGGAGCCCATCGACCAGCTTTTGCCGCATGGCCTTGATGCGCACCCGCATCTCGCCCAGTTCCTTTTCCCAGAGCGCGCGCAGCTCGGGATTGCCCAGCACAGCCGCCACTACTGCGCCGCCATGCGTGGGCGGATTGGAGTAGTTGGTGCGGATGACGATCTTGAGCTGGCTCAGCACGCGGCTGGCTTCTTCCTTGTCGGTGCACAGCACCGAAAGAGCGCCCACGCGTTCGCCATAGAGGCTGAAGCTCTTTGAAAACGACGTGGAGACGAAGAAGCTGAGGCCGGCCGCCACGAACTTGCCGATGACCGCGCCGTCTTCCGCGATGCCGTGACCGAAGCCTTGGTAGGCCATGTCGAGGAAAGCCGTGAGGCCCTTGGCCTTCACCGCCTTGACCACTTCGTCCCACTGTTCAGAGGTGATGTCGTAGCCCGTGGGGTTGTGGCAGCAGGCGTGCAGCACGACGACCGTGCCGGGCGCCGCAGCGTTCAGGCTGGCCAGCATGCCGTCGAAATCCACGCCGCGCTTGGCCGCGTCGTAGTAGGTGTAGGACTCGACCGTAAAACCCGCATTCGTGAACAGCGCGCGGTGGTTTTCCCAGCTGGGATCGGAAATCAGCACCTTGGCATCGGGGCTCACCTTCTTGATGAAATCGGCCCCGATCTTCAGGCCGCCCGTACCGCCCAGTGCCTGGACCGTGGCCACGCGGCCGGAAGTGACCGGCTCGCTGTTTTCGCCGAAGACCAGCGACTTCACGGCATTGTCATAGGCTGCAATCCCGTCGATGGGCAGATAGCCGCGTGCCGAGGGCTTGTCCATCATGGCTTTTTCGGCGGCCTGCACACACTGCAGCAGGGGCAGCTTGCCGTTGTCGTCGAAATACACGCCCACGCCCAGGTTGACCTTGCTGGGATTGGTGTCAGCAGCGTACTGCTCGTTCAGACCCAGGATGGGGTCGCGCGGTGCCATTTCGACGGCGGTAAAGAGAGACATGGAGTTTCCTTGGGGTATCGACGAAGGATGTCGGAACGTGGACCGGGCCTGTTGTACTCTGCCAGGTCGCCCTGATTTTAAGGGCTCCACTTTTCGTGAACCCATGCCAAAACTCATCGAAACCATGCCGGTGGCGCAAGAGGGCTCCTTCGTTCGTTTCCCGGACTCCCCGTTCGAATTGTTCCAGCCCTACCCGCCAGCGGGCGATCAGCCTGCAGCCATCGAGCAACTGGTGGAAGGCGTGCGCGATGGTGAGGTGTTCCAGACGCTGCTCGGCGTGACTGGGTCTGGGAAGACGTTCACGATGGCCAATGTGATCGCGCGCATGGGACGGCCTGCCATCGTCTTCGCCCCCAACAAGACCCTCGCCGCACAGCTCTACAGCGAGTTCAGGGAGTTCTTCCCGAACAATGCGGTCGAGTACTTCGTGAGCTACTACGACTACTACCAGCCTGAAGCCTACGTTCCACAGCGGGACCTTTTCATCGAAAAGGACTCGGCCATCAACGAACACATCGAGCAGATGCGGTTGTCTGCGACCAAAAGCGTGCTGGAGCGGCGTGATGTGGTGATCGTCGCCACGGTGAGCGCGATCTACGGCATCGGCGCGCCGGAGGATTACACGCAGATGCGGTTCATCATGCGGGTGGGGGACGAGCTCAGCCAGCGTGATGTGATCGCGCGGCTCATCCGTATGCAATACACACGCAATGAGCAGGACTTTTCGCGTGGAACGTTCCGAGTGCGCGGAGACACCATCGACGTGTTTCCTTCCGAGCACAGCGAACTGGCCATCCGCATTGAACTGTTCGACGATGAAATCGAAACCCTGTCGCTCTTCGATCCGCTGACGGGCCGTGTGCGCCAGAAGATCCCGCGTTTCACCATCTATCCCAGCAGCCACTATGTCACCCCGCGTGACAAGGTGCTGACAGCCGTGGAGACCATCAAACTGGAACTGAGTGAACGATTGGCCCAGTTCGTAGCAGACGGCAAGCTGGTGGAAGCGCAGCGTCTGGAACAGCGGACGCGGTTCGATCTGGAAATGCTGAGCGAGGTCGGGCACTGCAAAGGGATCGAGAACTACACCCGCCATCTCTCAGGCGCTGCTCCCGGCGATCCACCTGCCACGCTCACGGACTATTTGCCGCCGGACGCGCTGATGTTCCTTGATGAAAGCCATCAGATGATCGGCCAACTGGCAGCCATGTACAACGGAGACCGGGCCCGCAAGACGACGTTGGTCGAATACGGGTTCCGGCTACCCTCTGCGCTCGACAACCGGCCTTTGAAGTTTGAGGAGTTTGAGCGCCGCATGCGCCAAGTGGTTTTTGTATCTGCCACGCCTGCAGACTATGAAAAAACGCACTCTGGGCAGGTCGTGGACCAGGTGGTGCGGCCCACCGGGCTCGTGGACCCCATCGTTGAAGTGCGTCCTGCGACCCACCAGGTGGACGACGTGTTGCAGGAGATCAGGCTTCGGGTGGAGGGACGTGAAAGGGTGCTGATCACCACCCTGACCAAGCGCATGGCCGAGCAGTTGACCGATTACCTCACTGACAATGGAGTCAAGGTGCGGTATCTGCATTCCGATATCGACACTGTCGAACGTGTCGAGATCATTCGAGACCTGCGTCTTGGAGCGTTCGACGTGCTGGTGGGCATCAACCTGTTGCGAGAGGGGCTGGATATTCCAGAAGTGTCTTTGGTGGCGATTCTGGATGCCGACAAGGAAGGTTTCCTCCGTGCTGAGCGCAGTCTCATCCAGACAATCGGCCGTGCCGCCCGGAATCTGAATGGCCGCGCAATCCTGTATGCAGACCGAGTGACCCAGTCGATGAAAAAAGCCATCGATGAAACGGAACGTCGGCGCGCCAAGCAGATCGCACACAACGAAGCGCAGGGCATCGTTCCTCGCAGCATCGTCAAACAGGTTCGCGATCTCATTGACGGCGTGTACAGCGAAAAGACTGGGAAAGAAGCGGACCGGCTTGAGCAGGAAGCCATGCGCAGAGCGCAGGTGGAAGACATGTCGGATAAAGACATTGCTCGAGAAATCAAGCGGCTAGAAAAGCAGATGCTGGAACATGCGCGCAATTTGGAATTCGAGCAGGCGGCCAGGACGCGGGATCAGTTGAGCCGCTTGAAAGCCCAGGCGTTCGGTGCGACGGGAGCCGATGGCATCGTCGCTGGAGGAGGGTAGAGATGAACGGCAAGGAGAATTTGTGACCGTTTGGTTTTGTTACTTGACAAAATCAATAGGGATTTGTGCTATACTCCGTTCAAACATTCAAGAAAACAGCCCACGAAGAAGGGCTCCCGCCATGCGTGCGCTTGCCACGGTAGCCTGCGGGAGTGAGGGCGGAGACGAAGCCACGGACCGTCTGGTCTGCCGGTCAGTGATCGGTTCGCGGCATTTCTATAACGGACAAGCCAACAAAGGAGCTTGCGATGCGTCTCACAACCAAAGGCCGGTTTGCGGTCACCGCCATGATTGATCTGGCACTGCGCCAGAACAACGGCCCCGTTACGTTGGCGGCCATTAGCCAGCGGCAACAGATTTCGCTGTCTTATTTGGAGCAGCTCTTTGGCAAGCTGCGGCGCCATGAACTCGTTGAGTCCACGCGTGGACCGGGTGGCGGATATACGCTGGCCCGCAAGGCTGCAGATATCACTGTTGCCGACATCATTGTGTCTGTGGATGAACCTATCGACGCTACCCAGTGTGGGGGCAAAGAGAATTGCCTGGGTGATGCCGGTCGCTGCATGACGCATGAGTTGTGGGCTTCGCTGAACCAGCGAATGGTGGAGTTTTTGGACTCTGTAACGCTTCAAAAGCTGGTGGATGACCAGATTGCCAAGGGTGTTCAGATTGAAGACAAACCGGTGGTGCGCCGGGCTATTTCCACGACTCCCGTGGTAAAGCCCATTCGCGTCAATGCACCTAATTCGGTGTTTGCGTTGGGCAACGCTTTCGCTAAGTCTTGAATTTGCAATCCCGGGTGACCGGGTAGGAGGCCGCTCTGCTCGGGCAGCTTCTGTTGACCTGCAGCCGCCAGCCAGATCTTATTGAGCCAGCCATGGATATGACACCGCATTTTCCCATTTACTTGGATTATGGAGCCACTACGCCGGTTGATCCGCGCGTAGTGGATGCCATGATTCCATGGTTGCGCGAGCATTTTGGTAACCCTGCTTCTCGTAGCCATGCGTGGGGTTGGGAAGCCGAAGAGGCTGTGGAGAAGGCCCGCTCAGAAGTAGCCCAACTGATCAACGCAGATCCAAGAGAAATCGTTTGGACGAGTGGTGCAACAGAATCCAACAATCTTGCAATCAAGGGCGCAGGCAATTTCTATAAAGGAAAAGGCAAGCATTTGATTACTGTCAAAACGGAACATAAGGCCGTTTTGGACACCATGCGAGAAATGGAGCGCCAAGGGTTCGATGTCACTTATCTGGATGTGCAGGAGGATGGCTTGCTTGACTTTGAGGTTCTCAAAGCAGCCATACGCCCTGACACTGTTTTGTTGAGCGTGATGTTCGTCAACAATGAGATTGGTGTCATTCAAGACATTTCTGCAATTGGCGCGTTGTGTCGAGAACGGGGTGTGATTTTCCACGTGGATGCAGCGCAGGCTACCGGCAAGATAGATATCGACCTGCAAACCCTGCCGGTCGATTTGATGAGCCTTGCCTCGCACAAGACTTATGGCCCGAAAGGCATAGGGGCGCTCTACGTTCGTCGAAAGCCGCGAATTCGGCTGGAGGCGCAGATGCACGGCGGTGGGCATGAGCGTGGCATGCGATCTGGCACCTTGCCTACTCATCAAATCGTAGGTATGGGCGAGGCTTTCCGGATTGCCCGGGAAGAGATGTCTCAGGATTTGAACAAGGCCCGTTCCTTGCAGAAAAGATTGCTCGATGGATTGCTTGATATCGAGCAGGTATTCATCAATGGCGATCTAGAGCGTCGCGTACCGCATAACCTTAATATCAGCTTCAACTATGTTGAAGGGGAATCTCTGATCATGGGTATTAAGGGGCTGGCTGTGTCTTCGGGATCTGCATGTACTTCAGCTAGTCTAGAACCTAGCTACGTTTTGCGTGCTTTGGGGCGTAGCGATGAGTTGGCTCATAGCAGTCTTCGCATGACGATCGGAAGATTCACGACAGAAGAAGAAATTGATGTTGCAGTATCATCTATTCGCCATAACGTTGCCAAGTTGCGGGAGCTAAGTCCGCTGTGGGAAATGTATAAAGATGGAATAGATATTAGTGCTATTCAGTGGGCGGCACACTGATTATCAGCGCGATATCGAAAAAGAGAAAGATAGGTAAATTATGGCTTACTCTGAAAAAGTTATTGATCATTATGAGAATCCACGCAATGTGGGCTCTTTTGATAAGGGTGATGATTCCATTGGAACCGGTATGGTGGGTGCGCCTGCTTGTGGCGATGTGATGAAGCTGCAAATTAAGGTTAATCCTGAAACTGGGGTAATCGAGGACGCGCGCTTCAAGACCTATGGATGCGGTTCTGCCATTGCCTCGTCTTCATTGGTGACTGAATGGGTCAAGGGCAAGACGCTTGATGAAGCGGCTGCGCTCAAAAATGCTGAGATTGCGCAAGAGTTGGCATTGCCGCCAGTGAAGATTCATTGCTCCATATTGGCAGAAGATGCAATCAAGGCGGCAGTGCATGATTACAAAGCTAAGCATTCAGCTTTGGCAACTACTATTTAATAGTTGGTATGGCCATTACTCTCACCGAGGCCGCCGCGCGGCATGTCAATCGTTACCTTGCTCGTCGCGGTAAAGGTTTGGGAGTTCGTTTGGGGGTAAAAACCACGGGTTGCTCAGGTCTGGCGTACAAGCTGGAGTATGTGGATGCTCCCCAGCCCGAAGATATCATTTTTGAGGACCATGGGGTAAAAATTTTAATCGATCCAAAAAGTCTTGCCTATATTGATGGTACTAAGCTGGACTTTGTGCGAGAAGGACTGAACGAAGGTTTTCGATTTGAAAATCCTAACGAGCGTGATCGTTGCGGTTGTGGCGAAAGCTTTCGTATTTAATCGGTATCAGAATTTCTCCCGTTCTGTTCGGTGTTCTGTTAGGTAAACCGCCATTGCATGCGTAATGGCGGTTTTCTTGTTATGAATTTGCAGTCTAACGATTTTGAGATATTTGGTTTAGCACCTCGGTTTGCTCAGGATAAGAGCGAAATCGACACGAGGTGGAAGGAATTGCAGCGGGAAGTCCACCCGGATCGCTTTGCAATGCATGGAACAGCATCACAGCGCGTTGCAATGCAATGGTCTGTGCGAATTAATGAGGCATACCAGCGTCTCAAAAATCCCTTGCGGCGTGCTGCATATTTATGTGAGATGCATGGGGTTGAAATTCAGGCGGAAAATAATACAACCATGCCGTCGGATTTTTTGATTCAGCAGATGGAGTGGCGTGAGAATCTCGATGAAGCAAAAAATGAAGAAGCTGTTAATCGATTGGGTGATGAGGTTTATAAGGAGCAAAACGATACCATCGAACATTGCGGCTATTTGATTGATGAGCATCAGGACTACGCAGCTGCGGCTGCAGATGTCAGAAAAATGATGTTTATTGAACGTTTCGCTTTGGATATAGAGCGTAAATTGGATTTGATATAGATTTATTTTGACTGTTTTTCTGAGTAACGATTTTTAAAGTAGAAAGAAATATCTACGGAGAAATTTCCGCACCGCGGCACCAAATCAATATTTATGCATCGGAATTATGGCGCTTCTGCAGATATCTGAACCTGGCCAATCCCCTGATCCACATCAAAGACGCATCGCTGTGGGTATCGATCTGGGAACTACCCATTCTCTTGTCGCATCGGTTCGCAACGGCGTTCCAGAATGCCTGCCTGATGATCAAGGACGAGTTTTATTGCCTTCGGTTGTTCGTTATTTAATCAATGATGGCCGTCAAATCGGGTATGAGGCACTTGCCACGCAATCAGAGGATCCGAGCAATACGATCTCTTCAGTGAAACGATTCATGGGAAGAGGGCTTGATGATATTGGCCATATCGGAAAGCTTCCATTTGCTTTTTTGGAGTCTGAAACTGGGGGGATGTTGGCCCTCAAAACTGTTAATGGTGAAAAATCTCCGGTTGAAGTCAGTGCTGAGATTCTCGCCACTTTGCGATACAGAGCAGAGGATACCTTCAATGGTGATTTATATGGTGCAGTGATTACCGTACCTGCTTATTTTGATGATGCTCAGCGACAGGCGACAAAGGATGCGGCCCGCCTTGCGGGCTTGAATGTGCTGCGCCTTATCAACGAACCTACGGCTGCAGCCATTGCTTATGGCCTTGATAACGCGAGTGAAGGTATTTATGCAATATATGACCTTGGAGGAGGGACATTTGACATATCCATCTTGCGGCTGAGTCGTGGAGTATTTGAGGTAATCTCCACAGGAGGGGACTCTGCTTTGGGTGGAGATGATTATGATGTTGCGCTTTCTGAGTGGGTAATTGAGCGATTAGATCTTGCTGTAAAGAATGCTACAGATAAGGTAGCTTTGCTCATTGCAGCGCGGCTTTGCAAGGAGCAATTGACTCAGGTCGACGTAGCCGTCTTGAGGGCTCATATTTCAGGGCATGACATACAGTTGTCGGTGCGGCGTGAGGATTTTGAAGCAGTGACTGAGGCTTTAACTGCTCGCTCTCTCATTGCTGTAAAGCGTGCTCTAAGGGATGCTCACTTGAAGCCTGAAGACATTGATGGCGTAGTCATGGTGGGCGGCGCAACCCGCATGCCACAAATACAGCGGGCTGCATCGCAATATTTCGGTTTCCAGCCGCTGAATAATCTGAATCCTGACGAAGTCGTAGCGTTAGGTGCCGCCATTCAGGCAAATCAATTGGCAGGAAACAATCCATCAGGAGAAATGTTACTTCTTGATGTAATTCCGCTTTCACTGGGCATTGAGACAATGGGCGGTCTGGTAGAGCGGATCATCTCTCGCAATGAGACTATTCCGACCGCAAAAGCCCAGGATTTCACTACCTACAAAGACGGACAGACCGCATTGGCCATTCATGTCGTGCAGGGCGAGAGGGATCTTGTAGCCGATTGCCGCAGTTTGGCTCGGTTCGAATTGCGTGGCATTCCACCCATGGCAGCGGGTGCGGCGCGTGTGCGAGTCACCTTTATGGTAGACGCAGATGGACTGCTCAGTGTGAGCGCGCGCGAGCAGGGTTCTGGTGTTGAAGCGCAAATAGATGTAAAGCCGTCCTATGGACTTTCAGATGAGCAGATTGCTGGAATGCTGAAGGAAGGTTTTGCTACGGCTGAGCAGGATATTCAATCCCGCGCTCTGGTGGAGGCTCGGGTTGACGCGAGTCGTATGCTTATGGCGACTCAAAGTGCTTTGAATGAGGATGGCGACATCCTCTCGGCAGACGAAAGAAATGCTATCAATGAGCTAATGGATGTGCTGAACACGCTGAGCAAAGCGCAAGAAATTAGCCAAGTTGCGGCCATTGAAGCAGCTACCGAAGCGCTTGCAAAAGGTACAGAGGCATTTGCAGCTCAGCGCATGAACCGAGGTATACAGCAGGCCTTGACAGGGAAAAGTGTTCAAAGCCTTTAATAGATCTATTTTCATTGAGCCGAACGCGATGCCTGTCATTAAAATACTTCCCCATACCGAATATTGTCCTGCAGGAGCTGAAGTTAGTGCAGTCCCAGGCACCTCCATCTGTGAGGCATTATTAGATAATGGTATAAAAATTGAGCATGCATGCGATATGAGCTGCGCATGTACGACATGCCATGTCATTGTGAGAGAAGGCTCTGCATCTCTTAATGAGGCGGAAGAGGAGGAAGAGGATTTGCTTGATCGTGCATGGGGGCTGGAGCCTCAATCGCGACTGTCTTGTCAAGCGATTCTGGCGCAAAGTGATGTTATTATAGAAATTCCTAGATATACCATTAATCATGCTAAAGAGAACCATTGATGACGTTGTTAGGTTTATTTTCTTGATGATTATTATGGATTTTGAGTTTAATGGCATCTGGTGATTATCATGAGCCGTCAGATTGTACTGGATACTGAAACTACCGGTCTTTCCGCCGAAGGTGGTGACCGCATCATCGAACTGGGATGCGTAGAGTTGCTCAATCGGAAGCTCACCGGAAATAACCTGCATTTGTATTTTAATCCAGGCAGGGACAGCCATGAAGATGCGCTGAAGGTGCATGGCATTAGTAATGATTTTCTAAAAGATAAGCCAAAATTTTCCGAGATGGCTGACGATATTTTGCAATATCTGCAGGGCGCTGAAATCATCATCCATAATGCGGCCTTTGATGTCGGCTTCTTGAATAAAGAGCTCGAATTGACAGGACGCCCCGCTTTCCTTAACTACGTGTCGGGGGTGAGAGACACCTTGGCCATGGCCAAAGAGTTGTATCCTGGAAAGCGCAATTCTCTGGATGCGCTGTGTGACCGGTTGGGGGTGGACAACTCCAGTCGGACACTGCATGGCGCTCTGCTGGATGCGGAACTCCTAGCTGACGTATACATCAACCTCACGCGCGGTCAGGATGCGCTGCTCATCGTAGATGATGCGCAGGACGATGAGAGTGCGATGTTGCGTGTGGCCGCTGTGGACCTCTCTTCCTTCACGTTGCCTGTGCTCTTCGCCAACGACAGGGAACTTGCGGCCCATGGCGAAGTGCTGGTGCAGATAGACAAAGCTAGCGGCGGCAAAACAATCTGGAAGATTGCCTCGGTAGGCTGAAAGCTGTGCCATAATCGCTGGCTGTCGCAACAACGACACGGGGTGATTAGCTCAGCGGTAGAGCACTGCCTTCACACGGCAGGGGTCACATGTTCGATCCATGTATCACCCACCAGTTTCCCTCAAGACGGTGCGCACAGCGTCGTTTTTGAGCGGGTGATTAGCTCAGCGGTAGAGCACTGCCTTCACACGGCAGGGGTCACATGTTCGATCCATGTATCACCCACCAATCAAGCCCTTGCAGACCTTGTCTGCAAGGGCTTTTTGCTTTGTGCCATCGATCTGTGCGCGGTTGAATGGCTTCAATCACTTCTCGCCCACAATCTTTCTCTCCTTACGGTCGGAGTGAGAATTTCGTCATGATCATCTACCACAACCCCTCTCATCGCCTGCATTGCCCTGTCCATGAATTTTTTCGGGGCGAACGTGTCCCATGCTTTGAAAAACCCGATCGAGTGGATTACGTCGAGGCACGGCTGAGAGAGCAGGGATATGAATTGAAAACGCCAGATGCGAATAGCAAAAGTGCACTCGAGGGTGTGCATGCCACTCGTTATTTGGAGTTTCTCCAGGGCGCATGGAAAGAGTGGCTGGCCCTTGACCCGTTGAATGCGGATGTCCAGCCATTTCCCTCCGTCTGGCCGATACGTACGCTGCGTGACGATCAAGAGCCTGCTAACTTCGTCGCCCGCCTGGGGTTGTATTCCATGGACAACGGTACCCCGCTGGCACACGGTAGCTGGACCGCTGCAAAGGCGGGAGCCGATGCGGCGGCGAGTGCGGCCGCTGCAGTTGCCGGAGGGGCGCAAGCTGCTTTTTGCTGTACACGGCCTCCGGGACATCACGCGGGGCCGGACTTTATGGGAGGCTACTGCTTGCTCAACAACGCAGCAGTTGCTGCGCAGCAGTTGTTGGATAGCGGAATGGCTCGACGTGTGGCGATTCTGGACGTGGATTACCACCATGGCAATGGCACGCAAAGCATCTTTTATGAGCGCTCTGATGTGATGTTCATCAGCATTCATGGTGATCCTCGGACCGAATATCCCTTTTACTTGGGGTATGCCGATGAAACAGGCAAAGGGGAGGGGGTAGGTTTCAATCTCAACATTCCACTCGCTGCTGGCACGGTGTTCAAGGACTGGCTGGCCGCGTTGGAACTCGCCTGCTCGCGAATCGCTGATTGCGGCGCCCAGGCAATCGTGGTGTCTTTGGGGCTCGATACCTTCGAAGGAGATCCCATTTCCCGATTCAAACTGGCATCCGAGGATTTCTTGGTGGTGGGTGAGCGCTTGGGGCGCCTGGGCCTGCCTGCCGTGTTCGTTCTCGAAGGAGGGTACGCCGCAGCGGAGCTTGGAATCAATGCAGTGAATGTGCTTGATGGCTTCGAGCGGACGTCGGCTTCGGGCAAAGCTCCGGAGCGCAAGGCATGAGTGAGGCCGTCGAGTGCGTTGTCATCGGCGCTGGCGTGGTGGGCCTCGCCGTGGCCCGTGCGCTTGCGCTCGCTGGCCGCGAGGTGCTGGTCATGGAGGCCATGAACGCCATCGGAACTGGAACGAGCTCACGCAACAGCGAGGTGATTCACGCAGGCCTCTACTACCCGGAGGGTTCGCTGAAGGCGCGTCTGTGTGTTCAAGGCAAGAGCATGCTGTATGCCTACTGTGCGCAGCGGGCGATTCCCCATCGCCGCTGCGGCAAATTGATCGTTGCGACTTCGCCGGGGCAAATGGCTGCACTGGACATGATCGAGACGCGTGCGCGGGCCAATGGAGTCGCTGATCTGCAGCGCTTGACCCGGCGGGAAGCCCAACTTTTGGAACCCGCGGTGGAATGCATGGGTGCATTGCTTTCCCCCAGCACAGGAGTCGTGGATAGCCATGCGCTCATGTTGGCCCTGCAAGGAGATCTGGAGAATGCAGGCGGTATCGTCGTGCTGAACGCACCTTTTGCCGCGGCCAATTGTGTGCAAGGCTCGATTCTGTTGGAAGCTGTTGATGGAACCCAACTGGAAGCGCTCTGCGTTGTCAACGCGGCTGGGTTGCAGGCACCTGATGTGGCTCGTCGGTTTCAAGGTGCCGCAAGCACATCACTGCCGCAACCGCACTACGCCAAAGGCAGCTATTTCACTTTGACGGGCAAGGCTCCATTTTCACGGTTGATCTACCCTGTCCCCGAAGAGGGAGGGCTGGGCGTGCATTTGACTTTGGATCTGGGCGGGCAGGCGAAATTCGGCCCTGATGTCGAGTGGGTACACGATCCTGAAGATCTCGCTGTCGATCCTGCCCGCGGCCAAGGCTTCTACGCAGAGGTTCGCAAGTACTGGCCTGAACTGCGCGACGGGATGCTGCAACCAGCGTATGCAGGGATACGACCCAAGATCCATGGGCCGCAAGAACCTGTAGCCGATTTCGCCATCCTCGGCCCTGAGTCGCATGGGGTGCCTGGCCTAGTGCATCTGTTGGGAATCGAGTCACCCGGCCTCACAAGTGCCATGGCCATTGCGGAACACGTTGAGAGCCTTCTGAAGGCATGACTGAAAACAGCCATATCGGAGAGAACTGTCACCAGCAGGGGCGGGTCGGTAATATGGGACATCCGCCTACAGCCGACAGGGAGGCGGCGGATTACCTTCGTTTGTCGCTATGAAAGGCTTGTTTATGACCTCTGCATCCGAAACCTTCTCCAACGCACAGCAAGAACTGGAAAAGCTGGTAACCGACCTTCGTGGCGTGCTTTCCAGCAAAGATTTGGACAGCGTTCCGGAAATCCGGCAACTCCGCAAGCGTTTGGATGAGGGCCTGCACACGGCCCGAGATTCCGCAGTGCGCGCGGCACAGGAAGCCGCTTACCAAGCCAAGGAAGCTGCGCGTGCGGCCGATCGTTATGCGCACGACGAACCATGGCGCGTCGCCACTGCAGCTCTTGCCGCGGGTGCGCTGGTAGGTTTCCTGTTGGCACGGCGCTGATCCTCATTGCCCCGCCTCCAACGCCACGTACCGTGTGTTGGAGGCTGTTGCCTCACTCCATGTGGCGAAGCGGGGCAATTCCCGATGACTCGATGTATTGAAAGATCCGCATGAATTGGTTGGCACTGCTGGGATTGGAAGGTTGGTTCGCCCGCATGCGCGCGGCCACCATCGAAGGTGCCATTGCAGCTGAAGACCGTCTGGATTTGGTGCGCCTGGAGTGGGCAGATGAAAAGCGGCGGCTTGCGCTGATCGTCATATTGGTGGTTGCCGTCGGAGGCCTGACGGTCATTGCACTCACGCTTCTCTCACTCGCTATCCTGGTTCATTTCTGGGATGAGCCCCAACGCACCATGGTCGCCTGGAGTATCGCCGGTACCTGGCTGGTGCTGTGGGCTGCCGCACTCGCTGGACTCTTTACCACGGCAAAGAAAGCCGGAAACGCATTTCCCCTTACCCGTCGCGAGTTGAGTGAAGACTGGCGGCAAATCAAAGAAAGGCTGTGATGACCATGTCTCCATCATCGCCAGAACCGGTTACATCGGGTCATGCTGCAGGCAGCGATAGTCCTGCCAGCCCGGAACAGAAAAAGATTCTGGAGCGCATCGCGATGCAGAGGGAGAGGCTGCGCAGCCGCCGCGCCGCTCAGGCCCAGACAGCACAGCTGCGCAGCCAGCACGCCAGGGAGGACGGGTCCAGTCCCCTCGATCCTGATGCGCCGCTGGTGAGCCGTGTGGTCTGGTTTGCGCGGCAGCATCCCATCGTATTGGTCGTTGCCGCAGGAGCGGCCGCGGCTGCCGGACCTTCCCGCATCATGCGGTGGGCGGGTATTCTCATGCCGCTCATCATGAAAATGAAGCGCTGACACCAGCGCCGGAAACCTACCTGGCCATGTCGCGCAGGGCCCTCGCACAACGGCCCACCAGTGCCGGGCCCTCGTAGATGAGGCCAGTGTAGATCTGCACCACATCCGCTCCCGCACGCATTTTGCTGACAGCATCTTCTGCACTGAGGATGCCACCCACGCCGATGATGGGAAATCCTTGTCCCAGAGCATTTCTTAATTGGCGGATGATGCGATTGCTGGCCTCCAGCACGGGCGCACCACTCAAACCTCCTGTTTCTTCCGAGTGCTTGAGGTCTTTGACGGCATCGCGGGAAATGGTGGTGTTGGTTGCGATGACACCATCCATTTGGTGGCGCTGCAAAGTGGCTGCGATCACTGCAACCTGATCCTCATCGAGATCCGGGGCGATTTTCACGAAGATCGGCACGCTTCGTTTCTGGCCAGTTTCTGCTGAGGCCTTTTCCGCAAGGAATTCTCTTCGTTCCGCGATGGCTCCGAGCAAGCCATCCAGTGCCGCATCGCTTTGCAGCGCTCTCAGATTCTGGGTGTTGGGTGAACTGATGTTGACCGTCACGTAGTCTGCATGCAGATAGACGCCATCGAGGCACAACAGATAGTCGCGCGTTGCATCTTCAATCGGGGTGGTGGCGTTCTTTCCGATATTCAGGCCCAGCAGCATCCGCTTCGATGGCGCTGGCATGGTCCCGCTTTTCGATTGCTGCACGTTGTGGAGAAACGCATCGAGGCCCTCGTTATTGAATCCGAGCCGATTGATGAGTGCCTGCGCTTCAGGCAGCCGGAACATCCGGGGCTTCGGATTGCCCGGCTGGCCGCGGGGCGTTACCGTTCCCACTTCGACAAACCCGAAGCCCATGGCGGCGAGGGCATCGATACAGCGAGCGTTCTTGTCCAGACCTGCCGCCAGTCCGACCCGGTTCGGAAAATGCAGGCCTGCCAGTTCGATGGGGTCTGAAACCATCTCGCTGCTCCATGCCCACTGCAATGGAGTGCGCTGGCCGCGCGCCAGCATTTTCATAGTGAATTCATGGGCAGCCTCGGCATCCATGCCGAAGAGAAACGGGCGGGTGAGAGCGTAGGGGATCAGTGACATGGGGATAATTCGGGATTCACTCCGATTCTCTCCCATGACCACCTCTGCCTCCCTTTCCCAAGATGAACTCAAAGCCCTTGTCGGCCAAGCCGCGCTGCAGTATGTGGTTCCGGGCGATATAGTGGGGGTCGGCACTGGCTCTACCGTCAACCAGTTCATCCAGGCCCTGGGGAGCATGAAAGACCAGATCCGCGGCGCGGTGTCCAGTTCTGAGGCCAGCACTCAGCGGTTGAAGGCACTGGGTATTCCGGTGCTGGATGCCAATGAGGTCGAAAGCCTTTCGGTCTACATCGACGGCGCAGATGAAATCGATCCCCGTGGGCACCTGATCAAGGGGGGCGGCGCCGCATTGACGCGAGAGAAAATCGTGGCTGCGCTGGCTCGGCAATTCGTCTGCATCGCAGACGTATCCAAGCTGGTCGATACGCTGGGCCGTTTTCCTCTGCCGGTGGAAGTCATTCCCATGGCTGCCGAGCAGATCGCGCGTCGCTTCTCGTCGCTGGGCGGAAACGCTGTACTGCGGCGCACCGCCGACGGCCTGCCCCTGGTGACAGACAACCAGCAGCACATCCTCGACGTGCATGGTCTTTCGATCCAGGAGCCCCTGGCGTTCGAGTCGGATGCCAGCCAATGGCCGGGTGTGGTCACGGTAGGCGTTTTTGCCCACCAGAAAGCGCATATCGCTTTGATCGGAGCGCCTGAAGGCGTGCGTACGCTCCAATACTGAAGCCGGCCTCCGGGCTGGCACAGGCCAAGCGCTAGATCCTCAGGGCCTGCATCCCATACAGCCAAGCCCTGCGCACTTGGCGCACCAAGGGTGTGCCGTTCAGAACTGGATGCCTGCAGGGTTGCTGCGAGTCGGTGCTGCGGGCGGTGGGTTGCTTGCGGGGGCGGGGGGGGCCGATGTGGCGGGCCCCGGTGCCGTGACTGGCGCTGCGGTCTTCGCGGCCACCAAGGGTGCAGCAGGGGGGCGGCGATAGGCTACGGGCAACTGGGATTGCTTCGGGTAACCCGCTGCGTCGAGGTATTGCGCCCACTCGGCGTCCGAGAACCCGGAGAGTTGCTGCGATCCGATGGTGCCGAAGGGCAGTGTGGTCGAGCCGCTCATGCGCTGCAATGCATCGATGTCTTCGTTGGTGTTGACCGTGCGCTCCGTGAAGGGAACGCCGCGGTTGACCAAGAGATCGCGGGCATTGCTGCAGGGCGTGCAGTCGTTGCTGGTGTAGAGCGTCACCGGAAAGCGGCCCACGATCTGCTGGAGTTCGTAGGGCAGTGCGGCTCCGGCGGCACTGCGCCCGCTGGCCAGCGGGGCGGGAGCCATCTTCGCGTCAGGGGCGCGGTCCGAGAAGGTGACCTTGCCATCCGGCCCGACGATGCGATAGACGGTCTGCGCACCTGCGGGCACAGCGGCCATGGCGGCACAGGCGGCACACAGAGCGGCCAGGCGGGTGGTCATATGTGTCGGCTTCATGCACATCTCTCCTGAGAAGGGGTAGCTTTGGGAATGCAGCGCGGTCTGCCGTCAGGCGGCCTGGGACATGCCCTGGTGCCGCAGCAAGGCATCGAGTGTCGGTGCGCGACCGCGGAATGCCTTGAACGATTCCATGGCAGGCCGGCTGCCACCTGCCTCCAGGATCGCCTGCCGGTAGCGCCGGCCTGTTTCGACACTCGGCAACCCATCGGAGCCGGACGTTTCCTCAAAGGCTGCGTAGGCATCGGCGCTCAACACTTCAGCCCACTTGTAGCTGTAGTAGCCGGCCGCATAGCCGCCCGCGAAGATATGGCTGAAGGTATGGGCACTGCGGCTGAACGCAGGCGGGCGCAAGACGGAAACCTCTTCGCGGACCTGATCGAGCAGCGGCATGAAATCCTGGGACGGATCATGCTCGGTATGCAGCAGCATGTCGAACAGCGCGAACTCGATCTGGCGCAGCGTGCCCATCCCGCTCTGGAAATTCTTGGCGGCGATCATCTTGTCGAACAGATCTCGGGGCAGCGGCGCCCCCGTATCCACATGGGCGGTCATGTGGCGCAGCACGTCCCATTCCCAGCAGAAGTTTTCCATGAACTGGCTGGGCAATTCGACGGCATCCCACTCGACCCCGCTGATTCCCGAGACGTCGCGCTCGTTCACCTGCGTCAGCATGTGGTGCAGACCATGGCCAAATTCGTGGAACAGCGTGATCACATCATCGTGCGTGAGCAGCGGCGGCTTGCCATCGACGCCATCGGCGAAATTGCAGACCAGATGGGCAATGGGTGTCTGCAGGCGCCCGGTGTCCGGGCGCATCCAGCGCGTGCGCACGTCGTCCATCCACGCGCCGCCACGCTTGCCGGTCCGTGCAGGTTGGTCGAGGTAGAACTGCCCGACGAGTTCGGTGCCGCGCTCAATGCGGTAGAACTCGACGGCGGGATGCCACACAGGGGCGCTGTCGCGCCGGATGGCCACGTCGAAGAGCGTTTCGACGATCTTGAAAAGCCCGGCCAGAACCTTCGGGGCGGTGAAGTACTGCTTCACTTCCTGCTCGCTGAAGGCGTAGCGCTCTTCCTTCAGTTTCTCGGAGATATAGGGCCAGTCCCAGGACTGCGGATCGGGCAGGCCCAGGTGCTGGGCCGCGAAGGTGCGCAGATCGGCCACGTCCTTTTCGGCATAGGGCCGCGCGCGGCGCGCAAGGTCGCGCAGGAAATCGACCACCTCGCGCGGCGAGTCGGCCATCTTGGCCACGACCGAGACTTCGCCGAAGTTGGCATAGCCCAGCAGGCGGGATTCTTCCTGGCGCAGCGCCAGGATTTCGCGGATCAGCGCGGAGTTGTCGAAACGGCGTGCGTCGCCTTCTGCCTGGTCCGAGGCGCGGGTGACATAGGCCCTGTAGAGGGTTTCGCGCAGTGCGCTGCTCCTGGCGAACTGCATCACGGGCAGATAGCAAGGCATCTTCAGGGTGAGCTTGTAGCCTTCCTTGCCCTCGGCCTGGGCTGCCGAGCGGGCCGCCTGCTTCACATCGTCGGGCAGGCCGCTCAGTTCGTCTTCGCGGGCGTAGTACGCGAAGGCGTCGGTGGCATCGAGCGCGTTCTCGCTGAATTTCTGCGAAAGCTCGGCCTGCCGCTCCTGGATCTGCGCGAACCGGTCCTTGGCGGCGTCTTGCAGTTCGGCGCCGGACAGCACGAAATTGCGCACCGCGTTCTTCCAGGCCTGGCGCTGCTCCGCATTGAGCGTTGAGGGGTCGATGGCTTTGTACTTCGCATAGAGGCGCTCGTCGGCACCCAGCCGGGTCCAGAACTCCGTCACCCGCGGCAGGGCTTCGTTGTACGCCGCGCGCAGCTCCGGCGTGTCGGCCACGCTGTTGAGATGGCTCACGGCGCCCCAGGCGCGGCCCAGTTCCTCGGTGGCCACGTCCAGCACCTGGGCGATGGCGTCCCAGCGCGTGGGGAAGTCCGGTGCCGTGACGGTGTCCAGCGCGGCATTGGCGCGCTGGAGCAGCGTATCCACCGCCGGCGCCACGTGGGCGGGAGCGATCTGGTCGAACAGCGGGAGGTCTTTGAAGTCGAGGAGGGGATTGCTCATGCGCGTTCAGATGGCGGCGGGACGTTGGGGTTCAAGCGGCGTGCGCAATCTCTTCGATAGCCGGGCTGTATGGTGTCAGCCGGCGGCGCGCTCCGCTGCTTCGAGGGTGTTGACGAGCAACATGGTGATGGTCATGGGGCCGACCCCGCCAGGCACCGGCGTGATGTGGCCGGCCACCTCGCGCACGCCGTCGAAATCGACATCTCCGCAGAGCTTGCCTTCGTCGTTGCGGTTCATGCCCACGTCGATCACGACGGCTCCGGGCCGGACCATGTCGGCGGTGAGCACGTTGCGTTTGCCCACCGCGGCCACGATCACGTCGGCCTGCAGCGTCTGGGCCTTGATGTCCCGGGTGGCGCTGTGGCAGATCGTCACGGTCGCGTTTTTCTGCAGCAGCATCAGCGCCATGGGCTTGCCCACGATGTTGCTGCGGCCGATGACCACCGCATGCTTGCCGCGCAGGTCGTAGCCGATGGATTCGAGCATCTTCATGCAGCCGTACGGCGTGCAGGGCCAGAAGCCGGCGGTGCCCGTCATGAGCGCGCCGGCGCTCGCGATATGGAAGCCGTCCACGTCCTTGGCGGGGGAAATGGCTTCGATCACGCGCGTGGCGTCGATGTGCGCAGGCAGAGGCAACTGCACCAGGATGCCGTGGATGGCCGGGTCCTGGTTGAGCGCCTCGACACGCGCGAGCAGCTCGGCCTCCGTCATCGAGGCGTCGTACTTCTCGAGCACCGAATGCAGTCCGCCGTCTTCGCAGGCCTTGACCTTGTTGCGCACGTAGACCTGGCTGGCCGGGTTGTCGCCCACCAGCACCACGGCCAGCCCCGGTGTGGTGCCACGCTCCTTGAGCAATGTTGCGCGGCGCGCCACATCGGCGCGGAGTTGGCGGGAGAGGGCGTTGCCGTCGATCAGTTGGGCGGTCATGGGCGGGATGGCTTCAGGGATGTCTTGAGTATCGGAATGCCGCCATGCCGCCGATTCCATTGGGCATGCAGCTATTGTTTTTATAGCATCAGGATTTGGGGGCGTTCTGGCCCAGGGCGATCTTGAGCAGGTCGGCCACGGTGTTGGCGTTGAGCTTTTCCATGATGTTGGCGCGGTGCGCCTCCACGGTCTTGATGCTGATGCCCAGGTCGTCGGCGATCTGCTTGTTCAGGCGCCCTGCCACGATGCGTTCGAGCACCTGGGCCTCGCGCCCCGTGAGCTTGGACAGCAGCGCGTCGCGGCTGGCGGCCTGCTGGTGGCCCGCGAAGGATTCACGGGCCCGGTCGAGCATGCGGTCCACGAGGCCCACGAGTTCTTCTTCGTTGAAAGGCTTTTGAATGAAGTCGAGCGCGCCTTTCTTCATGGTGTTCACGGCCATCGGAACGTCGCCGTGGCCGGTGATGAAAACCACGGGCAGCGGCGACTTGCGCTCGATGAGGCGGTCCTGCAATTCGAGGCCCGTCATGCCGCCCATGCGGATGTCCACGATCAGGCAGGCGACTTCGCGCGGGTCGTAGCGCGACAGAAAGGATTCGGCGGAATCGAAACAGCGAACGCGGTAGTCCTTGCCCTCCAGCAGCCATTGCAGCGAGTCGCGAACGGCTTCGTCGTCATCCACGACGTAGACAGTACCTTTTTTGGGAATCAAACTCATGCGGGAGTCCTTGGGATAGATGCTTTTGCTACAGAATTCGTAGTGTCATCCGCAGGCTGGGCCAGCGGAAGCCAGAAGGAGAAGCGGCAACCGGTGACCTCCGGACCATTGTAGATGTTCTCTGCCTGCATCCTTCCCTGGTGCGACTCCACGATGCTGCGGCACAGGTTCAGGCCGATGCCCATGCCTTCCTGCTTGGTGGAGAAGAAGGCCTCGAACAGGTGTTCCAGCACCTCGGGTGCGAGGCCCTTGCCGGTGTCCTGGACCGCGAACTCGATGCCGCCCAGGCCTTCGAGCTGGCGGGGTACCACGCGCAGCTCCACGCTGCGCCGCGATGGGGGCCGCCCGGCCTGCTGGATCGACTCGGCGCCGTTCTTCATCAGGTTGATGAGCACCTGCTCGATCAGGATGGTGTCGGCCATCACGGGCGGCAGCCGCGCGGCCACGTAGTGGGTCAGCCGCACGTTGTGCCGGCGCAGTTCGATGTCTGCCAACTCCACGGCCTCGCTCACCATGCCCTGCACGTCGGCCATCGTGCGGTTGGGCTCGCTTTTCTTCACGAAGGCCCGGATGCGCAGGATGATCTGGCCGGCGCGCTGCGCCTGGTGGGCCGTCTTCTCCAGCGCCGACAGCAGCGCCTCTTCGGTGATCTGCTGGTTCTTGATGCGCGACACCATGCCGCTGCAGTAGTTGCTGATGGCCGTGAGCGGCTGGTTCAGCTCGTGCGCCACGCTGGAGGCCATCTCGCCCATCGTGATGAGGCGGCTCACCGACTGCGCGCGTTCGGCCTGGCGCGCGGCCTGCTCCTCGGCCTGGCGGCGCGGGGTGATGTCGGTGGCGATCACCATCTGCGCCAGGCGCCCGTCCACCCAGTTGAGGTAGCGCGAGCGCACTTCCAGCCATTTGCCCAGGTCGGGCAGGTAGATCTCGGCGTTTTCGGAGCGCGCATCGGTCAGCGTGTCGGTCGGCAGGCCCATCAGCGCGTCTTCGTCGTCCATGCTGCCCGCGCTGGAACTGCCTGCGGGCAGCACGCCGGCCTGCGCCACCAGCTGCAGGTGGCCGCCGGTCTGCGAGCCGAACCACTGGCGGTACAGCTTGTTCGCGAAAAGCAGTTCCTCGCTGCCGAGCGGCGCCACCGACACGGAGGCATCCAGCGACTCCAGCACGATGGTGAACCGCTCGTGCGAGGCCGTGAGCTGCTCGCGCACCCGGTTGGGCTCGGTGATGTCGGTCATCGACGTCATCCAGCCGGTCTGCTGCCCGTGCGCGTCGATGAGCGGGGACACGTAGAGCCGCGCATCGAACAGCGTGCCGTTGCGGCGCTTCACCCGCACCTGGAAGCCACCGACGGTCTGCCGGCCGCTGAGTTCGTCGCGCAGCTTGGCGTGCAGCGCTTCATGGTCGGGGTCGGGCCAGTAGGTATAGGGCGGCGACTGGCCGATCAGCTCTTCGGCGCTCCAGCCGGTCATCTGGCAGAAGGCCGCGTTCACGTAGGTCATGCGTCCGTTCATGTCGAGCGCGCGCATGCCGGTGACCATGGAGTTCTCCATCGCCCTGCGGAAGTTGGTTTCCGCCACCAGCGCTTCCTGGGTGCGCATCCGCTTGCGCGTGTGCCGCCAGTTGGCGATGAGCATCCAGGCCGTCATGGCGCTCAGCGTGCCGACCAGCCAGAACAGCCCGCTGCCGACCACGCCGAGCGACGTGCGGTAGGCCTGGGCGCGCAGCACGAGGCCGTTGCCCACGGGAGAGACGAACACCTCGTACTGGTTGGGGCGTGCGGCCCACGGCAGCCAGGCAGAGCTGGGGCCGCGCGGCGCCAGCGGCGTGCCGGCCAGCAGTTGCTCACGCCCGTCGAGCATGGTCACCGCATAGCGCGCCAGCACCTCGGTGGGGGTTCCGTAGCGCAGCAGGCTGTCCACCGAATACTCGGCCAGCACCACGCCGGTGAACTTGCCCTGTGCCACCAGCGGCACCTGCAGCTGCAGCAGCGGCGGTGCCTCGCCATCGCCCGGGCTCGCCAGCGGCTGCGCATACACGGGCTGCTGCAGATCGCGCGCCAGGCCGTAGGTGTCGGCCGTGTCCCCGCTGCGCAGCACCTCGCCTGCCACGCGCAACTGGCCGCTGGGCAACGTGGGGGCGGCATGGCTGGCGCGGATGCGCCGCCGGTCGTCGATCCAGGTGACGGCCTGCAGTTCGGGGTACTGGCTGATCAGCCCTTCGGCGCGCGACACGAAATCGGTGCGCTCCAGGTCCTGGTTCGACAGGTCGCGCGCGATGCGCATGATCTGCTCCTGCCGCTCCAGCAGCCGCAGGCGCACGCGCTGCTGGGCGTACTCGACATCGCGCCGCAGAGCCTCCTGTTCGCGTTCGCCTTCCTCGGCGCGCAAGTACCAGAAGGCCGCCACGATGGCGGCCAGGAACATGAGGACCGCGGCCAGCGGGGCGAGCGCCGCCAGGCGGTCCTGGCGCGTGGGCGAGAGGCTGCGCCACCAGGTGCGCCACCAGCGCGCCGGCGCGCTCACGACGGAGGGGTCTGCGACAGCGGCGGCGGGCGCGGGGGAAGGGCGGTCCATCGTGCGAGTGTAGGTGAGCCCTCCGGCGCGGCGCCTAGCCAGCCCGCGTGGCTATGTGCGACTGCAACATTTTTTCATATTGTGGTGTTGCTGGGCGCCATTCGAAATGCTCGAGAAATGTGCGAAACTTGACCGGATTTACCCCCAACGCCAGCGACTCAAAAAGGAGACAGGCATGACTGCTCAGACCGACCCTCAGGCCGGAAAAACCGCTTCGTCCGCGCCCGATACAGACCAGCAAGAAACCCGCGAGTGGATGGATGCGCTGTCTGCCGTGATCGACCGCGAAGGCGCCGAGCGTGCGCACTTCCTGCTGGAGCAACTGCTCGAGCACGCGCGCCAGAGCAGCATCGACATGCCGTTCTCGGCCAATACGGGGTATGTGAACACCATCGAGCCCAGCCAGGAGGCGCGCTGCCCCGGCAATCTCGAAATCGAAGCGCGCCTGCGCGCCTACATGCGCTGGAACGCCATGGCGATGGTGGTGAAGGCCAACCGCCACCATCCGCCCGAAGGCGGTGACCTCGGCGGCCACATCGGCTCCTTCGCGTCGCTGGCCAACATGTTCGGCGCCGGCTTCAATCACTTCTGGCATGCCGAGAGCGAGGGCCATGGCGGCGACCTCATCTACGTGCAGGGCCACGTTTCCCCCGGCATCTACGCACGCGCTTACCTCGAAGGCCGCCTGACCGAAGAGCAGCTCCTCAACTTCCGCCAGGAAGTCGACGGCAAGGGCCTCTCCAGCTACCCGCACCCCAAGCTGATGCCCGAGTTCTGGCAGTTCCCCACGGTGTCGATGGGCCTGGGCCCGCTGATGGCCATCTACCAGGCCCGCTTCCTGAAGTACCTGCATGCGCGCGGCATCGCCAACACCGAAAACCGCAAGGTCTGGGTGTTCTGCGGCGACGGTGAAATGGACGAGGTCGAATCGCTGGGCGCGATCGGCCTGGCGGCGCGCGAGAACCTCGACAACCTCGTCTTCGTGATCAACTGCAACCTGCAGCGCCTGGACGGCCCGGTGCGCGGCAACGGCAAGATCATCCAGGAGCTCGAAGGCGAATTCCGCGGCTCCGGCTGGAACGTGATCAAGCTGCTGTGGGGCAAGGGTTGGGACGACCTGCTCGCGCGCGACAAGGACGGCGCGCTGCGCAAGATCATGATGGAGTGCAACGACGGTGACTACCAGTCGTTCAAGGCCAACGACGGCGCCTACGTGCGCAAGAACTTCTTCGGCCGCGACCCGCGCACGCTCAAGATGGTCGAGCACATGAGCGACGACGAGGTCTGGAACCTGCGCCGCGGCGGCCACGACGCGCAGAAGGTCTACGCAGCCTTCAAGACGGCCAACGAGCACAAGGGCCAGCCCACCGTGCTGCTGGTGAAGACCGTCAAGGGCTTCGGCATGGGCAAGATCGGCGAGGGCAAGAACACCGTCCACCAGACCAAGAAGCTCGGCGACGAAGACATCAAGGCCTTCCGCGACCGCTTCAACATCCCGATCCCCGACAGCCAGATCGCCGACCTGCCGTTCTACAAGCCGGCCGACGACACGCCGGAGATGAAGTACCTGCACGAGCGCCGCAAGGCCCTGGGCGGCTACCTCCCGCACCGCCGCACGAAGGCCGACGAGAGCTTCACCGTGCCCGCGCTGGACACCTTCAAGGCCATCCTCGAGCCCACGCCCGAAGGCCGCGAGATCTCCACCACCCAGGCCTACGTGCGCTTCCTCACGCAGCTGCTGCGCGACCAGGCCCTGGGCCCGCGCGTGGTGCCCATCCTCGTCGATGAGGCGCGCACCTTCGGCATGGAAGGCCTGTTCCGCCAGATCGGCATCTACAACCCGCACGGTCAGCAGTACACCCCGGTCGACAAGGACCAGGTCATGTACTACAAGGAAGACAAGGCCGGCCAGATCCTGCAGGAAGGCATCAACGAGGCCGGCGGCATGTCCAGCTGGATCGCGGCAGCCACCTCCTACAGCACGAACAACCGCATCATGGTGCCGTTCTACGTGTACTACTCGATGTTCGGCTTCCAGCGCATCGGCGACCTGGCCTGGGCGGCGGGCGACATGCAAGCGCGCGGCTTCCTGCTGGGCGGCACCTCGGGCCGCACCACGCTGAACGGCGAAGGCCTGCAGCACGAGGACGGCCACAGCCACATCCTCGCCAACACGATTCCCAACTGCGTGAGCTACGACCCCACCTTCGCGCACGAAGTGGCGGTGATCATGCACGAGGGCATGAAGCGCATGGTCGAGCGCCAGGAAAACGTCTTCTACTACCTCACGCTGCTCAATGAGAACTACGCCATGCCCGGCCTGCAGCCCGGCACGGAAGAGCAGATCCTCAAGGGCATGTACCTGTGCAAGCAGGCACCCGCGCTCAAGAAGGGCGCGCCGTCGGTGCAGCTGCTGGGCAGCGGCACCATCCTGCGCGAATCGTTCGTGGCGCAGGAATTGCTCGAAAGGGACTGGGGCGTGGCCGCTTCCGTGTGGAGCTGCCCGAGCTTCAACGAGCTGACCCGCGACGGCCAGGAGGCCGAGCGCTGGAACCTGCTGCACCCCACCGAAACGCCGCGCCAGGCCTTCGTGGAACAGCAACTGGCCAAGACCGAAGGCCCCGTGGTCGCCTCCACCGATTACATGAAGGCGTATGCCGAGCAGATCCGCCCCTTCGTTCCCAAGGGCCGCACCTACAAGGTGCTGGGCACCGACGGCTTCGGCCGCAGCGACTTCCGCCGCAAGCTGCGCGAGCACTTCGAAGTGGACCGCCACTACATCGTGGTCGCCGCGCTCAAGGCCCTGGCCGAGGACGGCAAGCTGCCCGCCGCCAAGGTGGCCGAAGCCATCCGGAAGTACGGCATCCAGGCCGACAAGGTCAACCCGCTCTACGCCTGACCCCACCGGAGACGTACGTTGAACCCCCACGCTCACATTCATTCGCTGCCCCCCAAGGGGGCACATGCCTCCTTTGAGGCGGCTCGGCAGGAGGCATAACATGGCACTGATTGATATCAAGGTCCCGGACATCGGGGATTTCGACGCCGTCGGCGTGATCGAACTGCTCGTGAAGCCGGGCGATACGGTGAAAGCCGAACAATCGCTCCTGACAGTGGAGTCCGACAAGGCCTCCATGGAGATCCCTTCCAGCCACGCCGGCGTGGTGAAGGAGCTCAAGGTCAAGATCGGCGACCAGGTGAGCGAAGGCTCCGTGATCGTCGTCCTGGAAGCCGCGGCAGATGCGGGCGCCCAGCCCGAGGCCAAGGCGGCCCCCGCTCCGGCTCCGGCCGCTGCGGCCGCCAAGGCCGAAGCACCCGCGCCGGCCCCTGCGGCCGCGGCGCCTGCCCCGGCCGCATCGGGCCCCATCGAAGTGCGCGTGCCCGACATCGGCGACTTCAAGGACGTGGCCGTCATCGAACTGCTCGTGAAGGTCGGCGATACGGTCAAGGAAGAGCAGTCGCTCTTCACCGTCGAATCCGACAAGGCGTCGATGGAAATCCCGTCGCCCGCCGCCGGCGTGGTGAAGGAACTGAAGATCAAGATCGGCGACAAGATCAACGTGGGCGATTTCGTCGCGGTGCTCGAAGGTGCCGCGGCAGGCGCGCCGTCGTCGGCTCCGGCTGCGGCAGCCCCGGTCGACCGTCCGGCCGCGCAGGCCGAACCCGACACGCGCGCCCCCCGCCCATTGCCCGCCGAAGAGGCGGCGCCCCAGGGCGCAGGCAAGGCTGCTTCGGCAGCGCCCGCTCCGGCGCCGCATGCGCCGGGCGCCGCGCCCGTGGGCCTGCCGCACGCATCGCCGTCGGTGCGCAAGTTCGCCCGCGAACTGGGCGTGCCGCTCGAAGAGATCAAGGGCTCGGGCCCCAAGGGTCGCATCACCCAAGAAGACGTACAGTCTTTCACCAGGCAGGTGATGGCGGGCGGCGTCCAGACCAAGGCCCAGTCGGCCAAGGCGCCCGCAGGTGGCGGCGGCTCCGGCGTGGGCCTCGACGTGCTGCCGTGGCCCAAGGTCGATTTCGCCAAGTTCGGCGGCGTCGAGCGCAAGGACCTCTCGCGCATCAAGAAGATCAGCGGCGCGAACCTGCACCGCAACTGGGTGATGATTCCCCACGTCACCAACAACGACGAGGCCGACATCACCGAGCTGGAAGCCTTCCGCGTCTCCACCAACAAGGAGAACGAGAAGTCCGGCGTGAAGGTGACCATGCTCGCCTTCGTGATCAAGGCCGTGGTGGCCGCGCTGAAGAAGTTCCCCGAGTTCAACACCAGCCTGGATGGCGACACGCTCGTCTACAAGCAGTATTTCCACATCGGCTTCGCTGCGGACACACCCAACGGCCTCGTGGTGCCCGTGCTGAAGGATGCCGACAAGAAGGGCATCATCCAGATCAGCCAGGAAATGGGCGAACTCGCCAAGAAGGCCCGCGACGGCAAGCTCGGCGCGGCCGACATGCAGGGCGGCTGCATGTCGATCAGCTCGCTCGGCGGCATCGGCGGCACGCACTTCACGCCCATCATCAACGCGCCCGAAGTGGCCATCCTGGGCCTCTCCAAGGGCCAGACGAAGCCCGTCTGGGACGGCAAGCAGTTCGTGCCGCGCCTGGTGCTGCCGCTGTCGCTGTCGTATGACCACCGCGTGATCGACGGCGCCAGCGCCGCGCGCTTCAACGCCTACCTGGGTCAGGTGCTGGCGGACTACCGCCGCATCCTGCTGTGAAAGGAAACCCGACATGGCAGTGATCGACATCAAGGTGCCCGACATCGGTGATTTTTCCGAGGTGGGCGTGATCGAAGTGCTGGTGAAAGCCGGCGACACCATCAAGGTGGAACAGAGCCTCATCACCGTCGAATCCGACAAGGCATCGATGGAAATCCCGTCGAGCCATGCCGGCGTCGTCAAGGAGGTGAAGGTGAAGGTCGGCGACAAGGTCGCTGAAGGCTCGGTGGTGCTGACGCTGGAAGCCGCAGGCGCGGCCGAGGCGCCTGCTCCGGCCCCCGCGGCGGCCCCGGCTCCGGCTTCTCAGTCAAAACAGGCGGATGCCGCCGGTTCCATTGAAAAGTCTGCTATCAAAATTGAAGCGTCCGGCTTCAGCGGCAGCGCCGACCTGGAGTGCGACGTGCTAGTGCTGGGCGGCGGGCCGGGCGGCTATTCGGCGGCCTTCCGGGCGGCCGACCTGGGCCTGAAGGTCATCCTCGTCGAGCGCTACGCCACCCTGGGCGGCGTGTGCCTGAACGTGGGCTGCATTCCTTCCAAGGCGCTGCTGCACGTGGCCGCGGTGATCGACGAGGTCAGCCACCTGAAGGCGGCCGGCATCGAATTCGGCGCGCCCAAGGTCGATATCGACACCCTGCGCGGCCACAAGGAAAAGGTCATCGGCAAGCTCACTGGCGGCCTCGCGGCCATGGCCAAGATGCGCAAGGTCACCACCGTGCGCGGCTACGGCAGCTTCGTCGGCGCCAACCACCTGGAAGTCGAGGAAACCAGCGGCGCGGCCCAGGAGAAGACCGGCACGAAGAAGGTCATCGCCTTCAAGCGCGCGATCATCGCCGCCGGCTCGCAGGCCGTGCGCCTGCCGTTCATGCCCGACGATCCGCGCGTGGTCGATTCCACCGGCGCCCTGGCGCTCAAGGAAGTCCCCAAGCGCATGCTGATCCTGGGCGGCGGCATCATCGGCCTGGAAATGGGCACCGTCTACTCCACGCTGGGCTCCCGCCTGGACGTGGTCGAGATGATGGACGGCCTCATGCAGGGCGCCGACCGCGACCTC
Source organism: Acidovorax sp. NCPPB 4044 (assembly GCF_028069655.1). Lineage (NCBI taxonomy): Bacteria > Pseudomonadati > Pseudomonadota > Betaproteobacteria > Burkholderiales > Comamonadaceae > Acidovorax > Acidovorax sp. NCPPB 4044. Next base: position 2,002,354 of record NZ_JAMCOS010000001.1, read on the forward strand.
GTGAAGATCTGGCAGAAGATGAACGCCAAGCGCTTCGACAACATCATGTTGAAGACGAAGACGGTGGGCGCCGAAGCCACGCCCGAGGGCATCAAGGTCAGCTTCGCGGCCATGGAAGAGGGCGAGGCAGGAAGCAACGCGAGCGTTGCGGCCCCCGAGCCGCAGGTCTACGACCTCGTGCTGCAGGCCGTGGGCCGCACGCCCAACGGCAAGAAGATCGCCGCCGACAAGGCCGGCGTGGCCGTCACCGACCGCGGCTTCATCGACGTGGACGTGCAGATGCGCACCAACGTGCCGCACATCTTCGCCATCGGCGACATCGTGGGCCAGCCCATGCTGGCGCACAAGGCGGTGCACGAGGCGCACGTGGCGGCCGAGGTGATCGCCGGCGAACTCACGGGCGACAAGGCGCTGGCCTCGGCCGCGTTCAACGCCCGCGTGATCCCGAGCGTGGCCTACACCGACCCTGAAGTGGCCTGGGTGGGCCTCACCGAGGACCAGGCCAAGGCCCAGGGCATCAAGGTCAGGAAGGGCCTGTTCCCCTGGAACGCCTCCGGCCGGGCCATCGCCAATGGCCGCGACGAAGGCGTGACCAAGCTGCTGTTCGACGACTCGCCCGAAGCCCATGGCCACGGCCGGATCCTCGGCGGCGGCATGGTCGGCACGCACGCCGGCGACATGATCGGCGAGGTCGCCCTGGCCATCGAGATGGGCGCGGACGCGGTCGACATCGGCAAGACCATCCATCCGCATCCCACGCTCGGCGAGAGCATCGGCATGGCCGCGGAGATCGCGCACGGCAGCTGCACGGACGTGCCGCCGCAAAAGAAGTAGCCCTTCAGAGCAATCCCATCAGAAGGCCCGGGACGGCGACGTCCCGGGCTTTTTTTCTTGAGGCAAACCGCGGCGAAACAGCGTCGTGCAGGCGCTCGCGGGATCGATCCGTCCGGCCTGGGCGTTAGAATTTGTAAGATTTCTAACCATATTTCCGCCGAACGCCAGGAATGGTTTCTGGTGCAGCGGAGCCCGACGCACCGTGCGCTGGCGATGGGATTCGAGGAGCTTGTCGATGAAGGTTTTCTGGCGGTGTCTGGCCACCGTGTCGTGCGCGCTGTGGCTCACGGCGTGTGGCGGAGGGGGCGGGGGCGACAGCGGCGCAGGCGCGGGGGGCGGCAGTGGCCCCGCGACGGGCGGCGGAAGCGGCACGGGGACGGGCGGTGGCGCAAACGGATCCGCTCTGGCGGTAACCAGCGATCGCACGTCGCTCGATTTCGTCGGTTTCGTGAACGCGCCCGCGCAGCCGCAGAACGTGATGTTCACGCTCGTGAACGCCCCGGCGGGCGCGACCTACTACGGCCAGGTGGTTCTGGACCGGCCGTCCGATTTCACGGCGTCCTTCAACCCGACCGGCAGCACCACGGGGATGATGACGGTCTTCCCGATGTCCGGCAGCGCGGTTTCGCGCAGCGGCACCATCCTCGTGCGGCTGTGCAACGACCCCAACTGCAGCTCGGTGGCGTGGTCGCAGACGCTGCCCTATCGCTATGCGATCTTCAGCATCGACGGCGCGGCGCTGGCCTTGAGCGGTGCCGAAGGCAGCGAAAGTGCGGCGGCGTCCGTGGCGATCACGCCGGCGGACACCGGCAATTTCCTGAAGATCTCCGCCAGCACCTATACCGGTGACGGCTGGCTCTCGGCCACGCGGAATGCGGCTGGCGACGGCATCAGCGTCAAGGCCACCGCGGCCGCGCTCAAGTCGGGCACTTACACGGGGATGGTGAAAGTGCAGATCGCCGGCACGGAATACACGCCGCCCGTGGTCATTCCCGTGGGCTACACGGTCGGCCTCGGCTTCGTCGCGCCGGTGGCCAGCGCGCTGGAGCTGAAGGTCGATTCGCAGAAGATCACGGGGAGCACCGCCGTGGCCTTCAACGGCGGGTCGGGCCGCAGCTGGACGGCCAGCAGCGACCAGCCGTGGCTGGTGCTCGACACCCCGAGCGGCACGGGTGCGGGCACGCTCAGCTACCACGTCGATACCTCGCTGCTGGCCGGCATGGACAACTGGACTTCTGCGACGGCCCAGGTGACGCTCCGCGCCGCCGGGCTCTCCGATGCCCGATTGGCGGTCACGCTCGACAAGCGCCTGCCCGAGGTCTACGTGACATCGCCCGCCACCATCGTGGCAGGCCGCGCCGGCACCGTGCGCGTCATCGGTCGGGGGCTGTCGCAGCTGGCGGACCTGGGCCGCATCCGCATTCCCGGCGCCAGCGGCTTCACGGGAACGGTGCTCTCCGACCGCGAAGCGTTGCTGAACATCCCGGCCATGGCCGGCGGTCGCACCAGTGTGTCGGTCGTGAATGCCCTGGGACTCCCGAGCGCGAGCGGCACCCTGGGCGCCGCCTCGCTCGCCAGTGTTCCGGCGGGCTTCGTGGCTAACCCCGGCGAGAAGCGCTCCGCGGTGTTCGACCCGACGCGCAACGCCCTCTATGCCATCAACTGGACGCAGAAGGCGTTGGTGCGCTATCGCTACGTGGGCGGCCAGTGGCAGGTGGACGGGTTGCCGGTCGCATCCATCGGCGACATGGCCCTGTCGCCCGATCGCAAGACCTTGTATGTGGCTTCGGGCAGCAGGACCCTGCAGGCGGTCGATCCCGACACCTTGCAGATCACCGCGACCTACACCACGGATAACGCGTTCAATGGCTCGCTCCTGCCCAGCCGGGATCTTTTCAGGGGCCTGCCGGTGACCAGCAACCTGCGCCTCTGGTTCGTCAACAACCAGTGGTCCGGGCTCTACTACTTCGACATGAAGACGGGCCGTTTCGGTTCGCAGCCCCTGACCTATGCCACCGAGCTGCTGTACGGCCCGGGGCTCTTCGCGTCGGGCGATGGCACCCGGATGTACATCTCCTCGTCGGATACCCGTGCTTCCGTGTACCAGTACGCCGCGGAGTCCGACAGCGTGACGGCGCTGGCCAATGCCCCCGGAGCCTACAGGGCGCTCTACGACGAGACGGGCAGCAGGCTGCTGGTGGAGGACGAGCGCGTGTACCGCGGCGACGACACCCGGCTCGTGGGCCGTGCATCGGTGACCGGCGGCCTCGGCATGGGTTCGGTGATTTCGCCGGACGGCACACGGGTATACCGGCAGGTATCGGCCGGCATGAACAGCTTGACCGTGGACCACATCAACGTCTACGACACCACCCGCGTGCAGCCCGGTACCTCGGAGCTCGTGAAGCTGGGAGAAATCCCCGTGGCGTCCAGGCCGGTCCGGTGCGACAGCAATTCGAACGATGCCTGTGTGACCACCACGTTCCTGATCAGCCCGATGGGCGACACGCTCTTCTGGCTGGGCGACCAGGGCCTGGTGGTGATTCCGGTACCGGCCACGATGTCCGGCATCCAGACGGCGGATGCACGCTTTCAGAAAGCGGCGGAGCGATAAGCAATCCAGGGGTGATGCTGTCCCCCTGTCTCCCACGGCGCAGGCCCGGCGGGCCGTGCCGATTTGGGCGACGAAGCGCGCCGGGCTGGCCGCGCCCGAGGCGCTGTTGCGCACTGCAACACTTTCGATCCGGCCTGCGGGCCGCGATGCTTTTGAAGGCCCCCGCTGGATGCCGGGGCGCCTGTCCGGCGGCCCTCATCCCTGTGCAACGTCCCCGCAAGGCCTGTCGCGCAGGCGTGGTGCTTCAAGAAAAACGGGGGCCGTTCACGGCGCGCTTCCGGCGCCCAGACGCCCCTGGCTCGCTGAAACCGTCACATTACTGACAAACCACCGCTCCAAAGTCGCCGCTCGGCCACGGCATGGGAGTTTGGGATGGGCGGTTTGGCGGCAGCAAGGTTCGGGGACGACATAGGCCACGTGTCGGTGTGGGCGCGGCTGGCGCGGGTGGGGCTGCGGCTGGCGGCGGGGATGGTGGAGACGCTGATCGTTGCGGGGACGGTGGCGCTGGTGGCGGGGGTGTCGGTGGCCACGATGGGGTGCGGGGCGATCATCGCGTGCGGGCTGCTGGCGGGCTTCATCGGGGGGGCGACGGGCTGGAGCGACTACAAGGAGAAGAAGATCCAGGAGATGACCGAGGGCATCGGTGAGCTGGACATCACGGGCCAGCTGGGCACGCGCGGGGCGGCGACGGTGTTCATCAACCGGAAGGCGGCGATGCGTGCGGTGGCGGACGCCACCGTGTGCCGCAAGCACGGGCAGCCGAACCCGAACTTCATTGCCGAGGGCTCGGACTCGGTGTTCATCGAGACGTACCCGGCGGCGCGCAAGGGCGACAAGCTCATGTGCGCGGCGCAGATTGCCACGGGCTCGGACAACGTGCTGCTGGGGGGCAACAAGACGGCGTACCTGGAGATCGCGGACGACCGGCAGTGGTGGGAGACGGCGCTGGAGATCGGGGTGGGGCTGGCGATGGGTCGGGGCAACTTCCTGGGCAAGCTGGGGTGCCTGGCGATGGGTGCGGTGGTGGGGATGGCGGGCGATGCGCTGGGGCGGGGGTTCCGTGCGCTGCTGGGCTACCCGGTGCACCCGGCGACGGGAGGCAAGATACTGGACGGCAGCGTGGACACGGACTTCGTGCTGCCGGGGCGGCTGGAGATCGCGTGGAGGCGGTTCTACAGCAGCCACGACACGCGGGAGGGGACGGCGCACGGGCGGGGCTGGAGCGTGCCCTGCGAGGTGGAGCTGCACGTGGAGCGGCCCGCGGAGGGCGCGCCGCCCTCGCGCATCACCTACGTGAACCCGCAGGGGCGGCGCATCGATTTGCCGGACGTGGAGCCGGGCACATCGCTGCTGAACATGGCCGAGGGGTTCATCCTGGGGTGCACGGAGGGCGGGCACTACGAGGTGGGGGACCTGGAGCACGTGGCGCAGCAGTTCGGGCCGGCGCCGAGGGCGGCGGGGGTGCATGTGCTCAAGCTGCTGCGGATGCGGGACCGGTTCGGGCACTGGGTGGGCCTGCGCTACGACCGGGATCGCCGGCTGTCGGGGATCACGGACCACCTGGGGCGGCTGCTCAGGCTGGAGTACACGAACCTTCAGCACCCGCAGCGCGTGAGCGCGATCCACCTGGTGCAGGCGGCGGAGGGCGAGCAGCTGGGCCTGCTGGCGGCGTACCACTACGACGCGGCGGGCCAGCTGAGCGAAGTGCTGGACCGCACGCGCACGGCGGTGCGGCGCTTCGCGTACGGCGAGGGCCTCATGGTGCGGCAGGAGGATGCGGCGGGCTTCGCGTGCCACTACGCGTGGGAGAGCGAGGCCGAGGCCAGCGGCCCCGAGCGCCAGGACGGCGCGCGGGGGAGCGATGGCCGGATCCTGCGCGACCGGCGTGTCGTCCGCCACTGGACGGAGGACGGCGAGGCCTACGCGATCCGCTACGCGCCCGAGGCGGACGGCAGCGGGTCTACCCATGCGACCGACCAGCTCGGGCGGGAAGAACACTGGAGCTGGGACCGCTGGCACAACCTCACGGGCTACACGAACGCGCTGGGCCAGGCGTGGGGCCTGGTGTGGAACGAGCGGCGGGAGCTGCTCGCCTGCAGCCGGCCCTCGGGGGCGACGACCACGTTCCAGTACGACGACAACGGGCTGCAGACGGGCGTGGTCGATCCGCTGGGTCGGCTCACGCGCACGCTCTGGGACAGCCAGTGGTTCGAGCCGCTGCGCACGACGGGCCCGGACGGGGCCACGTGGCGCTACGAATACGACCGCCAGGGCCTCCTGGTGCGCGAGATCGCGCCGGACGGCGGCGAGACCGGGTATGCCTACGACGCGAGCGGGCAGCCGGTGCAGGTGCGCGATGCGCTGGGCGGGGCCAGGACGCTGCAGTGGAACGAGCGCGGGCTGCTGGTGCGCTACACGGACTGCTCGGGCCGGAGCACGCACTGCGCGTGGGACGGCTGGGGCCGGCTGCAGTCGGTGACGGACGCGCTGGGCCAGCAGACGCAGAGCGTGTTCGATGCGCGGGGGAGGCTGGTATCGGTGCGGCTGCCCGATGGCAGCAGCCAGGGGTTGGCGTACGACGAGGGCGGGCGGCTGGTGGAGCACACGGATGCGCTGGCGCGGGCGACGCGCTACGGGCACAACAGCCGGGGGCAGCTGCTGTGGAGGCGGGACGCGCAGGGCCGGGAGATCGGCACGGCGCACGATGCGGCGCACCGGCTGTCGGCGCTGGCGACGGAGAACGGGGGGGTGTACCGGTTCCGGTACGACGACGCGGACCGGCTGGTGGAGGAGGAGCGGCTGGACGGCACGCGCATCGGACTGGAATACGACGCGGACGGGCACGTGGTGGCGGTGGTGCACCAGCCGGTGCGCGGGGACGACGTGTTCCACGAGCTGGAGGTGCAGGCCGAGGAGGGCACGCTGGCGCAGGGGCCCTCGGCGCGCAGCGGTGCCGCGCCGCGGCGCACGGAGCTGCAGCGCGATGCGCTGGGGCGGCTGGTGGAAAAGCGCGTGGGCGCGAGCGTGCTGCGCTACCGGTACGACCTGGCGGGCCGCGTGGTGGAGGCCACGCGCTGGAACAAAGAGACGGCGGACGAAGGCCAGGAAACCCTGGCCCTGCAGCATACGACGCGCTTCGAGCACGATGCGATGGGGCGGCTGGTGGCCGAGCACACGGTGGATGCGGTGAGCGGGCAGGCGCACAGCCTGCGGCACGCGCACGACGCGCTGGGCAACCGCACGCGCACGGAGCTGCCGGAGCTGCCGGTGGTGGTGGGCGCGGCGGGCATGACCGGCCAGAGGCTGCGGCGCAGCCTGAACTACCTGCACTACGGCTCGGGGCACCTGCACCAGATCAACCTGGGGTTGCTCACCGAGAACGAAGGGAGCGATGCCGCCGGCAGCGCAGAGGCCGCGCTGCCGGAGAACGTCCGGGAAGCGCACCGCCTGATCGCGGACATCGAGCGCGATGCGCTGCACCGCGAAGTGCTGCGCAGCCAGGGGAGCCTGGCGACCCGCTTCGCGCTCGATGCGCTGGGCCGGCGCGTGGGCAGCTGGACGCGGTCGGGCTCGGCCGCGCACGACGCACAGTGGCGCGAGGATTGGCAGCGGCAGATCGAAGCGCTCGCGCAGCAGGGCCCCTCGGCCACGGTGGGCCTGCTCAAGCAGTACCGCTACGACGCGGTGGGCGAGCTGCGCGAGAGCGTGCACAGCCACAAGGGGCGCACGGGCTGGCGCTACGACGCGACGGGGCGGGTGGAGCAGGCGCTGCGCGCCGGGCCCGGGGCGCAGGCGGGCGGAGGCCTCGCGGCGCGTTCGCAGGAGGTGTTCCGCTACGACCCGGCGGGCAACCTGCTGGAGGCGGGCGACATCGCCGGGCGCGCGGGGCCGGCGGCCAACGACAACGGAACGGGGACGGGCTCGCGCGGCTACCTGCGCGACAACCTCGTGCGGGTGTACGAGGACAAGCGCTACGCCTACGACGGCTTCGCGCGGCTGGCGGAGAAACGCATCGGCCGGCACACGGTGCAGCGCTTCACCTGGGACGGGGAGGACCAGCTGGTGGCGGTGGAGACCACGCGCCAGCCCGGCACGGCGCAGGCCAGCTCGCAGACGGTGCGCTTCCGATACGACGCGCTGGGCCGGCGCATCGCCAAGCAGGACGCGTTCGGCGAGACCACCTTCATCTGGGAGGGCATGCGGCTGATCGAAGAGCGGCGCGGCGCGCGCGTGGCGAGCTATGTGTACGAGCCGGGCAGCTACGTGCCGCTCGCGCGCATCGATGCCGATGGGAACCGCATCGCGGAGCCGGGGCAGCCGGCCGTGTCGGCACCGGCATCGACGTCTTCATCGCCCCCCGCCTCCGGCATCAGCTACTTCCACAACGACCCCTCCGGCCTGCCCGAGGAGGTGACCGACGAAGGCGGCCAGGTGCGCTGGCGCGCCAGTTACCGCACCTGGGGCAGCGCCATCGAAGAACGCTGGGACGCCGTGCGCGTGGACGGCAGCCCCGTGGCCGCGGCCCAGCAGCATGCCCAACCGGAGGCCCTGGAGCAGAACCTGCGCCTGCAGGGCCAGTACCTGGACCGCGAAACCGGGCTGCACTACAACACCTTCCGGTACTACGACCCGGACATGGGGCGGTTCATCAGCCCCGATCCGATCGGGCTCGCGGGCGGGCTGAACCTGCAGCAGTACGCGCCCAACCCCACGGGCTGGACCGACCCGTGCGGATGGGCCGCGGGCCTCTGGGGCGGCGACGGGCAACCCGCGAGCTTCGGCGACTGGTTCAACCAGGCCACGCCGGAGCAGGTCTCCAGTGCCATGGAGAATCCCACCTCGCAAAAAGCCATCAAGGCCGCCTTGCGCGGGCAGGGCGGGGCGCACGAGTGGTTCCCGGTGTCGGAGGCCGCGAAGGCCAAGCAGCTCGGCTTCTCCTACGAGGAGTTGATGCGCATGTCGTCGCCGCGCGACCAGGTGTGGTTCCAGAACGTGCCCGACCCCAAGAACCCGGGCGCAGTGCTTTCGGGCCCGCACTCGACGGGCGCCAAGCTGCCCGCGGGGCAATCGGGCCGCGCCAGTTCCGCGGCGCATTCGATACTCAGCGCCGAACTGCGCGCGGCCACGTCCAAGGCGGACGCGATAGCGCGCATCAAGGGCTTCAGCGCCCGCTACGTGCGCGGCGGTGCCGCGATGACCAAAGGTTTCTGTTAGGAGAACCCCTGCCATGCTGAACGACAACACCCCCGGAATCATCTCCGTCTGGATGGGCACCACCCACCAGAGCCTGGAAGAGTTCAACGCCTACCTGGAGGGCCTGGACGAGCACCAGTCCGGCAGCCCCATCCAGGCCGACCTGGGCGCGGATTTCATCGACACGGATTTCTTCGTGGCCTACGGCACCGAAGACAACCGCACCGTGCCGGTGGAAGAACTCGTGAAGGAAGTGGACTGCAGCCTGGACCTGGAGCCGCGCATCGTCAAAGCCTGCTACGCCAAAGGCCTGACCGAAGGCAACTCGCTCTTCTATTACAAGAACGCCACCTTCGAGGAGCCGGAGCCCGGCCGGCGGTACAACGGCCTGTTGTTCATCGGCAGCTTTGCCGATTGAAGGTGGATGGGAGAAGGGCGCGGGCGCCGCGAAGTCCCGCCCCATCCACGTGCCTTGGTTGCTATGTAATAGATAGCAAACTATTCAATGGAACCGGCGGCATGCGGCATTTTTGATGCTTGACCCAGCCACGCGGTCCCTGCTGGCACGGTGGACGGCCAGCGGAGGTGCAGTCGGGCGCAAGACCGCCGCTCCGGGCCACGGGACGCCAGTCGCAGGGAGATCGCGCCGGGCCAACAGCCGTTGCATGCCACGGCCCCCGCGGAAGGCGCCGCCGCAGGCCGGATCGCGGCAAGGCATCGGCAGGCCGCCGATCGGAGAAGATCGCTCCTTTGTCCGTCATCCTTCCGGGGCGGGCCGGGACCGATCCAGGCCCGGCGCGTCCCCGCTGCTCCCATCGCCCATGCAAGCCCTGCTGTCCGCCATTGCCTCCATGCCCCTGCCCGCCGACGCGGTGCGCATCTTCCACGGCCGCGGAGGGCGGTTCCCGGGCTGTGAGCAATGGTCGCTCGATGCGTATCCGCCCGTCTTCGTGCTCACGAGCTTCGCCCCGGCCACCGAAGAGGAGCTGGCCGCCGTGCAGGCCGCGCTGCAGGCGCGCTGGGCGCAGATCGCCCCGGCCGGCGAGCCGTTGAACTGGGTGTTCCAGCACCGCGGCGAAGCGCTGCGCCTGCAGGGCCGTGCCGATACGCGCCCCATGGACGGCAGCGTGCCCGAGGTGCACACCGTCACCGAAAACGGCGCCCGCTACCGCGTCCACGTGCTCAAGGGGCAGAACCACGGCCTCTTCCTCGACATGGCCGAGGGCCGCCGCTGGGTGCGCGAGCACGTTGCCGCGCTCTCCGCCAAAGCCCATCCGCGCCGCGGCCCCAAGGTGCTCAACCTCTTCGCCTACACCTGCGCTTTCTCCGTGGCCGCGCTGCAGGCCGGTGCAGCCCAGGTGGTGAACGTGGACATGGGCCACGGCGCCATCGCGATCGGGCAGCAGAACCACCGGCTGAACGGCATCGACCACGGCGCGAGCTTTCTTGCGCACGACATCTTCAGCAGCTGGGGAAAGATCACCCGCGGCGGCCCGTACGACCTCGTGATCGCCGACCCGCCCAGCTACCAGAAGGGCAGCTTCGTCGCCACCAAGGACTACGCCCGCCTGGTGCGCCGCCTGCCCGACCTGCTGCTGCCCGGCGGCCATGCGCTGCTGTGCCTCAACGCGCCCGAACTGGACATGGAGTTTCTGCACGCGCTGGTGCGCGAGCATGCGCCGGGGATGCGGTTCGTGGAGCGGGTGGCGAACCCGGCGGTGTTCGCGGATGTGGAGGAGGCGAAGGCGCTGAAGGTGGGGGTGTATGTGTATGAAGGGGAGTGAACGGGCGGCGGATGCTTTCCGGCTCCGGCCGCACCGTTGCAGCGGCTCACTCGCTGTCGTCCTGCCGCTTGGTCAGGCCGGACACCACCGCCGCCAGCAGCAGGCTGGCCACCCAGCCGAAGAGAATCTCGAACCACATCGCCAGGCGCACCACATGCTCGAGTGACCAATGGGTGAACAACTCTGAAGGCCAGTCGTTCAGCGGCGTGGGCGTTTTCGGTGCCCAGTCCTGCTCCTGCTGCAGGTTCACGAACGGCAGCAGCACATCCAGCGAATAGGCCAACGGGCTGAAGCCTGTGTATTCCCCGGGTAGCGCCGAGCACAGGTACCAGTTGGGGGTACACGACTTATAGGCGGACAGGTTCTGGAATACCAGCGGATTGCTTGGCGCCATCACGCCGTGCAGGGCCGCCGCCCAGTAGAGACCGGCGCAGGCGAGCCAGACACCCAGCATCCATGCCCCCAGGCGCAGGGGACGGTAACCGTAGCCGATGAGCGCTCTGAAAGCGATATGCAGACCTTGGGCGACCTGGCGGTGCGCCCAGCGCCGCCATGGGCGCCAGTGGCCGGGCGTCTGGCCGATGAGACCGATAGAGCGCAAATGGTTCTCCTGCGCAATGGCCACCTGCCGAGCGTCTTCGATATGGCCCATGCTGCGCAGCACCTTTTGCAGGTGCTTCCAGGGTTGGGGGCAGAAGTTTTGGCCATCGAGATTTGCTTGATTTTGCCGCCGAAGCCACTTTAGGCGCGTTGGGGCATCAGTGGGGGAGCCGACGGCCAGATGGTCATAAACGAAGCCATCCAGCACCAGTTTGTGACCCCAGGATGTGGTGTCGTCTGCTAACTGGCCAACCTTGGCGAAAGCCATTCGGACGTTGTCTACGGGAGCATTCAAACCACGAAAGAAAAATGTGCCCCTCACAAAAATGCCATCCGCCGATAGCGCGTCGCCGCCGCTACCTTCGAACTTGGCCCCCGCGCAATTGAGGTCGCCGCTGATCTGTGCTCCAAGCAGTCGCACATCGCCGGTGGAGTTGAAGCCGTCTGAGAAAAAAACATCCCCCTGGATAACCGCTCCATCCCCAAGAAAAGCATTGCCGTTTTTGCCTAAAAACCTCGCATCTGTGCATTGCAGGTTGCCGCCAATCTGGGCACCCAGCAGTCGCACATCGCCTATGGATTGGAAGCCGCCGGAAAGAAAAACGCCACCCTGTATCACGGCGCGATCGGCCGACAAAGCGTTGCCCTCCTGACCGTCGAGTTTGGCACCGGTGAAATTCAAGTCTCCACCGATTTGTGCACCCATCAGTCGGACCTCGCCCTTGGCACTGAAGTCTTTGATGAAGTACACGTTGCCTTTGCAGTGCAAATCGTCCGCGGTCATCCCAGGCACGAAACTACCTGCAAGGTTCAAAGTCCCTTCGATTCTTGTCCCGTCGAAGATGGGGCATTCACAGAAATGTGAGTTGATCACCCGCAAACTCGTTGCTGCAGTTCCACCAGCCAGATCCAGACTCCCTTCGATCCAAGCTCCGTAGAGCCACAGCCCCTTTTCGTGCACAGGCGCGGCCTCATCGCCCCCCAGCGCCAGAAAGCGGATGAACTCAGCTCTTACCGCGTTCGTCTGTGATTTCTCGTCGGGTCGCTTGTCACCCAACATCGCTATGGAGCCTGCCGCACAGGCGTCCAGAAGCTTCTGCTCCCCTGATCTCAGCGTCCCGAACTCCGACAGAGTCCGGCCCTTGGCCTTGTTTGCCATATCGTTTTCCTCCCTCTCTGGATGTCGTGCATCCACTGTTGTGTCGTTGCCGGTGGGGGAGCATAAGCGGAAGCAATCCGGTGCTGGAGGCCACACGGGTGACATGGACGGGCGGGGGAAGCCTGCGCGCCGGCCGTTTGGGGCGCCAGCGTTGCATGCCGACAGGGGCGTACAACCTGCGCCGACACGCCGGGTGCGCAGCGGGCGGCAGCATGGTGGCTCTTCCTTAGGCGCGAGGAATGTCCTCCGCGCGGCGCGACTGCCCGGCCTCACCCCCATCTCAGGAGATCCACCTTGCACTTCAAAACCATCGCGGCTTTTCCACAGTATTCGTCGGCCTTGCCCTCGCGGCGGGTCGGCGCCCGCATCCTTCCGGCCATGGCCTGCATCGCTGCCGCCCTGGCCGCATTCCCCGCCACGGCGCAACCCCAGACGCTCCCCCAGCCCGTCCCCATCGCCACGGGCAACGGTCCCGCCACCCCCGCCGCTGCGCTCCCCGTCGCTAAGACCCAGGGCAAGCTGCGCTACACCTGCGGCGGCATCAGCGTGGACGAGTCGTCCGCGATGCGCGCGGCGATGAAGGACCACCCGCTGTCGCTGCTGTTCGCCGCGGCCGGGGGCGCCTATCTGGCGGATGTGGAGGTCAAGCTCGTGCCGCAGGGCTGGGGCGATGCCGAGTCGCTGACCTTCACCGCCTCGGGCCCCGTCTGCCTGCTGGACCTGCCCGCCGGCAGCTACGAGATCGAGGCGCGTTCCGGCGACAAGGAGAAGCGCCAGACCGTGATGGTCGGCAAGGACCCGAAGACGGTGGATTTCCGGTTCTGACCGGCTGGCGGCCGTTTTGGCCGCCGGGCCGGGGTTCATTCGCCGGCCAGCAGGCCCTGGACGATGGCCTCCCATTCGGCCGGCTCCACCGGCGTGATCGACAGCCGGTTGCCGCGCTGCAGCACGCGCATGGCTGCCAGGGTTGGGTGCTGCCGCAGTTCGGCCAGGCCGATCACCCGCGTCTTGCGCAGGGCCTGCACGTCCAGCAGGAGCCAGCGCGGGTTGCCCGGCGGCGATTTCGGGTCGTGGTAGGGCGACGCCGGGTCGAACTGCGTGGGGTCGGGCCGCGTGCCCGAGGCCACGCGCGCGATGCCGGCGATGCCCGGCTCGGCGCAGCTCGAGTGGTAGAAGAGCACGCCGTCGCCCACCTGCATGCCGTCGCGCATGAAGTTGCGCGCCTGGTAGTTGCGCACGCCGGTCCAGGGCACGGTGGCGCCGGGCGCGGCAAGCGCATCGTCGATGGAGCACTCTTCGGGCTCGGATTTCATGAGCCAGTAGCGCGAGGCGGGGCCATCACGGCCGGGGTCGCGGTCGTTGGAAGCAGGGGCGGCTTGGGAGGTCATGGGCAGGATGCTTTCAGCTAGGCGTGGCCGGTGGCGCGGGCCGGGCGCCGTCGCCCGGTGCCGCCCCAGCGCGGGTCGTCTTCGGCGGCGATGGCCAGCGGGTTGTTGCGCGGCTCGGAGAGCGGCGCGAGCAGGGCGCGCAGGTCGTCCTCGCCGAATTTCACGGCGCCCGCCGCGTCGCTGCCCAGCACGCCTTCGGTCAGGGCCTGCTTGCGGGCCTGCAGTTCGAGCATGCGTTCCTCGATGCTGCCTTCCACGACCAGGTGGTGGATGAAGACCGGCTTGTCCTGCCCGATGCGGTGCGCGCGCGCCGTGGCCTGTTCCATCACGGCAGGGTTCCACCAGGGGTCGAGGTGGATGACGGTATCGGCGGCCGTGAGGTTCAGGCCCGTGCCGCCGGCCTTGAGGCTCGCGAGCAGGATGGGCGCGTTGCCTTCGGCGGCCGGGTCCTGGAAACGCTGCACCACGGCGCCGCGTTGCGCCGGTGCCGTCCGCCCCGTGAGCGACAGGAAGGGCAGGCCGAGGGTCTGCAGGCGCTCGGCCACCAGCGCCAGCATGCCGGTGAACTGCGAGAACACCAGCACGCGGCGGCCTTCGTCCACCAGCGCGGGCAGCAGCTCGGACAGGCGGTCGAGCTTGGCGCTTTCCATGCCGGGCGTGGGCGGCACGCCTTTCACCAGGCGCGGATCGCAGCACACCTGGCGCAGCTTGAGCAGCGCATCCAGGATGGTGATCAGCCCGCCGTCGAAGCCCTGGCGCTCCAGCACGCGGCGCACCTGCCGGTCGGCGCCGGTGCGCACCGCTTCGTACAGCGCGCGCTGGTGGCCCTGCAGGGTGACGCGCTGGGTGATGGTGGTGCGCGGCGGCAACTCGGGCGCCACGTCGTCCTTGCGGCGCCGCAGGATGAAGGGGCGCACGCGCTGGGCCAGCAATCGGGCGCGCAGGGTCTCGCCGTTTTCCTCGATGGGTTTGCGCCAGCGCTGGGCGAAGCTGCGCGCGTCGCCCAGGAAGCCCGGCATCAGGAAGTCGAAATGCGCCCACAGCTCGCCCAGGTGGTTCTCGAGCGGCGTGCCGGTCAGGCACAGCAGGTGGTTGGCGCGCAGCCGGCGCAGCGCGCGGGCGCCGCGGCTGCCGGCGTTCTTGGCCATCTGGGCTTCGTCGAGGATCAGCAGGTGCCAGGGCTGCGCGGCCAGAGCGTCGGCATCGCGCCAGAGCAGGGGGTAGGTGGTCAGCACCAGATCGTGCCCCGGCGCCTGCAGGAAGTCGTGCGCCCGGTCCGGGCCGTGCAGGGCCAGCACGCGCAGGCCCGGCGCCATGCGCGCGGCCTCGGCCTGCCAGTTGAAGAGCAGCGAAGTCGGCACGACCACCAGTGCGGGCTGCCGCAGGCGGCCGGCCTCTTTCTCGGCCAGGATGTGCGCCAGGGCCTGCGCGGTCTTGCCCAGGCCCATGTCGTCGGCCAGGATGCCGCCCAGGCCCTGCGCGCGCAGGTACTGCAGCCAGGCGAGGCCCTCGCGCTGGTAGGGGCGCAGCGTGATGGCCAGCCCCGCGGGCGGTGCCACGGGCTGCGGCGTGCCGAGCGCCTGCAGGCGGCTGGCCAGGTGCGCCAGGCCCGTGTCGCCCTGCAGTTGCCAGGCGTGGTCGCGGCCGGTGTGGGCCTGCTGGCGCGCCACGCGGCCGCTCTGGTCGAGCGCGGCGCGCAGGGCTTCGATGCGGCGCGCCTCCCAGGCGCCCAGGTGCAGCGGGTCGCCGGGCTGCCGCTGGTGCAGGGCCGGGTCGGTGAGGAGATCCACCATGGCGCCGACGATGGCCTTGAGCGGCGCGGCGGGCGCGTCGATGCGGCGGCCACCCGGTGTGCGCAGGCGAATGGTGGCGTGGTCGTCGATGGCGGCCAGCGCGTGCGCGTCGAGCCAGCGCGGGTCGCGGCGCAGCAGGTCGGCCACCATGGGGGCGAGGTCGAGCGTCTCGCCGTCGATCTCCACGCCCAGGCTCAGCAGCCATGCGCCCTCGCGCTCGGGCAGGCGCAGCTTCTGCACGGCGCGGGCCCGCGGCGCGAGCGGGCCGGCCTCCCTGCCCACGACCTCTCCGGTGGCGCGGTCGAGCACGATGCGCCAGCGCTGCACCGGCACGCTTTCATGGGCGAAGCCCGGCCGCACCACCACGGCCCAGCCCAGCGCCTGCAGCCGGGGCACGGCGTCGGCCCAGAAGTCGCCGAACGCGGCTTCCTGCGGCAAGGTCCAGAGCGGGCCGGCGGGCGGCTGGGGGATGGAAAGCGGTTCATCCAGTGGCGGCAGGCCCTGCCCGGCCAGGGCGCTGCCGACCAGGCCCAGGCCCTGCCCGGGCGCACGCCACTGCAGGCGGTCGGCCGGCACGGGCACGAGGCCGGTATCGCGCAGGGTGTCGATGGCGTCGGCCTCGGCGCGCACGTCGCGGTGCAGCCAGCCGCCGGCCATGCCGGGCGCGGCGGTGCGCACGGGCGGCCGGGTGTTGAGCACGCTGACGGGGGCCGGCACCTCCCAGAGAGCGCCGTCGTCCAGCCGGTAGGTCCAGTCGACCTGCGCCAGGGTGACATTGCCCCCGCGCGGGCCGATGCCGCCGTGCGCGCGCATGCCGAGCAGCCCGTCGCCGCGCCCGAGGGTGCGCAGCGTGAGCCGCGGCTGGAACGGTGCCGGCTGCCGCGCAGCGGCCGCTGGGGCGGGGTCGCCAGAGTCCTTCGCGGGCTGGGCGGGCACATCCTGCGGGGTAGCAACTGCGCAGGCGCCTCCTGAGGCCGGCGCGGGGGCCTCCTCGCGCAGGCGGGCCATGGCGCGTTCGGCTTCCGGGCCGGTGAGGGGCGGCAGGTGGGCCAGCGACGCCGGCCCGCCCTGGGCACGCAGGGCCGCGACCCAGGCGCCGATGGCCTCTTCGCGCGGCGCAGGCGGCGGGGATGGGGCGGGGGCGCTGCGCGGGCGGGGCATCGCCGCATTGTGCCGCCGCAGCGGCGCGCCGGCGAATGTCAGGGTCGAAACCCCTTCATGCCGCCGGATCCATTCAATAGTTTGCTATCAATTAAGTAGCATTATTGGACTGTTTGCCTGCGTCGGCGGGCGCGGGCAACTGCAGTCCCGCTGCCTTGGCCACCTGCACACAGTCGCGCAGGTGCATCTCGCCCAGGTAGCGCAGGGTGGCATAGCCCAGCGCGGCCGACACGGCCTGCCCGGCCAGCGGCACGAACTTGGCGGCCTGCTGCGCGGTCAGGCGCACGCCGATCAGCCGCAGGGCGCGCATCACCAGCTCGCGCGTGACCATGCGGCCCACCAAGGCGGAGCCCACCATGCCCACCGCCTTCTGCACCTGCTCGCGCTTGTGCGGGGTGAGCCGGTCGATCTGCTCGGGCGTGAGGCCGAACTCCGCGTTGATCTGCGGGATGAGCCGGGTCAGCAGCGCCGCGTCCACGGCCCAGTCGAGCCCGGGCACGGGCACCACACCGGCGGCGGCGGCCATGAGCGCCCGGCGGTGCAGCAGCTTGCGGCTGCGCTCCACGGCGGCGAGCAGGGCGGGGTGGCCGTCCGCCAGCGCCTGGGCGTCGGGCGCCTTGCCGGCACCGGGGCGGCGCGCGGCGCCGTCGTCTTGGGGATCGGGGTGGGAGCGGGCCGTCACGGTTCGGAATGCGAAGAGGAAGGGGGTGGAGGGAGCGGAGGGGGCCGCCCGGCGCATGCCGTCGCCGGGTGGCCGGGTTCTCAGCGGGATTTGCTCTTGACCATGCCGTAGATGGCCAGCAGCACGATGGCGCCGACCACCGACGCGATCCAGCCGGCGGCTTCGCCCTGCTGGTACCAACCCATGGCGACACCCACGTAGGTGGCGAGGAACGAACCGGCCACGCCCAGCAGCATGGTCATGATCCAGCCGAGTTTGTCGTCCCCGGGTTTGAGCGCGCGGGCGAGCAGGCCCACGACGAGGCCGACGATCAGGGTTCCAAGCAGCGAGAACATGGCGGAGGGTCTTTCCAGGAAAAGCAAGGGGTTGGAGAAGCAGGGCGGCCGGCGGCCACCCCGCGGTGGCGCCAATCTAACCGGCGGGCAGGTGCCGCCCCTGTCGGACAACGCGCCCTGCGCGGCAGGGCCCGGATCGGCCTGGGCCTTGGCCTGGAGCGGCCCGCGAGCCCGGCCTTGGTGTGGGATGCTTCCCACAGGGCGTCGGGCCGGCTTCCGGCGCGCGCGGCGGCGGGGCCGGATTTATCGTTGCGGCACCTGCAATCCGAAGAAAGGATTCCCGGAATGCGCAATCGATCTGTTCTCCTGCGCTGGTCCCTGGCTCCGGCGCTGGCCCTGGCGGTGTCTGCCGTATCGGCCGCTCCTCCGGTCCCGGCCCGCGTGGACGATGCCTCCCTGGCCCGCGGCGGCCGCCCGGACACCACGGCCGAGCAGCGCTACCAGTCCGCCATCCGCGAGGCCGGCGGCGGCCTCAAGGTGGCGCTGGAAGAATGCCGGCAGGGCGGCGCACCGGCGCGCAAGGCCTGCGAGTCGGAGGCGCGCAAGCGCTACCAGGCCGACATGGCGGAAGCCCGATCCCTGCGGCGCAACCCCGATGCGCGCCCCGTGAACGTGACGGGTGGCCCCATCAAGGAAACCGAAACCCGGACGGTGGTCCGGCCTTGATGGCGTTGCCGGCGCGCCGCGCTGTGGCCGGACGGCAAAAAGCCCGGCGGGGCCGGGCTGTTCGCAGCATCCGACGCGGCTGAGCCGCGCGGCGGAGGTCAGTTGACCGGGTTCTGGGCCGAAGCCGAGGGCAGGTTGCCTTCGTCTTCGTTCAGGACACGGCGGGCGCCGTTGAACCGGCGTTGCCAGTACGAGGCACTCATGTCTTCCACGCGGACTTCGGCGCCGCTGCGGGGGGCATGGATGAACTTGCCTTCGCCGAGGTACAGGCCCACGTGGCTGTAGGCGCGGCGCATGGTGTTGAAGAAGACGAGGTCGCCGGCCTTGAGATCTTTCTTGTCGATCGTCTCGGTGGCTGCAGCCTGCTCATTGGCGCGCCGGGGCAGGGCCAGGCCGATGGTCTGGCCGTAGATGGCGCGGATGAAACCGCTGCAATCGAATCCCGTGTCGGCATCGTTGCCACCGCGGCGGTAGGGCACACCCAGGAAGCCCATGGCGGTGGAAATAAGGTCTCCCGTGCGGTCCTGCACGGTCGTCCGCACCTCGCGCAACTGGCTGAGCACATGGTGGCGGTCTATCAAGAACCGGTCCAGCTCATCCGAGGCGGGGGTGGTAGCGTTGTTGTTCGGAGCGCTGTGGGCGGTAGCGCAAACAAGTAACAAAAGGCAAAACCAACGTGACATGGGGCGCGAAGATAACACGCGATCCCGCCCGCCCAATTGCAAAAAATGTAGCAGCAGGTCTTGTCTCATGGCTTTTGGCTATGAGGAATGCTGCGCTGCAACCGCGCTGCGCTGCACGCGCGGATCGTCATCTCTTGTAGGCGGTCTCCTACGCCTTCGCGCCTGACTATCGCAAGAAAGACACATTTGCGTGTGTTTTTTGCGGTTTTGGCGACATGGAGCTGGACATTGGCCGATTTTGCGGGACGCTGCGGGCTTGCGGCTGGGTCGGCGTTCCGCTTCCTATTCGGTTGGAATCGGGCGCCCGCGAATGCCGTAATGCCTGCTTACATGAAGCCGAGCAGGAAACGCATGGGTCGTGACTCGAATGGTCTTTTCCTCGGTGCGGAACGGCCGAGCCGGTTACGCGCCTGCCCAGTCCCGGTGCTCAGCAGCCGTAAAAGCGAGGGCGCCGCGATGGGGCTTTTCACCCAGTGGCTGGGGTTTTGGATGGATCGCTTTCGGCGCTGATCTGCCGCATCTCCTGGGCCGCTGCGACAATCCCCGCTTTCCCGCAGCGCAGGCCCGGCGGCTTTTTTCGCTCTGTCCCGCCGTGCCCTGCGTCCCTCCCTTTCCTTGCTGGTTGCCCTCCCATGTTGCTTGACGCCGAAGAATCCCAACTCGTTCTCGTGGACTACCAGGAGCGGCTGATGCCGGCCATCGCCGATGGCGATGCCGTGCTGGCCAACGCGCGGCGCCTGGCACAGGCCGCCCGGTTGCTGGACGTGCCCGTCTGGGGCACCGAGCAGAACCCCTCGCGCCTGGGCCCCAATGATGCGGCGCTGCGTGCCGCCTGCCGCCGCACGCTCGCCAAGATGCAGTTCGGCGCGGTCGAGGAGGGGCTGGGCGAGTGGTTGCGCCCCGCGCCGCGGCCCGCCCAGGGCGGCAACGCGCGCAGCCTGCCGCGCCACCTGCAAAAGCCCGCCCAGCCCGCGGCGCCCGAGCGGCCGGCCATCGTGCTGGCCGGCTGCGAGGCCCACGTCTGCCTGCTGCAGACCGCCTTGCAGCTCATCGAGGACGAATTCGACGTGTGGGTGGTGACCGACGCCTGCGGCTCGCGCACCGACCGCAACCGCGACGCCGCCTTCGACCGCCTGGCCGGCGCCGGCGCGGAACTGGTCACCACCGAGATGGTGGTGTTCGAATGGGCGCGCACCGCCGAGCACCCCGATTTCAAGGAACTGCTGGCCCTGGTGAAGTGACCGCGGCGGAGCCCGTGCGCCCGGCCTGACATCCGCCCGGCACGGGGCCGGCAAGGCGCAGGAGCGCGCGCAACCGGGCGGGGGCATGCATGCGCCCCTGCTGCCGCGGGATGGGCCGCTGTGCCGCGCGTGTCAGGTTCCCGCAAGCGCGGGCTGAAGAATGGCGGCTTCAGCCACCACAGGCTGCACCGCCGGCCGCGCCTGCGGATGCGGCCGGACCGGAGACACGCACCCATGCCCCGCTACGCCGACTTCCACCGCCGCTCGCTCGATGAGCGCGACGCCTTCTGGTCCGAACAGGCCCGCCTCATCGACTGGCAGACGCCGCCCGCGCACATCTGCGAATACGACCGGCCGCCCTTCGCGCGCTGGTTCTCGGGCGGCACGACCAACCTCTGCCACAACGCGGTGGACCGGCACCTCGCGCAGCGCGCCGACCAGCCCGCGCTGATCGCGATCTCGTCCGAGACCGATACCGAGCGCACCTACACCTTCGCCGAGCTGCATGCCGAGGTCCAGCGCATGGCCGCCGTGCTGCGCACGCTGGGCGTGGAGTGCGGCGACCGCGTGCTGATCTACATGCCGATGGTGGCCGAGGCCGCCTTCGCGATGCTGGCCTGCGCGCGCATCGGCGCGCTGCATTCGGTGGTGTTCGGCGGGTTCGCCGCCGGTGCGCTGGCCTCGCGCATCGACGATGCCGGGCCCGTGGCGGTGGTGAGTGCCGACGCGGGTTCGCGCGGAGGCAAGGTCGTGCCCTACAAGCCCCTGCTGGACGAGGCGCTGCGCCTCGCGGCGCACCCGCCGCGCGCCGTGCTGCTGGTGGACCGGGGCCTGGCGCCCCTGCCGCTCGCGCCCGGCCGCGACCACGACTGGGCCACCCTGCGCGAGCAGCACCGCGATGCCCAGGTGCCCTGCGAATGGCTGGACGCCGCGCACCCGAGCTACACGCTCTACACCAGCGGCACCACGGGCCGGCCCAAGGGCGTGCAGCGCGACACGGGCGGCTATGCGGTGGCGCTGGCGGCCAGCATGCGGCACATCTTCGGGGTGGAGGCCGGCGGTGCGGACCCGGGGCAGGGCGGCGCCGGGGCCGGCCCGGGCGTGTTCTTCGCCACCAGCGACATCGGCTGGGTGGTGGGCCACAGCTACATCGTCTACGGCCCGCTGATCGCGGGCATGGCAACGGTGATGTACGAGGGCCTGCCGACCCGCCCCGACGCGGGCGTGTGGTGGCGCATCGTGGAGCGCCACCGCGTCACGCACATGTTCTCCGCGCCCACGGCGGTGCGGGTGCTGAAGAAGCAGGACCCCGAGTGGCTGCGCCGCTCCGACCTCTCCAGCCTGAAGGCGCTGTGGCTCGCGGGCGAGCCCCTCGATGCGCCCACGGCGCAGTGGATCGGCGATGCGCTGGGCGTGCCCATCGTGGACAACTACTGGCAGACCGAGACGGGCTGGCCCATCCTCACGCTCGCCAACGGCGTGGAGCCCCAGGCCGCGCGGCCCGGCAGCCCCGGCAAGGCGATGTACGGCTACGACGTGAAACTGCTCGACCAGGCCACGGGCGAGGAGCTTACGGCCCCGAACCAGAAGGGCGTGCTCGCCATCGAGGGGCCGTTGCCGCCGGGCTGCATGCAGACCGTGTGGCGCGACGACGAGCGCTTCGTGCAGACCTACTGGAAGAGCATCCCGGGCCGCCTCGTCTACAGCACGTTCGACTGGGGCATCCGCGACGAGGACGGCTACTACTTCATCCTGGGCCGCACCGACGACGTGATCAACGTGGCCGGCCACCGCCTGGGCACGCGCGAAATCGAGGAGAGCATCGCCGCCCACCCGCAGGTGGCCGAGGTGGCGGTCGTGGGCGTGGCCGATGCGCTCAAGGGCCAGGTGGCGATGGCCTTCGCGGTGGCGCGCGACCCCGCGGCCGTGGCCGACGAGGCCGGCCGCCGCCGGCTCGAAGGCGAGGTGATGCAGCTCGTCGACCGGCGCCTGGGCGCCGTGGCGCGCCCCTCGCGCGTGCTGTTCGTCTCGCTGCTGCCCAAGACCCGCAGCGGCAAGCTGCTGCGCCGCGCGCTGCAGGCCGTGGCCGAGCGCCGCGACCCGGGCGATCTCACGACGATGGAAGACCCGTCGGCGCTGCAGCAGGTGAAGGACCTGCTGGGCACGGCGCCCTGAGGCGCGGCGCGCCTGCCGTGCCTTGCGCGGCGGGACGGTGCGCAGGAAAACCGCGGATGGGTGGATGTTTTGCTATCTTTTAAATAGCAAACTATTGAATGGATCCGGCGGCATGGAGGCTTTTTCACCGTGGAGAGCGCCGTGAGCCGCCTCAGCCCGCGTCCACGGTGCGCCAGGCGCGGGGCGCCTGCCACTGCGCGGCCCATTCCGGAAAGGATTCCGCCGGCATGGGGCGGGAGATGAAGTAGCCCTGGGCCAGCGTGCAGCCCAGGCGCAGCAGGGTGAGGCCCTGTTCTTCCGTTTCCACGCCTTCGGCCACGATGGAATAGTCGAAGGAGTGGGCGAGGCCGATCACGCCCTGCACGATGGCGAAATCGCCGCGGTCGATCATCATGCCGTGCACGAAGCTCTGGTCGAGCTTGAGCGTGTCCATGGGCAGGCGGCGCAGGTACGAGAGCGACGAATAGCCGGTGCCGAAGTCGTCCAGCGACACGGTCACGCCCAGTTCGCGCAGTTGCCAGAGCTGCGGCGCGACGTGCTCAATGTCGTAGAGCGCGGCGCTCTCGGTGATCTCCAGGTCGAGCAGGCGCGGTGGCATGCCCGGGTGCTGGGCGATGCGGCCGGCCAGCCAGCCTGCGAAGCCCTCCTGCTGCAGGTGGCGCGCGGAGATGTTCACGCTCACGGGCAGTTCCAGCCCGGCCCCGCGCAGCGCGGCGATGCGCTCCAGCGCGGCGTCCACCACCCATTCGCCGAAGGCAGCCTCCAGCTCGGCGCTCTCGATGAGCGGCAGGAAGGCGCCGGGGGAGAGCACGCCGCGCTCGGGGTGATTCCAGCGCGCCAGCGCCTCGGCGCCCACGACGGTGCCGGCGCGCATGTCCACCTTGGGCTGCAGGTAGAGCGTGAACTGGCCCTGCTCCAGGGCCTGGCGCATCTGCTCGGCCTGCGCGTGCCGGGCCTCGCGGTCGCGCTCCTGCGCGGCGTCGAAGGCCTGCACGCGGTTGCGCCCGCCCTGCTTGGCGCCGTACATGGCGTGGTCGGCGTGGCGCAGCAGGGTGTCGGCGTCGGCGCCGTCCTCGGGGTAGAGGGTGTAGCCGACGCTGGCCGTGACGGTGACGCGCTCGGTGCCCAGCGTGTAGGGCGCCGAGAGGCTTTCCATGAGCCGCTCCAGCAGGTGCTCGGCCTCGGTGCGCGAGCGCAGGTCGGGCAGGAGGATGACGAATTCGTCGCCGCCCAGCCGCGCCACGCAGTCCACGGGGCGCAGCGCGCGGGTGAGGCGGCCGGCCACGATCACCAGCAGGCGGTCGCCCGCGCTGTGGCCCAGGCGGTCGTTCACGGGCTTGAAGCCGTCCAGGTCCAGGTAGGCCACGCCCAGCAGCCGCTCGCGCGCGCCGGCCTGCGCCATCGACTGCTCCAGCCGCCGCGCGAGCTGCACGCGGTTGGGCAGGCCGGTGAGCGCATCGAAATGCGCGAGCTGGTGCAGCAGGTCTTCCTGCACGCGCTGGCTGGTCACGTCGATGGCCACGCCCAGCATGCGCGCGGGCCGGCCGCGCTCGTCGTGCGCCACGATCTTGCCGAGGTTGCGCACCCAGCGGCCCGCGGGCGCGCCCGTGGGCGAGGCCGCGCCAGCGCCCGCCGGGGCGTCCGCCGGCGCGCGGGGGCCGGTGGCCACGTGCCAGGTGGCGTCGAAGTGCGTGGCCGGCTGGGCCACGTGGCGCTCCAGCTCGGCGGTGACGTTGTCGATGTCGGACGGCGCCATGCCGCTGGTCCAGTGCACGCCCGCCGGCGCGCCGCCGTGCGCGGGCGGCAGCCCCTGCAGCTCGCGCCAGCGCGCATCGCCCGAGACGAGGCCGGTCGCGAGGTCCCAGTCCCAGAGGCCGAGCGAGGCGGCCGAGAGCGTGAGCGAGAGCACGGCCTCGCGCTCGCGGATGCGGTCTTCGTCGCGCTTGCGCTCGGTGATGTCGTGCGCCGAGAAGAGCCACACGGGCACGCCGTTGAGTTCGGTGGCCTGCACCGACTGCAGCAGCGTGCGGGTGCCGCCGCTGCGCGTCTGCACGGAGATCTCCAGCGCGTCGTGCACGGTCCGGTCGCCCATCGAGGCCAGCAGTTCGGAGCGCCCCTCGGACGACAGCAAACCCAGCTCCACGGCGGTGCGGCCCAGCGCCTGTGCGCGCGGCACGCCCATGAGCGCCTCCCACGCGGTGTTGACGGCCAGGTAGGCGCCGTCGTCGCGCCGCGAGAGCACCACCGGGTAGGGCATCAGCTCGAAGATGCGCGTGAAGCGGTCCTCCGACTGGTTGAGCCGTTCGGCGGCGCGCCGCGATTCGTCGATGTCCTGCATCACGCCGCGCATGCCCGTGACCCGGCCGCCGTCCATGACCGGCTCGGCGCGCACGCGCACCCACACGGCGCGGCCGTCGTCACGGCGCAGGATCTGCACCTCGGTGTCCCATTCCACCGCGTGCTCGTGGCCGTGGCGGAACAGCGCGCGCAGCGATTCGCGGAAGGGCTGCGCCACGAAGTGCTCGATGTACTCGCCGGGCCGCGGCAGAGGCGTGTCGCGGGGCACGCCGTGCATGTCGAAGCACACCTCCGACCAGTACACCAGCCCCTGGTCGCGCACGTGCTCCCAGGCGCCCAGGCGGGCCATGCGGCCGGCCTGCACCAGCAGGTTGTGGGCGGTGGCCAGGCGGTCGTGCGCGCGTTCGGTCTCGGAGATGTCCTGGAAGACCGAGACCAGGCAGTCCTCCGCGCCGATGCGCACCGTGCGCGCCGAAAAGAGCCCCGGGATCGGCCGTGTGCCGCGGCGCGCCAGCATCCGGATCTTGTCCACCTGGCCGTGCTGGCGCAGCAGGGCCACCATGCGCTCGCGCTCCTGGGACGAGGCCCAGATGCCCAGCTCCATCGAGGTGCGGCCGACGGCCTCGCCGCGCGCCACGCCGAAGAGTTCGGTGAAGGCGGGGTTCACGTCCAGGTAGCGGCCGTCTTCGGTGCGCGTGATGGCGGCGGCGTCGGGCAGCATCTGGTAGACGATGGAATGCTGCTCGGCCGACAGCCGCGCGGCGTCCTGCACCTCGTGCAGGGAGGTGGCGTCCAGGTGCACGCCCACCAGCCGCACCACGCGGCCCTGGGCGTCGCGCTCGGCCACCTGCCCGCGCGACATCACCCAGCGCCAGCGGCCCTGGTTGTCGCGCATGCGGTATTCGGCGGTGAAGCTGTCTTCATGGCCCTCCACCGCGCGCTGCAGGTGGGCGGCGATGCGCTCGGCGTCGTCGGGATGGCGCCGCTCGGCCCAGCGCTGCATGGCCGAGGTGGCCGGCGGGAGGCCGCGCGCGGCCCCGGCTGCCGCGCTGGCCTCGGCTTCGGGGGTGCCGAAGGCGTCGTAGAACCGGCCCTGGTGGCGGGCGCGGCGCTCGGGCACGTTCCATTCCCAGCGGCCGCCGCCCGTGGCGTCGAGCATGGCGCGCAGTTCGGCCTGCTGGCGGCGCAGGGCTTCGGTGGCGGCGGCCCGGGCCAGCACCAGCTGCGCGCCGCCGCCCAGCACCAGCAGGCACGCCAGCGCCGGCCCGGGCGGCTCGCCGGTCCAGAGGAACAGGGCCGGCAGCAGCGTGGCGGCCAGGCCGGCCAGCGCGAGCCAGGCGGCCAGCGGCCGGCGGCTGCGGCGCAGCACGCCCCAGGCGCAGCCCAGGGCCGCGGCGGTGGCGGCCAGCCCGGCGCCCGTGCCGGCGGCGGCGGGCGCCAGGGCGGCGGCGCCCAGCGCGGCCACCAGCGCGCTCACGGCGGCGGCCAGCGGGCCGAAGCACAGCCCGGCGACGGCCGTGGGCACGGCATCGGCCCAGAG
The DNA here is from genome assembly GCF_028069655.1 of Acidovorax sp. NCPPB 4044. NCBI lineage: Bacteria > Pseudomonadati > Pseudomonadota > Betaproteobacteria > Burkholderiales > Comamonadaceae > Acidovorax > Acidovorax sp. NCPPB 4044. Next base: position 2,028,500 of record NZ_JAMCOS010000001.1, read on the forward strand.
GCCGGGGGCCAGCGGCAAGCAGGCCGCGATCCCCGACGCCAGGCCCCAGAGCACGGGCAGCGCGCGGCGGGAAGGCGCCGCGGCGCCGAGCCACCGCGCGGGCAGGGCGGCCAGCGCCGCCACGAGCGCCATGGCAGCCCAGACCGGAGGAACGCCGGTGTCAATCGGCATGGGGTGCGGGCCGCGGCGGGCCCCCATGAAAGCCTGCCGGGGCGGCGGTGCAGTGGCGTGCGAGGCGGGCGGGGGCGGGCATGACGGCAGAGTTTAGGCGGTCCGGACGCCGGCTCGGCGGCAGGCGTTGTCCGGTTTCCACAGCCGGTGCCGGCCGCGCGATCCGCCCGGGCGCAGGGCAACGCCCCGGCGGGCCCGCGGCATGCCCCTGGCGCCTTCTCAGCGCTTGCGCGGCCCGATCAGCCCGGTGGACAGCATGGTCCCGCAGACGATGACCAGCCCGCAGCCCACCATCCACGGAGTCACGGCCTCGCCCAGGAACACCGTGCCGTAGAGCACCGCGAACACGGGCGCGAGGAAGGTCACGGCCAGCGCGCGGCTGGGACCCGCGTGCGCGATGAGCCGGAAGTAGAGGATGTAGGCGATGCCCGTGCACAGCACGGCGATGGCCACGACGGCAACCCAGGCGCGCAGGCCGGGCGGCTGCGCCGGCCAGAACCAGAGCGCCGGCACGGCCAGCGCAAGCGCCGCGCCCAACTGGCTGCCCGTGGCCGTGGCGAGCGGCGGCAGGCCCGTCAGGTAGCGCCGCGCATAGCTCGCCGCCACCGCATAGCAGGTGGTGGCCAGCAGGCAGGCCGCCACCGCCCAGCCCGCGTGGCCCGAGCGGAACCCGATGGCCGTGGGCGCGCGCCACGCCAGCAGCGCCACGCCCGCGAAGCCCAGCGCCAGCCCCACCCAGCGCAGCCGGCCGATGTGGTCGCCCAGCCAGATCCACGCCACCAGCGCGCCGAACAGCGGCACGGTGGCGTTCAGGATCGACGAGAGCCCCGTGGTGATGTGCAGCACCGCCCAGGCGTAGAGCGCGAACGGGATGGCCGAGTTGATGACCCCCGCCAGCAGGATGGGCCGCCAGTGGCGGCGCAGCGCGGGCCACTGGCCATGCCGCAGCAGGATGGGCCAGAGGAACACCGTGGCCAGCGCCACGCGCAGCCCCGCCGTGGTGAGCGGGCCGAACTCCGACGCACCCAGCCGCATGAACAGGAAGGATGCGCCCCAGAGCGCGGACAGCAGCACGAATTCGCCGAGCCAGCCGTGCGCGGCCTGGGTGCCGGAGCCCATGGGCGCGGCACTCATGCGGCCACCCCGGCGGGCACGGCGGTGCGCGCGGGCGGCTCCGCATCCGCGTCCGGCCAGAGCGGCAGGCTGTGCAGGCCTTCCGGGAGCGCGCCTTCGAGCCGCAGCAGCGCCGTCTTGCGCGGCAGCCCGCCCGCGTAGCCCGTGAGCGCGCCGCCCGAGCCCAGCACGCGGTGGCACGGCACGATCACGCTCACCGGATTGCGCCCCACCGCCGCGCCCACGGCCCGCACCGCGAGCGGACGCCCCAGCCCCCGGGCCAGCGCCGCGTAGCTGGTGATGGCGCCGTGCGGAATGGCCGCCAGCGCCTGCCAGACCGACTGCTGGAAGGGCGTGCCGCCCACCAGGTCGAGCGGCAGGTCGAAGCCCTTGCGCCGCCCCTCCAGGTAGTCGAGCAACTGCGCCGCCGCCGCGCGCAGCACGGGGTGGGCCGCATCCTCGGGCCAGGCCCGGGGGCCGTCGAGCGCATCGGTGGGCTGGTGGCGCTGGCCGTCGAACCACAGGCCGGCCAGGCCCCGGGGCGAGGCGGCCAGGCGCACGTCGCCCAGCCGGGTGGCGATGCGTGTCTGCACGAGGGGAGGAAGGGGGTTCGGACGGGTCATGGGAGCAACCTTTGAGGGAAATCGGCCGGGTGCCGCTGGATTCATTGAATAGTTTGCTATCAATTTGATAGTTCTTGAGGCGATGGCGATGGCGATGGCCCGCCGGCTCCGCCGGCCCAGGCGCGCACCACCGCGTAGCTGCGCCAGGGCCGCCATGCCTGCGAGGCTTCCTCGGCCGCGCGGGCGGGGCGGGGCGCGCCCTGCACGCCCAGCGCCTTGTGCAGCGCCACGTCGCCGGCCGGGAAGGCATCGGGCCAGCGCAGCGCGCGCATCGCGATGTACTGGGCCGTCCAGTCGCCGATGCCGGGCAGCGCGCGCAGGGCGCTGGTGGTGGCCTCCACATCGGCCGCGGCATGCAGGGCCAGCCGGCCCTCGGCCACGGCGCGGGCCAGCGCGACGATGGCGGCCTGCCGCTGCCGCACGATGCCCAGCTGGCCCAGGGCGTCGCCTTCGGCCGCGGCCAGCACGGCCGGCGCGGGAAAGAGCCGGGAAAGCGCCGGCCAGGGGGTCTCGACGGCCTCGCCCCAGCGCTCCACCAGCCGCTGCGCCAGGGTGCGCGCGGCGGCCACGGTGATCTGCTGGCCCAGCACCGCGCGCACCGCCAGCTCGAAGCCGTCCCACGCCCCGGGCACGCGCAGCCCGTCGCCGTGCGGGAAGTCGGCATGCAGCACGGCGTTGATGGCCGCGGGGTCGGCGTCCAGGTCGAACAGGCCCCGCACCCGGGCGATCACGCAGGGCAGCAGCGGCAGCAGGCTGCTGGAGACCTGCAGCAGCACCTGCGGCCGGGCCGCCGCCGCGCCGTCGAAGCGCGCGCAGATCCAGCCCGCGTGCTCGCTGCCGTCGGCGGCGCGCACGCGGACGGTGCGGCGCAGCTCGGGCCCGCCCCGGGCGGCAAGGTCCACCGCCTCCATGCCGTGGATCTGCCGCTGCGCGAAGAACCCCAGCAGCGCCGGCACGTCGAGCGGCGGCCGGTAGGCCAGCCGCACCGTGCCCGCCGCCGCGGGTGCGCCGGCAGCGGCCTGACCCCCCGAGCGGCGCAGCGCCGTGGGGTTGAGGCCATAGTGCTGGGCGAAGGCCGCATTGAAGCGCCGCACGCTGCCGAAGCCGCTGACCAGCGCGACCTGCGTGACCGGCAGGGCGGTATCGGTGAGCAGCTGCTTGGCATTCAGCAGCCGGCGCGTCTGCAGGTACTGCAGCGGCGAGATGCCCAGCGCCGCCTCGAAGACCCGGCGCAGGTGCCGGTCGCTCACGCCCAGGCGGTCCGCCAGCCGCTGCATGGGCGCGGCGGCCCCGGCGCCCGGCGCGCTGCCGTCCGCGGCGCCCTCGGCGTCGAGCAGGCGCAGCGCCTCGCGCACGAGGATGCCCTGCGCGTCCTGCACCGACCAGGCGGGCATGCGCGGCGCCAGCTCGGGGCGGCAGCGCAGGCAGGGGCGGAAGCCCGCGCTCTCCGCCTGGGCGGCGAGCGCGAAGAAGCGGCAGTTCTCGCGGCGCGGCGTGCGCACGGCGCAGACCGGGCGGCAATAGATGCCGGTGGAGGTGACCCCCGTGAAGAAGCGCCCGTCGAAGCGCGCGTCCCGCGCGGCGAGCGCCAGGTAGCGCGATTCGTCCAGCGCCGGGCCGGCCGTGGCAGCGCCCTGCGGCGCCGGGGCAGCCCGGGCGGGCCTGGCAGGGGGGGCGGGAGGCGTGTGCATGGAAGCCATCATAGGCACCGCCCCGGCCGGCGCTGGCCGTTTCCGGACGTGTGCCCCGTCCGCCCGGCGGCGCCCCGGGGCGCCGGAAGACGCGGCCTCGGCCTACGCGCCGCCGCCGCAGGCGCCCGGCGGGCGCCCCCTACAATCCCCGCGGACTTGGCCGACGGCGCGGCCGCAGGGCACCCTGCGGCGGCCCGCGGCGCAGACGGCGCGGCGCCCTCCGCGGGCGGCCCGCCGCACGACAAAACACCCGCCAGCAAAGGAACCTTCCGTGCAGCTCCACTCCGCCATCTTCAAGGCCTACGACATCCGCGGCATCGTGCCGAGCACCCTGACCGAAGACGTCGCGCGCGCCCTGGGCCGCGCCTTCGGCACGGCAGCCCGCCGCGAAGGCCAGACCACGGTGGCGGTGGGCCGCGACGGCCGCCTCTCGGGCCCCGCGCTGGCGCAGGCACTGATCGGCGGGCTGGTGGACGCGGGCATCGAGGTGATCGACGTCGGCGCCGTCACCACGCCCATGCTGTACTTCGCGGCCCACACGCTGTGCCAGAGCGGCATCCAGGTGACCGGCAGCCACAACCCCAAGGACTACAACGGCTTCAAGATGGTGCTGGCCGGCCGCGCCATCTACGGCGACGAGATCCAGGGCCTGCGCCGCACCATGGAAGAAGAAAGCTGGCAACTGCAGCCCGGCGGCTCGGTGCGCCAGGCCGACGTGCTGCCCGCCTACGTGCAGCGCATCACCACCGACGTGAAGCTCGAGCGGCCGATGAAGATCGTCGTGGACAGCGGCAACGGCATCGCCGGCGCCTCGGCCCCGGAGATCTTCCGCGCGCTGGGCTGCCAGGTGGTCGAGCTGTTCTCGCAGGTGGACGGCAACTTCCCCAACCACCATCCCGACCCCAGCAAGCCCGAGAACCTGCGCGACCTGATCCGCGCGCTGCAAGAGAGCGATGCCGAGCTGGGCCTGGCCTTCGACGGCGACGGCGACCGGCTGGGCATCGTCACCAGGGACGGCCAGAACATCTTCCCCGACCGCCAGATGATGCTGTTCGCGCGCGACGTGCTCTCGCGCGTGCCGGGCGGCGCGATCCTGTTCGACGTGAAGTGCACGCAGCGCCTCGCGCCCGCCATCGAGGCGGCGGGCGGGCAGGCCGTCATGTACAAGACCGGCCACTCGCTCATCAAGGCGCGCATGAAGGAACTCGACTCGCCCCTGGGCGGCGAGATGAGCGGCCACATCTTCTTCAAGGAGCGCTGGTTCGGCTTCGACGACGGCACCTATGCGGGCTGCCGCCTGCTGGAGATCCTGAGCCGCCACGACGACCCGAGCGCGGTGCTGAACGACCTGCCCACGAGCCATTCCACGCCCGAACTCAACGTGGCCTGCGAAGAGGGCGAGCCGCACCGCCTCACGGCCGAACTGCAGGGCCTGGCGCAGGAGTCCTTCCCCGAGCCCGCGCGCATCAGCACCATCGACGGGCTGCGCGTGGACTGGCCCGACGGCTTCGGCCTGATCCGCGCGAGCAACACCACGCCCGTGCTGGTGCTGCGCTTCGAAGGCCACACGCCCGAGGCGCTGCACCGCATCGAGGCCGCCATGCTGGCCCTGCTGCACCGCGTGAAGCCCGGCGCGGCCCCCGGCGCGGCCGCGCACTGACCGCCGCCGCCATGCGCATCGCGGCAGCCCAGACGACCTCGCTGCCCGGCGGGGCCGCGGCCAACATCGCCACGCACCTGCGCTTCGCCGAGGCCGCGGCCTCGCACGGCGTGCGGGTGCTGGTGTTCCCCGAACTCTCGCTCACGGGCTACAACCTGCCGGCCCTGGAGCGCGGTGCCGCCGACCCGCAGGATGCGCTCTACGCCCCGCTGCGCGATGCCGCGCGGCGCCTGGACATGGCGCTGGTGGCGGGCGCCCCCGTGCCCGCGCCGGCCGCCGGCGGCAAGCCCGGCATTGGCGCCATCACCTTCCAGCCGGACGGCGGCACGCGCGTGTACCGCAAGCGCCACCTGCACCCGGGCGAGGAAGTCCACGCCCAGGCCGGCACCGAGGACGCGCAGGTGCAGGATTTCACCGGCGTGCCCGTGGCGATGGCCGTGTGCGCCGACATCGGCCACGCGGCGCATGCCGATGCCGCCGCGCGGGCCGGCGCGGCCCTCTATGCCGCGGGCGTGGTGGTGTCGCCCGGCGGGCATGCGCACGACACGGCCTGCGCGCAGGGCCATGCGCGGCGCTGCGGCATGGCCGTGCTGCTGGCCAACCACGGCGCGCCCACGGGCGGCTACGACTGCGTGGGCCGCAGTGCCTTCTGGGCGCCGGGCGGCACGTTGCTGGCCGAGGTGCCGGGCACGGGCGACTGGCTCCTGGTCGCCGAGCGCACGGCCGCAGGCTGGACCGCGCACGCCCGCGCTGCCACGCCGTGAGCGTCGTCGCGCGCGGCCTCTATTCCGCGCTCATGCTCGGCGCCCGCCCGCTGCTGCGGCGCAAGCTGCGGCGCCGCGCCGTGGCCGAGCCGGGCTACGGGCACGCGGTGGAAGAGCGCTTCGGCCACTACGGGCCCGTGGCCGCCGATGCGGCGCCCGGCGCGGGCGGCCCGGTGGTCTGGATCCATGCGGTGTCGCTGGGCGAAACCCGCGCGGCCGCCATTCTGCTGAACGCCCTGCGGCCGCTGGTGCCCGGCCTGCGGCTGCTGCTCACGCACGGCACGGCCACGGGCCGCGCCGAGGGGGCCAGGCTGCTGCAGCCCGGCGACGTGCAGGTCTGGCAGCCATGGGACACGCCCGGCGCGGTGGGGCGTTTCCTGGAGCGTTTCCGGCCCGCCATCGGCGTGCTCATGGAGACCGAGATCTGGCCCAACCTGATCGCCGGCTGCCGGGCGCGCGGCGTGCCGCTGGTGCTGGCCAACGCGCGGCTCAACGCGCGCTCGCTGGCCGGCGCGCGGCGGCTCGCTTGGCTGTCGCGCCCGGCCTACGGCGCGCTGGCCGCCGTGTGGGCGCAGACGCAGGGCGATGCCGAGCGCCTGCGTGCGGCCGGCGCGCGCGTGGACGGCGTGTTCGGCAACCTCAAGTTCGATGTGGTGCCCGATGCGGCGCAACTGGCGCAGGGGCGCGCATGGCGCGGCGCGGGCCCGCGCCCCGTGGTGCTGCTGGCCAGCAGCCGCGAGGGCGAGGAAGCCCTGTGGCTGCAGGCCCTGGAGCCGAAAAGGCCGGGTGCCGCCGATTCCATTGAAGAGTTTGCTATTAAAAGTGTAGCAAATGGGCGCGGTGCCGCCCGGGCCGTGCAGTGGCTCATCGTGCCGCGCCATCCGCAGCGCTTCGCCGAAGTGCGCGCGCAGTTGGAGGCCGCGGGCCTGAGCGTGTCGTGCCGCAGCGCCTGGGGCGACGTGCCCGCGCCGGCCGACGTGTGGCTGGGCGATTCGATGGGCGAGATGGTCCTCTACTACGGCCTGGCGCATGCGGCGCTGCTGGGGGGCAGTTTCGCGCCGCTGGGCGGGCAGAACCTCATCGAGGCGGCGGCCTGCGGCTGCCCCGTGGTGATGGGGCCGCACACCTTCAATTTCGCCGAGGCGGCGGACAACGCGGCGGTGGCCGGTGCCGCCCTGCGCGTGGACGGCATGGCCCAGGCCATCGCCACGGCCAAGGCGCTGGTGCTCGATGCGCCGCGGCAATCGGCGCTGCAGCAGCGGGCGCTGGAATTCTCCGCCGCCCACCGGGGCGCCGCCCAGGCCACGGCCGAGGCCGTGGCCGGCGTGCTGCACGGCCGGGCGACCGCGGCCCGCCAGCCCGATCGCTAGGCCGTCTGCGGTGCGGGCCGGTAGCGCAGGTCCCGCGCCTGCATCAGCGGCGGGGCCGGCGCCGCATCGCCCATGGCGGTCAGCCCGATGCGGTAATAGGCCTCCGGCGGCTGGGCCGGCTGCTGTTGCGCCGTCCATTCCGAGACGGCGGCCGCCAGCCGGGCCACCCACGCGGCTTCGTCCGTCCAGCAGACATCCACCGCGGGGTCGAAGTCGAACACCTGCGTGCGCAGCACGGGCAGTTCCACGGCCATGCTGCCCGCCAGGGAATACACATAACCCACCGCCACCTCCATGCGCACCGGGCGGCCCTGCCGTGTGTGGCCCGGCGGCAGGGTGAGCAGGGCCTGCAGGAAGGTGCCGAGCGCCTGCGCCAGCCCTGGCTCGGGCCCGGTGCCAATCGCGATCGGCCCCTCTGCCTCCACCCGCGGTACGGCGCTGTGCGGGAAGCGCGTGATCGGCAGGCGGTAGATGAACGCGGGGTTCGTCGCGCGCTGCGCATCGAGCGACAGGTTGCGGGCCATCGACACGCCAGCCCTGGCGCTCTGGCGCGCCAGCACGGACAGGCCGGTGAACACGGCCGTCTGCAGGGCGCCAGCGGGCAAGTCCTCCAAAGCGGGTTGCGGCGCGCCGTCGCTCTCGCCGGCTCCGCCGGCTCCGGGGAAGACGAGCCGCAGGGGCGCCTGAGTGCCGGCTGCGAGGCCCTCCGGACAGGTGTAGACCGCCTGCGTCGGCGTGGACAGGGCGGTGTCTTGCGGCAGTGCCGCTTCGGCACCCCCGGCCGTGGCGAACACGGCGGGCCAGCGCCCGGCGATGTGCTCCATCGGCAGGCCGGTGGCCGGGTCGATGGCCTCCACGGTGAGCCGGGTGGGCTGGCCGGAGGGGCCGGTGTTCTGCCCCAGGCGGTAGGCAATCGCTGCCGGGGCCGGGGGCACCGGCGCCGGCGCGGGCTGCGGTTCGCAATCCCCGGCCCGCAGCAGCGCGCCGCCGGTGGCGAGCGCCGCCGCCACGCCGCCCGCCAGCTGCGCAAAGGCCTGCGCCGCGTGGGGACGGGCATTCGCCAGATCGTCCTGGAGCGCCGGGTAGGCGGTGATGAACTGCGCCAGCGCCGCGAACACCGGGCCCGGGGCGGCGGCGGGCGGCGTGCCGCTCCACGGGTCGGCGGGCTCGCCCTCGAAGGAGACGACCAGGGTGGAGGTGTCCTGCGCGGCGGCGCCGTGCCTGACCGCCATGCGGAAGTCCCAGGCCGACAGGTCTGCCGCGCTGGCCGGCTCCCGCACGGACTGCACGGCTTCCTGCGCCAGCAGCGACGCGGCCTCAGGAAAACGCCGCAGCGGTATCGGCAGCGCGAGCGGGTCGCCCCCGGCCGCGCTGGCGAGCGCGAATGGCTCGGTGAAGGGAAGCGGCACCACGCCCTGCGGCCGCAGCAACTCCAGCCCCGTGGCCGTGTACGCAACGCCGGGCACAGCCCGGCGCTGCAGGCCGGGCGACCGCGCCGTGCACGCGAAGGTCGCCTGTGCGCCGGGGCCCTGCAGCGCCACCGACGCGCCCGAGAAGGCGAAGGCGCCGGCCTCGGCCGTGCCGCCCGCCGGTGGGCCCACCGTCGCCAGATCCACGCGCAGGCGCGGCGCGGCGGCGGCGTTGCCGGCCACGGCAGGCTCTGCCGCGGCCACGGGCGCCTTCGCCCCGACCTGCACGAAGACCTGGGTGGTGACCGCCGCCGAAAGCCGTTCGCGCAGCGCCTCGCGCACCGCCGCGCGGGCCGCTTCCAGCGACCCGCCGCCCCCGGTGAGGATCGGCTGCACGCGCTGCGACAGCGCGGTGGCCAGCGCCTCGCGGTGCGTGGCCAGGGCGGCCTCGGCGCCGGCCGGTGACGGAAATGCGTCCATGGCGTGCAGGAAGGTGTCCAGCCACGCATCCAGGTCGATGTCTTTGAAAGCGAGTGGCTGCGGCGTGCCCGAGAGTCCCGCGCCGCTCGTGTAGGCGGCGATGGGTACGGAGCCTCCGGCGAGCGCGGTGCACAGCGGTGCTAGCGCGAAATGGCCGGCCGCCGCGGTGTCGAAGCCGCCGAATCGCGGGCCCGCAGCGTGGGCGAAGTTGACGCACCAGAGCGCCGGGGCCGCGCCAGCGTCCAGCGGGCCCGCCGTGCCTGCCGGGTCGCTGGCCACGCGCACGCCCGGCAGCGCTGCCTGCAGGGCAGGGCCCACCCCTGGCGCGGGCAGGACCGGTGTGGCCGCGGGGGCCGCCGGCGCGCCGCTGTGCGCGATGGCCACGCCGACCGTGACCGGGAAGACCACGTCCGCGAACGCGGGCTTCAGGGCCACTTCGGGCCCCGTGCCTGAAGGCGGCACCGGAACCAGCCAGGCGCCGGGCGCCACCAGCTGCGGCACATCGCGCAGCGCCGCGGCGGCATCGGCCACGGTGGCCTGCGTGCCCTGCAGCGCCAGGCGGCCGACGATGCCGTTCAGCGTGTCGTGGGGCAATGTCGTGATCGCCGGGTTGCCGAGCGGCAGCGCCACGCCGGGCGCCAGCACCCCGAGCACCGCCGCGTTCTCCACCGCCAGGGCCAGCGCGCTGGCCCCGCAGGCCGCGGCCAGTCCGCTGAACGTGCCTTCCGGGTTGCGCCCGCCCGCATCGCCGCGCAGGGCCGGGCAGCGCCACACGCCGCCCGGCACGGCAAGCCCTGGCTGCCCGGCCACGCTGGTGGCCAGCGCCTCCAGCGGGAGGGCGGCTCCGGCTTCGCCCAGGCGCCCGGCGATCTGCCGGAAGGTGTCGCCGGGTTCGGTGGCGGTGCTGCGGCCGCTCTGCGCGTGGGTGACGGTCTGGCCCGGTGCGATCAGCCCGGGCGTGTCGGCGTTGAGCTGCGCGACGTCTGCCGGCGCGGCGGCGCAACGGGCCGCGATCGAGCCGACCGTGTCGTCCGCTGCCGCAACATGGCTGCGGGGCACGGGGGCGTCGCCATGGGCGAGGGTGCCCGGCAGCGTGAGGATGGCCCCCTCCGCCAGGGGCGTGCGGGCGTGGGCCAGCGCCGCGCCGATCTGGCCGGCGGTGGCGCCGTTCGCCGCGGCGAACGCGGCCAGGCTGGCCCCTTCGGCCGGCGCCGCCGGCTTGTCGAGAAATCCGGCCTGCACGGTGGTGCCTGCGGCCCAGAGGCCCGGGAGGTCGGTATTGAGGGTGGCGAGCGCCTCGGCGTCGGTGCCGGCATGCCCGGCGAGCGATTGCAGCGTGTCGCCGTCGGCGGCCAGGAGGGTGTTCACCGCGAGCACCGCGCCCGGCACGAAGAGCCCGGCCAGCTGCCGGTTGGCCTCGGCGAGCAGCGGCACCGTTGTGCCCAGGCCCGAAGCGGCCTGCGCGAAAGTGTCTCCCGCGGCCAGCACGTGCGAGGCCGTGCCGAAGGCCAGGGCCACGCCCTCGCGCAACAGGCCGGTCGTGGTGGCGTTGGCCAGGGCCAGCGCTGCCGCGGAGGTGCGCGCGCGGCCGGCCTGCCCGAGCGTGGCGAGCGAATCCTCAGCCGCCGCCCCCACCGTGCGTTCCGGCGAGGCCAGCTCGGTGCCCGGCTGCAGCGGCACGGCGGCGTTGGACGCCACGAAGGCCTGCAGCGTGAGGCCTGGGGTGCGCGCGGCGAGGGTGGTGAGCGTGTCGCTCCCGGCCACCGCCACCATGGCCGGCACCGGCAGCAGTTCGTTGCCGAAGAGATCCGCATAGCGCTGCTGCGCATTGGCGGCCAGGAGCTGGCCTGGCGTGATGCCACGGTCCAGCGCCATCTGCTGGAGCGTGGCGCCGCCGGCCTGGGCGCGGCCGGCGGCCATGGCCGCCCGGGCCGCGAGGTAGTCGTGCGCGCCATGCGCGAACGCCGCGAAGGGCGCGGTGGCCATGGGGTAGGGCGGGGGCGAGACCGCTGCGAGGGACCGGGCATCGAGCGTGGTCGCCAGGGAAACCACGAGGCCCGGCTGCGCAAGCTGGGCGGCAATGCGTGCGTAGACAGGCAGGTCGGCCGCAGCCGCGGCCTGGGCCGGCTCCACGGCCGCACCGGGTGCGACCGCGTAGCGGGACGGCTGCATCGACAGGCGGATCGAAAGGTCCGGCGCAGTGCCCGAGAGGGCGCAGCGGGCCTCCAGCGAGGGCCAGTCTGCGAGCGGGGTGACCTCATCGGAGGCAATGGCCGGCTCGGCGGGGGTGTCGGGCGATGGGGCTTGGCGGTGCATACGGTCCTTGAAGGCTGGCAGCACTGTAGTGCAGGTACGTAACCACGTTGCGGCCTGCCGGACACCGTGGATCTGCGGACCCGGCGGTTCAACAACGAGGCAATCGATAGGAGCCTCCGGGGCCGCCATAGCCAAACCCGATCGGCGAGTCAGCATCCATTCAGGTTCGCGGCTCCGTAATGGAGGCATCCCCTTTTACCGAAGCGCGCACATGCGCGACAGCCTTTCCCAGGTGGTCGGCGGGGTGCGCGCCAACGCGCAGAGCGTGGCCACGGCCAGCGCGGAGATCGAGCAGGGCAACATCGACCTCTCGTCGCGCACCGAGGAGCAGGCCTCGGCCCTGGAGCAGACCGCGGCGTCGATGGAGCAGCTGGGCTCCACCGTGCGGCAGAACTCCGACAACGCGCAGCAGGCCAGCACGCTTGCGCAGGATGCCGCCACCGCCGCGGCGCGCAGCGGCGAGGCCGTGGGCACGATGGTGGGCACCATGCGCCAGATCGTCAGCATCGCGACGCGCGAGCAGAGCGACGGTGTCTCGCAGGTCGGCGAAGCGGTGGTGCAGATGGACCAGACCACGCAGCAGAATGCCGCGCTGGTCGAGCAGAGCGCGGCGGCCGCCTCCAGCCTGAAGGCGCAGGCCGAGCAGCTGGTGGGCGCGGTCTCGGTATTCCGCCTGCCCGGGGGTGCCCTGCGCATCGGCGGCCACGTCCCGCGCGTGGCGCTTCCGGCCTGACGGGATTCCGCCGCCCGGTATGCGCAAGGACCTTGCTGCAGCGCAGGCCGGGCCCCGGGACCCATGCCCCACAATGGCGGCACCGTGTGCGCCACGAGCGCGCACGGACTGCCACATGATCGAAAAGCACTACCTCACCCCCTTGTTCGCGCCCAGCTCCATCGCCGTGCTGGCGGGCCGCGCGGACGCCCCCGAAACGCTCACCCCCTCCGCCCGGGCCCTGCACGAAGCCCTGCGCGCGCAGCGGTTCACGGGCACGCTGCAGTTCCTGGACATCCACACCAGCGGCACGCTGGCCGACTTGGCGCAGACGCGGGCCGACCTGGCGGTGATCGCCCAGCAGCCGCAGGACACGGCCGCGGCGCTGGAGGTGGCGGGCCGCATCGGCTGCCGCGCGGCGCTGGTGCTCTCGCAGGGGCTGGATGCCGACACCGCCCTGCGGCTCAAGAAGATCGCGCGGCGCGAGGGCATGCACCTGCTGGGGCCCAATTCGCTGGGCCTGCAGCGGCCGCACCTGCAGCTCAACGCGAGCGCGGCCGGGCCGCTGGCGCGCGAAGGGTCGCTCGCGCTGGTGTGCCAGTCGGGCGCGCTCACGGCTTCGATCCTCGACTGGGCGCACAAGAACGCCGTGGGCTTTTCCACCGTGGTGTCGCTCGGCCCGAACACCGACGTGGACATCTCCCAGGTGCTCGACTTCCTGGCCAACGACGGGCGCACGCAGAGCATCGTGGTCTACATGGAAGGCATCGGCAGCGCGCGCCGCTTCATGAGCGCGCTGCGCTCGGCCGCCAATGCCAAGCCCGTGGTGGTGCTCAAGGCCGGCCGCAAGCCCGCAGGCAACGAGGCCGCGCAGACCCACAGCGGCACCATCGTGGGCAGCGACGACGTGTTCGACGCCGCGCTGCGCCGCGCGGGCGCGGTGCGCGTGCGCTCCTTCGTCGAACTGTTCTCGGCGGCCAAGTGCCTGGCCTCGCGCTACCGGCCCGTGGGCAAGCGGCTGGCGCTGGTCACCAACGGCGGCGGGCCGGGCGTGCTGGCGGCCGACTGGGTGAACGAGATCCTGCTGGAGATGGGGCGCCTGTCGGCCGACGCGGCCCAGGCGCTCGCGCCGCAGCTGCCGCCGCTCGCCTCGCTCGCCGACCTGATCGACCTGTCGGAGGAGGCCGGTCCCGCGCACTACCGCGCGGCCATCGAGGCGGCCGAACGCGACCGGCAGATCGACGGCGTGCTGGCCATCCATTCGCCCAAGGCGGGCACCGATGCGGTCGATGTCGCCAGGGCCCTGGCCGATGCCAAGCGCCTCATGGGCAAGCCGCTGCTGGCCTGCTGGATGGGCGACGCCACCGTGGGCCCCGCGCGCGAGGTGCTGCGCGCCGCGGCCATCCCGAGCTTTCGCACGCCCGAGGCGGCCGTGGGCGCCTTCGGCAACATCGCCTCGTTCTACCAGAACCAGCAGCTGCTGCAGCAGACGCCGCCACCGCTCTCGGCGCTGTCCAAGCCCGACATCGAGGGCGCTCGGCTGCTCATCGAGAGCGTGCTGGCCGAGCGGCGCAGCGTGCTCACCGAGATGGAGTCGAAGACGCTGCTGGCCGCCTTCCAGGTGCCGGTGACCAAGACGCTGCTCGCGCGCAGCGCACACGAGGCCATGATGATCGCCACGCAGCTGGGCTTCCCGGTGGCGCTGAAGATCGACTCGCCCGACATCTCGCACAAGTCCGACGTGGGCGGCGTGGCGCTCGACATCCACAGCGGCACGGCCGCGCGCGATGCCTACACCGACATGGTGCAGCGCGTGGCGCGGCTGCAGCCCGGCGCGCGCATCAACGGCGTGACGGTGCAGAAGATGGCGCGCGCGCGGCGCGGCCGCGAGATCTGCATCGGCCTGGTCACCGACGACCCGTTCGGGCCCGTCATCACCTTCGGCGCGGGCGGCACCATGATCGAGCTGATCGACGACCGCGCCATGGAACTGCCGCCGCTCAACCAGTTCCTCGCGCGCCGGCTCATCGAACGCTCGCGCGTGGCCGAGACGCTGGGCGAATGGCGCGGCGCCAGTGCCGTGGACCGCGACGCGCTGGAGCAGACGCTGCTGCGCGTCTCGGAAATGGTCTGCGCGCTGCCGCAGCTGCGCGAGATGGACATCAACCCGCTCATCGTCGATGCGGGCGGCGTGGTGGCGGTGGATGCGCGCATCGCCGTGCGCGACACCGCGCAGGCCGCCAGCGGCCGCAGCGAGGGCTACGGGCACCTGGCCATCCTGCCGTACCCCGCGCGCTACGAGCAGACCTGGCCCATGCGCGGCGGCGGCGAATTCCTCGTGCGGCCCGTGCGGCCGGACGATGCGCAGATGCTGCAGCGGCTGGTGAAGGAACTCTCGCCCGAGAGCCGTTACTTCCGGTACATCTCGCAGATCGCAGAACTCCCGGCACCGATGCTCGCGCGCTTCACGCTCATCGACTACGACCGCGAGATGGCGCTCGTCGCCGTGCACCGCGAGCGCAGCGCGGGCGAGGACGGCGAGGTCCGCAGCACCGAGCGCATCGTGGGCGTCTCGCGCTACGTGACCAACCCCGACCAGACGAGCTGTGAATTCGCACTGGTGGTGGCCGACGATTTCAACGGCCGCGGGCTGGGCTCGCGCCTCATGCTCAGCATCATGGAAGCCGCGCGCGACAAGGGCCTGACGGAGATCCAGGGGCTGGTGCTGGCGCAGAACCCGAGCATGCTCAAGCTCATGCGGCGCCTGGGCTTCGAGGTGCGGGCCTACCCGGACGATCCGGATTTCAAGCTGGTGGCGCACCAGCTCTGACCGCGGCCGCAGCGCGTGCGCTTCGCGCTTCGGTTCCGACGCGGGGTCTTCGCGCCCCTGGCAGCGGATTTTGCGACGCTGCGGTGCAATGCCGCCTTAGAAAGACTTCCCCCTTTCCCCAGATGAAACTCCGTTCGCTATCCGGAAGCCCGGAACGCTTGGCAGCGCCGGAGCGGAGCGCCACCGAGCCCGCCGTGCAAGCGGATAGCGCGCAGCGCGCCTCTTCGCGGCACGAAGAGCCCCTGCAACCGTTGCTGACGCGAAGGCGCCTGACGGCCGACGCGGGAATGGACGGGGGCCTGCGGATCAATGCGCTCATGGAGCCGCTCAGAGACCTGCGCCTGGACACCCCGCGATCCATGCGGCTCTCCACCCCGGGCTCGCGGGCCAGTCCTTTCACGCCCGGAACATCGTCCTCCAGCAGTAGCCAAAGCAACTCGCCCACGCTGGCCAGCCTGGTCCAACCGGCCACGCCCCTGGCGCTTGCCAGCGATACCGAACCCTGGAGTGGATCCCAGGCCCTGAAGCGGGAGCGCAGCCTGCTGCGGGATCGGCGCATGTCGGGCGCCCAGACGGCCATCAGCCCGCGCCTCGCGAAGACGCTCAGCGGCGTACCGCCCAGCAAATCCCTCTGGTCCGAGCGCATCTCGGCATTGAAGCCCGCGGTGGCGGAGACAGGGCAGGGATTCGCCATCGTTTCGCTCGACACGTCCTCCGGCGAAGCCGTGGCCTGCCGGCGTATCGGTGACGGTGCCTCCGGCAAGGTGTACCGCGTCAGGCTCTCCGAGAACTTTGTGCGGGATCAAGAGGACTGCGGACGGGATTTCGTCTTCAAGGCCATGCTCAGCCTGGACCCGGCGGACCGGCTTCCGCTGGGTATGTACCAGAGGCACTCCGAAGATCCCGAGGCGCTGGCGCAGGCCATCGAGGATTGCAGGTCCCGGATCTGCAAGGAGTTCCAGATCGCCGAGTCGCTGCGCGGCACTTCGCAGGTCATGCAGGTGCACGGCCTCGTGCAGATAGGCCACAGGCTGGGGTTGCTGTCCGAAAGCATCGACGGCGTGACGGCCCGCAAACTGTTCGAGTCCGGCCCCGCCGCGCTGGCGCAGGGCCATGTCACGCCGGCGGCGTATTTTCAGTTGGCCAGGACGATGGCCGCCGATGTGCTCGTCGGATTGTCCCGGTTCGACGACGAGGGCGTGGCGCACCAGGACATCTCGGATAACAACGTGATGTACGACAGTCGGCGCAAGATGTTCCGCATCGTCGACATGGGGCACGGCGGCGAGCACGGCGAGGACCGTTCCATGGGTACCTGGGGCTTTGTGGATATGCAACCGGCGCCGGCAGGCCACAAGAGCGACGTGTACGCCGCTGGCCAGTTGCTGGCATGCAGTCTGAAGGATCCAGGCGTTCGCGTGGGCCTGCGGGGCATCCACCAGCGGACGTCGGTCGAGAGTTTCCCGTTCATGGGTGCCCTCCGCGCCCTCGGGCCCGACGTGCTCGAGGATGCGGTGCGGGTGTTCAATCGCATGACCGTGCAGGACCCGGAGGACCGTGCCACGGCCGCGGAACTGCTCAAGGATCCGTTCTTCCAGGCGCTCGAGCCCCGCGAGTCGCTCCAGGCCACCTACTGTCGCGTGTTCGATGTGTCCTGATGGCACCGCCGGCGGGCGGAGCATCGGCACCATCAGCGCACGGTGAGTGCGTCCAGGGTCTGCAGGTCGTCCGGCGAGAGCGTGCCGGCCGCCTGCCGCAGCCGCAGCGTGCCCAGCAGCACGTTGTAGCGGGCCTGCGCCAGGTCGCGCTTGGTCTGGAAGAGTTGGCTCTGCGCGTTGAGCACGTCGATGTTCACGCGCACGCCCACCTGGTAGCCGAGCTGGTTGGCTTCGAGCGCGCTCTGGCTCGATGCCTCGGCGGCCTCCAGCGCGCGCACCTGGCTCTGGCCGGACTGCACGCCGAAGAACGCGGTGCGCGCGGACTGCGCCACCGAGCGGCGCGCGTTGTCGAGGTCGGCACGGGCCTTGTCTTCCAGCGACAGCGTTTCCTGGATGCGGTTCTGCACCGCGAAGCCCGCGAACAGCGGCAGGGTGAACTGCACGCCGACCGTGGCATTGCGCGTGCGCGAAGAGATCTGCGGCGCCGTCACGGTGCCGTTGGGATTGCGGGCCACGGTGTAGCCGGCCTGCAGGTCCACGGTGGGCAGGTGGCCGGTCTCGGCCTTGCGGGTTTCCAGCCGCGCCACGTCGAGGGCCACCTGGGCCTGGCGGACCTGGGGCTGCAGTTCCTCGGCGGTGCGCACCCAGGCGTCCACGTCGGCGGGCGCCAGGGGCGGCAACTGCACGGGCAGGGCCAGCGGCTGCGGGGACACGCCCGCGCGGCCCACGAGTTGCTCCAGCGCGAGCTGCTTCACGCGCAGGTCGTTGTCGGCGGCGATCTCCTGCGCCACCACGAGGTCGAAGCGCGACTGCGCCTCGCGCGAATCGGTGATGGTGGCGTTGCCCACCTCGAAGTTGCGCTGTGCCGAGGCGAGTTGCTCCGAGACGGCCGCCTTCTGGGCCCGCACGAAGGTGAGCGTGTCGCGCGCAGCCAGCACATCGAAGTAGGCCTGCGCCACCCGCACGACCAGGTCCTGGCGCGTGGCTTCGAGCCGGGCCTGCGCGATGTCGATGCCGCGCTGGCCCTGCTCGAAGCCGATGCGGTTGGCGGGCCGGTAGAGCGGCTGCGACGCCGTGAGGCCCGCCGATTGCTGCGGCGCGCCGAGGTCGATCGGCGGGCGGTTCACATGGGTCTGCGCATACGACGCGCCGGCCGACAGCCCCGCGCTCGGCAGCAGCCCGGCGCGGGCCTGCTCGGCGCGGCTCACCGACGCATTGGCTTCCGCCAGCGCGGCCTGCAGCGGAGCGTCGTAGCCCTGGGCCATATCGACCAGGGCCGAGAGGCTCTGCGCGGAGGCGGGCAGGGCGTGCGCCAGGGCGGCGAGGGCGAGGGCGCCCAGCAGGGCGCGCGGCAGGTGTCGGGGCAGTTGCCGGGGCAACGGGGAGGGCAAAGGCGTGCGGCGGAGAGTCATGGCGAACAAGCGTTTCTTTCCAGGCAGATAAACCAAACCAGGGGAGCGGATTCCCCGGCGCCGGGCACAGCAGGGGCCTGCCCGGCGCCCCAAGGCGCCGGGTTGGTCAGGCATGCGTTGCCGGTGGAGCCGGTGTCAGTAGCGGGCCACTCCGGCATCGCGCTCTTGCGACCAGGCATCGATGCCGCCGGAGATGTTGGCCAGCCGCTGGAAGCCCTGCTGATCGAGGAAGGCCGCCACGCGCAGGCTGCGCACGCCGTGGTGGCACAGGCAGGCGATGGGGCGGTCGGGTTCGAGTTCGGCCAGCCGGGCCGGGATCTCGCCCATGGGAATGGCCGCGACGTCGAAGCTGCCGCCCGGCGCGGGGCGGATGCTGGCGGTCTGCAGTTCCCAGGGCTCTCGCACGTCCAGCACCAGGGGGCGGGCACCGCCGGCGTCGGCGGTGAACCATTCGTCAAGCTGGGCGGGACGCACGTGGTCGATCATGGAAAGGGTCCTGGTTCCGGAAAGGGGAAGGGGCGCAGGTTCGTGGATGGCGCGTGGGGCCGGTCAGAACGTGAAGCGCGAGCGCTCGGGGAAACCCCGCAGGCGCGCAGTGTTGGTGTCCCACGGATAGGTGGTGGCGAAACGGTCGCCCGTGCGGCGCACGAAAGTGGCGCGCATGACCGGCTCGTCGCCCGTGATCGCAGCCAGGCGACCACCTTCGCGCAGCAGCGCCAGCAGGTGCTGCGGCACTTCATGCACCGAGCCGCTCAGCACGATGACGTCGAAGGGGCCGTCCGGCACCGCATCGCGCGCGCCGTCGGCTTGGCGCACCACGGCGTTCTCGATGCCGGCGCTGAGCAGGTTCTCGCGGGCGAATTCGACGAGGTCGGGCACGATCTCCAGCGTCACCACGTGCTCGGCGCGGCGGGCCAGCAGCGCTGCCATGTAGCCGGAGCCGGCGCCGATCTCCAGCACGCGGTCGGTGGGCCGCACCTGCAGGTCCTGCAGCAGGCGCGCTTCCACGCGCGGTGCGAGCATGCACTGGCCCAGGCGCATCGCTTCCTCGGTGACCGGGCTGAGCGGGATCTCCATGTCCATGAACGCCATGCCGCGGTAGGCCGGGGGCACGAAATCCTCGCGGCGCACGGCGGAGAGCAGGTCGAGCACGTCGGTGTCGAGCACGTTCCAGGGGCGGATCTGCTGCTCGACCATGTTGTAGCGGGCCAGCGTGATGGGGTCGCTCGCGTCGGCGGTCGTGTTGAGGGGGAGGGTCATGGGGGATTTCTCCGGTGCACGGGTCAGGACAAACCGGCGATTTTAGGCGGCGCGCCGGCTGGCTGCGCCTGTGGTGGGCCCGCGGTATCCAGGGCACTGCCCGGGCGCACGCACAGGCCCGCCAGAAGGTTGTCCACCTGCGCATCGATGAAGCGCTGCGGCGCCATCTCCAGCGCATCGGGCATGCAGGGACCGGAATGGCGCCACATCATCATGAACACCAGGGGAGCGATGACGACATACACGGCGCAGTCCAGGTCCTGCACCCGGAACTCGCCGCGGTCTATGCCGCGCTGCAGGATGCGGCGGATGAGCCGGTGGCTGGGCTCGACCACCTCTATGCGGTAGAAGGCCGCGATGTCGGGGAAATTGTGGGCCTCGCTCAGGATGAGCTTGGAAATGCCCGAGGCCTTGGTGGCGCCGATGTTCTCCCACCAGAGCTGGTAGGCATGGCGCAGCAGGTCGCTGGTGCTGTAGGGGAACTGTTCGATCTCGAGGTCCCAGTCGGCGAAGTGGCGGCCGATGTTGTGGCGCACCACCTCCTTGAAGAGGTCTTCCTTGCTGGGGAAATAGAGGAACAGCGTGCCCTTGGACACCCCGGCCTGCGCGGCCACCTCGTCCACCTTGGTGGCGGCATACCCCTTCTCGACGAACAGGTCCAGCGCGGCCTCGATGAGTTCGCCGGGGCGTGCCTCCTTGCGGCGGGCGCGCTTCGGCGCCGCGGGCGGTGAGGAGGGGGTGGGGGCTTTCGAAGGCATATTAATGACTGACTGGTTAGTAATGTAGCAACCGCATGCGGCTGCGTCAACGCGCGAGTTCGCACCCGAAATTTCTTGCTTTGGGAGGAATCGATCCCATCTCCCACCGATGGCAGGAGTCGGGCCCATCACCCTGGTGTCCCGATATTTCTGCAATGTTCTGAGCCCACGTGGAAGACGGCGTTCAATCCGCCGCCCTCATTCGATCGCAGGCCGCGGCTCGGACAATTCCCACAGCCGGTGCGCTGCCGGCCACGTACCGTATCGTTTTCTTTCGAGCGAGGTTTTTCCATGGGTTCTGAAACCATCACCCTGGGCGGTGGCTGCTTCTGGTGCACCGAGGCGGTATTCGACCGCGTGCAGGGCGTCACCGACGTGGAGAGCGGGTACGCCAACGGCCACGTGGCGCACCCGACCTATGAGCAGGTCTGCGACGGCACGACGGGCCATGCGGAGGTGGTGCGCCTCACTTTCGACCCTGCGGTGATCGGGCTGGCGGAGATCCTCGAGATCTTCTTCGCCACGCACGATCCGACCACGCTCAACCGCCAGGGCAACGACGTGGGCACGCAGTACCGCAGCGGCATCTATACCAGCACGCCCGCGCAGCAGGAGCAGGCCGAGGCCATGGTCCGGCAGATGTCGCAGGACCGCCTGTTCGGCGCGCCCATCGTGACCGAGGTGGAGCCGCTGGCCCAGTACTGGCCTGCCGAGGCCTACCACCAGGACTACTTCCTGCAGCACCCGAACCAGGGCTACTGCGCGTTCGTGGTCGGCCCCAAGGTCGAGAAATTCCGCAAGACCTTCGCCCGGCACCTCAAGCCCGATTGACCGCCGGCGGCAGGCCCGGGGTGCGACCGGGCCGGCAGGTCGAGGTGCATAATGCAACCCGATTGCATTAACCAGCGCGAGCCGCACCCCATCGTGCCCCCAGCGGGCACCGCTTTCAGCGGGAGGGACAGCGGCGGCGCGCATCCCCGCCATGCCGTCTTCCGACGCCTCTTCCCGCTCTTCTTCCGCAGCTCCGTCGCCCGGCGTGCCGGCCCATCCGGCACGGGCTTTGCCTGCGGGCCTGCGCTCCACGCGCGCCACACGGGCCGTGCTGGCCCTCATGGAAGCCGACCCCGCGGCGGCGCGCTCGGGCACCGAGGTGGTGGCTGCGATGGAGCGCCGCGGCGTGCCGGTGAACCGCGTCACGGTGTATCGCCTGCTCGACCGGCTGGCCGTGGCCGGCCTGCTGGAGCGGCACGTGGACGGTCAGCGCGTGACCCGCTACTCGATGGCGGGCAGCGCGCCCGACCGCTGGGCCGCGCGTTTCGAATGCGCGGATTGCCACCGCCAGTTCCGTATTTCCGAAGCCACGGCCCCGCTGCGTGCCGCGCTGCGGCGCGTGCTGCAGGCGCTGGCGGAGGCGGGCCATGCACCGGATTCGGCCGACGTCGCGGTGCGCGGGCGCTGCGCCCAATGCACGCCGCCGGAGGCGCCCCGGTGATCCGATCGCGTGCGCTGGCGTATGCATACGCCGGCGGCAGCGCCCCGCTGCGCTTTCCCGATGTGGACCTGCCCCAGGGCGGCTGCCTGCTGCTGCGCGGCCGGTCCGGCGCAGGCAAATCGACCTGGCTGGCGCTGGCGGCGGGGCTGCGCACGGCGGCCGGCGGCGTGCTCGAAGTGGCCGGCCAGCCGCTCGCCGGCCCCGAGCGCCTGACAGGCGCCCGGCGCGATGCCTGGCGGGCGCGCACCCTGGGCTTCCTGCCGCAGGCGCTGCACCTGTCCCCGGCGCTCTCGGTGGCGGAAAACCTCGCGCTGCCGTTCTTTGCCGCCGGCCTGCCGCGCGACGACCGGGCGATCGCCGCCGCGCTCGACCGCCTGGGCATTGCCGCTCTGGCGGGGCGCCGGCCGCACCAGCTCTCCGGCGGGCAGGCCCAGCGCGTGGCGCTGGCGCGCGCCGTGCTGCTGTCGCCGCGCGTGCTGCTGGCGGACGAGCCCACCGCCAGCCTGGACGACGACGCCGCCCGGGCGGCCCTGGACCTGCTCACCGCTTGCGCGGCCGAGGGGCAGGCCACGCTGGTGGTCGCCACGCACGACCGGCGGGCCGCCGACGCGCTGGCGGCGCATCCGGGGTGCTTGGATCTGGATCTGGGTCTTTCAGGCTCCATGCCGCCGGATCTATTGAATAGTTTGCTATGGAAAATATAGCAAATGGATGGGGATTGCTTCGCCTGTCCTGGCGCTACCTCTGGTCGCGCCCCTTGCCCGCGGCGCTGAACCTGCTGCTGCTGTCGCTCGGGCTGGCGGCCGTGGTGCTGGTGATGCTGGTGGGCACGCAGGTGGACGAAGGCTTCGACCGCGACGTGCGGGGCATCGACCTCGTGGTGGGCGCCAAGGGCAGCCCGCTGCAGCTGATCCTGGCCGGCGTCTTCCACATCGACGTGCCGCCGGGCAACATCGCGTTGGAGGATTTCGAGGCCCTGCAGCGGCATCCCCTCGTGGCGAAGGCGATCCCGCTCAGCCTGGGCGACAGCTTCGCCGGCTACCGCATGGTGGGCACCACGGCCGACTATCCCGCGCACTACCGGGCGCAGATCGCCGCCGGGCGCCTGTGGCGCCTGCCGATGGAGGCCGTGCTCGGCGCCACGGTGGCGCAGGCGATGGAACGGGCCGCGCAGGGCCCGCAGGGCGGCGGCATGGCCGTGGGTGGGGCGGGCGGCCTGCTGGGGCGCAGCTTCGTCGGCACGCACGGGCTGGCACCCGGCGGCGAAGCGCACGGCGGCCATCCGTACGGCGTGGTGGGGGTGCTGCAGGCCTGTGGTTGCGTGCTCGACCGGCTGGTGCTGACTTCGACCGAATCGGTGTGGCAGGTCCATGAGGCCGCCCAGGCCGACGACCCCGAAGACCTGGAGGTGCTCCGGCAGGAGCGCGAGGTGACGCTGGCTCTGGTGCGCTACCGCAGCCCGCTGGCGGCGGTGACCCTGCCGCGCTACATCAACACCAGCACCCCCATGCAGGCCGCCGCGCCGGCCGTGGAGGTCACGCGGCTGCTGCGCCTGCTGGGCGTGGGCGCCGATGTGCTGCGCGCGTTCGGCGCCGTGCTGCTGGGCGTGGCCGCGCTGAGCGTGTTCATCGCGCTTTGGAACGCCGTGCGCGAGCGCCGGGCCGATCTGGCCATGCTGCGCATGCTGGGCGCGCCGCCCGCGCGCGTGGGCGGGCTGCTGCTGTGCGAGGCCCTGTGGCTGGCGGTGCTGGCCTCGCTGCTGGGCCTGGGCCTGGGCCATCTGCTGGCGGGCGTGGTCGGCCAGTTGCTCGCGGCCCAGAATGCGATGCCGGTCACCGGCGCGGTGTGGCTGCCCGGCGAATGGGCCGTTCCCGGCCTGGCCGTGGCCCTGGCGGTGCTGGCCGCGCTGCCGCCCGCGGTGCAGGCCTACCGCGTGGACGTGGCCGAACTGCTGGGGCGCCCATGACGGCCTGCCTGCGCCTGCCCCGGACTGCCACCCTCCACGGGGGCGGGCCCCGCCTGGATTTTCAGTGTTTTGTTTCTCCACTCCCATCGTCCAAAGGACCGTTCATGCGCACTTCCCGTTTCTTCCTCGCCGCCGCCCTGGCCCCGCTGCTGGCTTTCGGTGCCCTGGCCGCCCACTCCCAGGAAGCCAAGGACCACAAGGACCACGCCCACACCGACAAGGAGGTCCAGGCCGACATCCAGCGCCACCGCGCGATGGCAGCCGCCCACGACACCGCCGCCCAATGCCTGGCGTCGGGCAAGGGGCATGAGCAGTGCATGAAGGACCTGCAGGCGGCTTGCAAGGGCCTGGCCATCGGTAAATACTGCGGGATGAAGCACCAGCACTGAAGGTGCCGGCGAGGGCGGAGTCCTCCGCGCTCGCCCACGGCTTCTGCCATCCTTGCCGTCCGCCAGCCCGACACCGGAACCCCATGAAACCTTCGAACCTGGTCTGTGCCTGCGCCATCGCGTGGGCCGGCGCCTGCGCGGCGCAGGGCTCCGCGCCCGGCGGCAACGCACCCGCCAATGGCGGGGCCAGCGCCCCCGTGCTCTCGTCGCCCATGGGGCCGGGCGCCTTGCCGGCCGGCAACGGCGCCGGCTACCACAGCCCACAGAGCCCGATCAAACCCCTGCCGCGCCGCGACGACGTGGTCGCCTGGTCCACGCTCAGCAACCTGACCAAGAAAACCCTCAAGACACGCATCGCCCCGGTGTTCAACGCCGAGCAGAAAGCCCTCGACGGCAAGGTGCAGCGCATCCAGGGCTTCATGGTGCCAATGGATACGCGCCCGCTGCAGCGGCACTTTCTGCTCACCTCCGTGCCGCTCACCTGCGCCTTCTGCATCCCTGGCGGGCCGGAGAGCATGGTGGAGGTGAAGGCCTCCGTGGGCGTGCCGTATTCGCTCGAACCCATCGTGGTGGAGGGCGAATTCAAGACCCTCGGCAACGATGAATACGGGCTCTTCTACCGCATGGTCAATGCCGAGCCCGTGAAGTGACCCGCCATTGGCCTGACCTGACCTGATACAGCCCGATCCCATGCCACGCCGGTCCCCGCGCATTCCCGCGGCCGCAGCCTCCCTGCGGCACGGCAGCCCGCGCGCGTTCGCCGTGTGGATGTGGCTGGCGCTGGCGTTGGCCCTGGCCCCGGCGCTGGGCCGCATGCACCAGGTAGTGCACGGCGCGGCGGCCGGCCCTGCAGGGCCGGCCGCCGCTGCGATGGCCCAGGCCGCCCATGCCCCCGGCAGTCATGCCGGTCATGCCGGGCATGTGCACCGCGCTCCCGGCGGCGGTCTGGAAGCCCTGTTCGCCGGCCATGCCGGCAGCGACTGCAACCTGCTCGACCAGTCGCTCTTCGGCGCCGCGCTGTTGCCGGCGCTGCTGCCCACCGCCGCGCCGGCCGCCACCCCCGCGCCGGTCGGCCTGCCCGAAACGGGCATCCGCGCGCGGCCGCAGCGCACCTTCCTGGCCCGCGCGCCGCCGGGCCGCGTCACCACCCGCGCCTGAGCGCGCCGGCTCCGCCCCTGCCGAGGGCGGTGCTGGCGCCGGGCCGCGCCTGCGCCTCGCACCTCGCTTTTTTTCTCCGCTGAACGCCTGCTCGTGCGGGCTGCCGGGCACTGCAGCGGCCGATGGCCGCGCGCCCCCCGTGGCCCGCCCGCCGGTCGGGTGCATGTGCCTCTGTGCGCCTGTGCGCCGGTCCCTTGCGCCTGTCCGGCGGCTTCTTTCTCCCTTCCTTCCGATCTTCTTTCGTTGCCTGCCATGAAATCCCATCCTTCCATCCCCTCGCGCCGGTCGCGCCGTGCGGCGCTGCATCCTCTCGCCTGCGCCGTGCTGGTGCTGCTGGCCTCCGGTGCCCGCGCGCAGACGGCTTCGGCCGACGCCGACGCGCCCAGGGCCCGTCTGTCCGAGATCACCGTCACCGGCAACCCGCTGGGCGCGGACACCGTCGTCGCCCCGGCGGCGCAACTCTCCGGCGACGACCTCACGCTGCGCACCGAGTCCACGCTGGGCCAGACGCTGGACGGACTGCCCGGCGTGAGCAGCACCTACTTCGGCCCCAACGCGAGCCGTCCGATCATCCGCGGCCTGGACGGCGACCGCATCCGCGTGCTGCAGAACAGCGGCGCCACGCTGGACGCGTCGGCCCTGAGCTTCGACCACGCCGTGCCCGCCGAGGCCCTGACCACCGAGCGCATCGAAGTGCTGCGCGGCCCCGCGGCGCTGCTCTACGGCGGCAGTGCCGTGGGCGGCGTGGTCAACGTGATCGACAACCGCATCCCGCGCGAGCCCCTGAACGGCGTGGACGGCAAGGCCGAGGCATCCGCCGCCACCGGCAACCGCGAGCGCGCGGGCGCCGCGATGGTGGAGGGCGGCAACGACCGCTTCGCCCTGCATGCCGACGTGTTCGACCGCAACACCGACGACGTGCGCGTGCCCATCGACCTGGCCTGCAGCAAGCCCGGCTCGCCCGGCCTCGCGCAGCGCATCTGCAATTCCGCCAGCCATACGCGCGGCGGCGCCGTGGGCGGCACGGCCTTCTTCGACCGGGGCTACCTGGGCGTTTCGGCCAGCACCTACCGCAGCGACTACGGCACCGTGGCCGAGGACGACGTGACCATCGGCATGCGCTCCAACCGCTATGCGCTGGACGGCCTGTGGCGATTCGACACGGGCCCGCTGCAGAGCGTGCGCGTGCAGGCGAGCCACACCGACTA
Source organism: Acidovorax sp. NCPPB 4044 (assembly GCF_028069655.1). Classification (NCBI taxonomy): domain Bacteria; kingdom Pseudomonadati; phylum Pseudomonadota; class Betaproteobacteria; order Burkholderiales; family Comamonadaceae; genus Acidovorax; species Acidovorax sp. NCPPB 4044. The sequence continues at coordinate 2,054,940 of NZ_JAMCOS010000001.1, forward strand.
CCGCCATACCGAGTACGAAGGTGGCGCGCCCGGCACCACCTTCCGCAATGGCGGCAACGACCTGCGGATCGAGGCGAAGCACGCGCCCATCGGCAAGCTGCAGGGCGTGGTCGGCGTGCAGACCGAGGTCTCGCGCTTCTCCGCCGAAGGCGAGGAAGCCTTCGCCCCGCGCAGCCGCAGCGGCAGCACCGCGCTCTTCGTGCACGAAGAGCTGGGCACCGACTGGGGCAAGCTGACCTTCGGCGCCCGCGCCGAGCGCGACACGGTCGAATCGTTCGGCAGCCCGGGCATCGACCGCTTCGCCACCGGCAAGCACGATTTCAACCCGCACAGCGCGGCCGTGGGGGCGCTGGTCAACCTCACGCCCGCGTGGCAGCTGACCTCCAACCTCTCGATCACCCAGCGCGCGCCCAAGGATTACGAGCTGTTCGCCAACGGCCCGCACGTGGCCACCGGCGCCTGGGAAACCGGCAACCCCAACCTGGGCCTGGAGAAGTCCACCAGCCTCGACGTGGGCGCCGCCTGGAAGAGCGGCCCGCACCGCTTCGCAGCCACGGCCTTCGTGAGCCAGTTCTCCCACTACATCGGTCTGGCACCCACGGGCCTGCTGCGTTCCGAAGAGGGCGACGTGGTGCCTGCCGGCACCGACGGCGCGCTGCCCGAGTACCTGTACCAGGGCCTGCGTGCGCGCTTCTATGGCCTGGAGGCCAGCGGCAACGTGCGCCTGGTGGGCGAGAGCGGCCTCGTGGCGCCTTCGGCACGCGCGCTCGGCGACGGCTCCACGGTGGACCTGCAACTGCGCGGCGACATCGTGCGCGCCACCAACCGCGACACCGGCGAGCCCCTGCCGCGCATCGCACCGCTGCGCCTGGGCAGCACCCTGCTGTGGGCCAGCGGCCCCTGGCGCGCCGGCCTGGGCTTCGACTACCTGGCGGCACAGAACCGCGTGCCCGCCGACGGCACCCGCGCCACGGGCGCCTACACGCTGTGGAACGCCTCGCTGGGCTACCGCACGCAGTGGCAGTTCGGCGCGAACCGCAGCAACGTGCTGTGGTATGCGCGGCTGGACAACATCACGGACAAACTGGCCTACAGCGCGACGTCGATCCTGACGACGACGGCGTTTCCGAAGGCGCCGCTGCCGGGGCGGAGCTTGAAGGTGGGGGTGAAGGTGGAGTTTTAAGGGAGCGGGGCAGGGCGGGGCAGCGTGAAACTGAAAAGGCATGCGGCCCGCCATCCCGCCCGTCCGCTGGACAGTAGACTCCGCGGCGGCCCGCTACGGGCCGCATTCCCCACCTGAACCGCATGCCTGGAGGCACTTTTGAAACCGGCGCTATCTCTCCCCGCTTGGGGCCTCGCACTGGGCCTGCTGGCCCCGACCGCCTCCTTGGCACAGCCGGTAGGGTCGGTTCCCCGGGAAGAACTGCAGGTGCTGGCATCCGCCTTCCAGGAACTGCAACGCTCGCTGGTAGAAAGGCCCGACGACCGCGCGCTGCTCATCTCGGCGATCAAGGGCATGGTCCGCGGCGCGGATCCCGAGTCCGGCGAATATTTCACCGCGGAGGAGTTCGAGCGCTACCGGCAGCCAGCGCAGGGCGATGCCGGAGCGATCGGCGCCCACATCCGGTCCATCGACAAGCGGTTCATCCTGGTTCCGCTGGAGGACAGCCCCGCCGCGCAGGCGGGCATCGTGTTCGGGGATGAAGTGCATGCGGTGGACGGTGTGCGGGTGAAGGGGCTGACCGCTTCGGCAATCGCAAAACAGTTGTCCGGTGAGCCGGGCACACCGGTGGCCATCACCTATTTCCGCGAATCGACGCTCACGGTGCACACCGTGCAGGTGGTGCGCAGCGCGTTCAGCCCCCGCGGCGCGTACCTTTCCCGCCCCGCACCCGGCGTGGTGCAATTGCGCGTGCCGTACTTCGCCACCTCCACGCTCAAGCAGGCAACGCAGGCGCTGAGCGATGCCTGGCGCGCGGAGCCATTCAAGGCGCTGATCCTGGACCTGCGGGGCTGCCCGGGCGGGACCGTGGAATCCACCGTGGGAATCGCAGCGCTGTTTCTTCCCAAGGATGCGGTGGTGGTCCAGATCACGGGTGCCAACCCGGAATCGAACGCCACCTACCGGGCCGCGCCCGAGTTCTATGGCTGGAAAACGGGGGGCGATCCCCTCGCGGATGTGCCTGCGCAGGCGCGGGCCGTGCCGATGGCGGTGCTGATCGACGGCGCAACCCTGTCCGGTGGAGAAATCGTCGCGGCGTCATTGCAGGACCACAAGCGGGCCCTGGTCATCGGCCGACCGACCATCGGGCGCGCCAGCATCCAGACCATCCGGCCACTGCAGATGGGCGCCGTCAAGTTCACCACCGGCTACTGGTTATCTCCCCTGGGGCGGAAGATCCAGGGCTCCGGCGTGGTCCCCGATCAACTGGTGGAGGATCCCCAGGACCCCGGCACGGTGCAGAGCGCGATCGCCAGACTGTCGAAGTAAGGGGGCAAGGCGGCCCGGGTGTCCCAGCCCGTGGGCCGGCCGGGGCAGTGCCGCGATCCTGGCGGTTGATAATCCATCGCCCCTCTATCGTCGCAGGCCCGAAGGGCGCCTTCGCCCCTTGCATGGGCCATGTCCGCCCGGCGGTTCTTCGCCCCATTGTCCCGTGAACTCCCCCGTCTTCGCCTCCCTCGTCCCCGTCATCCTCTGCATAGCCATCGGCTTCTTCACGGCCCGCATCGGGTGGGTGCGTGCCACGGCGATCAAGGATCTTTCCAACATCGTCTTCCTCGTCCTCACGCCCGCGCTGCTGTTCCGAACGATGGGCGCGGTGCGCGTGCAGGACCTGAACTTCGAGCCGGTGGCGCTGTACTTCCTCGCGGCCGGGCTGGTGTTCTGCGTGACCATGGCTTTCGCGGGTTTTTCCACGCGCTCGGCGGCGCGCGGGCTGGCCAACATGTTCAGCAACAACATCATGATCGGCGTGCCGCTGGTGGGGCTGGTGTACGGCAAGGAAGGCCTGGTGACGCTGTTCACACTGATCTCGATGCATGCGCTGGTGCTGCTCACGGGCGCGACCATCGTGTTCGAGCTGGCCGAGGCGCGCGAGAGCCAGCGTTCGGGCCGCACCGCGCCGCGGCCGGTGCTGCACACCGTGCTGCAGGCGGTGCGCAACGGCATCGTACACCCGGTGCCGCTGCCCATCCTGGCGGGGTTGCTGTTCGGGCAGACGGGGCTGGTGCTGCCCGAGGTGATCGACAAGCCGCTTCAGGTGCTCGGCACTGCCCTGGGGCCGATGGCGCTGCTGCTGGTGGGCATCACGCTGGCCTACACCAAGGTGGGGCACCACGTGCGCGAGGCGCTGGGCATCGCGGTGGTGAAGAACATCGCGCACCCGCTGCTGCTGTTCGCGCTGGCCTGGGGTTTCGGGCTGTCGGGCCTGTCGGTGGCGGTGATGTTCACGGCCGCGGCGCTGCCCGTGGGGGCCAATGTGTTCCTCTTCACGCAGCGCTACGGCACGATGCAGGACGAAGTGTCGGCCAGCATCGCCCTCTCGACCGCGATGGCGCTGGTCACGGTGCCCCTGATGCTGCTGCTGGCACAGCGGCTGTGGCATTGATGCTGCGGCAGTGCGCCGCGGCGTGAGGCCGCCGCCTCAGGGTGCGAGCCGCTCGCGGGTCCAGGTGCCGCCTGCCGCATCCTGGCGGTAGCTCAGCCGGTCGTGCAGGCGGCTCTTGCGGCCTTGCCAGAATTCCCAGCGGTCGGGCTTGAGCCGGTAGCCGCCCCAGTGCGGCGGGCGCGGCGGCTTCAGCAGGAACTGGGCGCCGTATCGGGCGGCGTTGGCCACCAGCACACCGCGGCTGGCGATCACCTGGCTCTGCGGGCTGGCCCAGGCGCCGATGCGCGAATCGAGCGGCCGGCTGGCAAAGTACGCGTCGCTTTCGGCGTCGCTCACCTTCTCCACCACGCCCTCGATGCGCACCACGCGCTCCAGCTCCACCCAGTGGAACTGCAGCGCCGCGAACGGGTTGCCCGCCAGTTGCTGCCCCTTGCGGCTTTCGTAGTTGGTGTACCAGACGATGCCGCGCTCGTCGTAGCCCTTCACGAGCACGATGCGCGTGCTGGGCCGCAGGTCGGGCCCCACGGTGGCCAGCGCCATGGCATTGGGCTCGGGCACTTGCGCGGCAAGCGCTTCCTGCAGCCACTGGTCGAACTGGCGCAGCGGGTCGGCATGGGAGGCTTCCTCGCCGAGCTCTGCGCGCTCGTAGCTCTTGCGCAGGTCGGCGATGGCGGATGACAGCGGAGAAGAAGGGGAGGACATGCGGCGATTGTGCATGCGTCCCCGGGCTGCAACCCCGCGTCAGATCAGCTTGCCGTCCGATCGGGGCGAGAACCGCAGCAGGCGCGCGAGCGCACGGTCCTCGATGCCCAGGCTGCGCAGGCCGTCGTAGGTGGCCTGCGCATAGTCGAGCGTCGTGCCGTACCGGCCAGCCGCCTCGGCGAAGATGCGGCGGTACTCCTCCTCGGACAGTTCTCCGGTGTGGTTCGGGCTGCTGCGCGACAGCGTGAAAGCCAGGGCCCGCACGGTGCCCTGCGGCGTGATGCAGGGCAGCCAGCGCGGGTCGTACACGCCCGTGGGCATCTCGCGTTGCCAGAGATTCACCATCACCTGCCGCGCGTGCGCCTGGGGCACCCGGAACACCATGCCGCGGCAACTGCCGCCCGAGAACATGCCCAGCACGAGGCCCGGCCGCTCGGGCGTGCCGCGGTTCACGCGGCTCCACATGCGCAGGGCCCGGTGCCAGCCGTGCACGCGCGCCGGGCGCTGCTCGGCGTAGTCGAAATCCGGCCGCCAGATCAGCGAGCCGTAGCCGAAGATCCAGAGGTCGTCCTGCCCGCCCCATTCGGCCAGGGCCCTTTCCAGCATGGGAGCGGGATCGCGCAGCGCAGCGGGGAGGGCGCCTGCGTCCGCGCCCCTACAATTCGCGGTTTCGTCCATGTCCCATTATTGACCTACGGAGTTTTTCCCATCATGGCCTTCAGTTCCTCCGACGACGACAGCCAACAGAGCTTTGCCCTGGGCTTCCTGTTCGCGATCATTCTTCTCGTCGTCTCCACCGTGGTCGGCACCGTGGTGGTCAAGCGCGGCATCGTGCGCGCACCCGCCGCGGCCCCTGCCGCCGAAGTGGTGGCCCCCGCGGGCACCCTGGACATCGCCGGCAACGAAGTGGCCCGCGTGGTGGTGGATGGCAGCGTGGTGAAGTTCTACTTCGCTGCAGGCCAGTCGAATCTGGCGGCCGATGCCGGCCCTGCGCTGGCCGATGTGGCCCGCGCCGTGAAGGACGATGGCCGCCGCGTGGTGGTGTCGGGCTTCCACGATGCTACGGGCGATGCCGCCGCCAACGCTGAACTGGCCAAGCAGCGCGCCTTCGCGGTGCGCGATGCGCTGGCCGGTGCCGGCGTTTCCGAAGACCGGATCGAGCTGCGCAAGCCCGAACTCACCCAGGGCGCCGGCAGCAACGCCGAAGCGCGCCGCGTGGAAGTGACGCTGGCGGCCCGCTGAGCGGCCCTCTGCGGCGTTGCCTCCCACCGAAAGCCCGGGCCTGCCCGGGCTTTCGGCTTTCCGGGTGCCTCCCGTTCGAGTGCCCATCCCGCGGATCAGGTGCTGCCGCGCACCACCAACTGGTAGTCCAGCGCCACGCAACTGTGCGCAGGCGGCGTGCCGTGCATCAGGCCCAGCAGCATCGCGGCTCCGGCGCGGCCGACCTCGCTGCGCGGCGTGCGCACGGTGGTGAGCGGCGGCACCATCTGGTCGCTGCCGGCCAGGTCGTTGAAGCCGGCGACGGCCACGCGGCCCGGCACCGAAACGCCGCCCCGGTTGGCGGCCAGCAGGCCGCCCTGGGCGATGTCGTCGTTGCAGAAGAAGATGGCGTCCACCTCGGGCACGCGCCGCAGTGTCTCCTCGAACAGGTGCGCGCCCAGGGCGATGGAGGAGCCCTCCGGGCTCAGCATTTCCAGGCGCGGGTCGTACAGGCCGGCCTCCCGCAGTGCCCGGCGATAGCCTTCGGCGCGCTGCAGGGTGCGGGGGTCGAGCTGGGCTGCGCAGAAGGCGATGCGCCGGCGGCCGCTGTCGATCAGATGCTGCGTGATGGCAGCGCCCGCGTCCGCCTGGGAGAACCCCACGCAGTAGACGCCCGGCGCATCGCTGGTTTCCATGAGGTGCACGCAGGGCACGCCGCTGCGCGCGATGAGCTGGCGCGCGGCCTCGCTGCGGTCGAAGCCGGTCACCAGCAGCCCGGCCGGCCGGTGCGGGAGGTAGGTGCGCAGCAGAAGCGCTTCCTCGTCCGTGTCGTAATGGGTCACGCCGATCAGTGGCTGGAAACCCTGGGGAAAGAGCGTGCGGTGCACGGCTTCCAGCAGGTCCACGAACAGGGTGTTCGACAGCATGGGCACGAGCACCAGCACCTGGGTGCTGCGCTGCGAGGCGAGCGCCCGGGCCGCGGGGTCGGGCACGTAGCCCAGCTGGTCGGCCGCCGCCTGAACCCGCTCGGCCAGCGCCGGGTCCACGCTGCGTTCGCGGCGCAGGGCGCGCGAAACGGTGATGGGGCTCACGCCGGCGAGCCGGGCCACGTCGTCGAGAGTGACCCGGCCGCTGGCGCGGCGGGTGCGGCGCGGCGGAGGCGTGGCGGAAGCGTTCAAGGGTTAATCCTGATCTGCGGGCTTTCCATTGTTGTCTAGGATAGCGCTATCTTCATCAGGGTTAACGACAGGAGAGCCGCCGGTTGCGGTGCTCCAGCCGCGCTGATGGCTTCCATTCCCTCAGAAAAGCGGAGACGACGCGGTTTGCTTGGCAAGAAAGCATCCGCGATTTTTATGAATTTGATGGATAGCGCTATCCAAGCCGAACCGCCCACCGCCCTGGTGGTGATGGGGGTCTCCGGCTGCGGCAAATCCAGCGTGGCGGCGCAGGCCGCCGCGCTGCTGGGATGGGCCCTGCACGAAGGCGATGCCTATCACTCGCCAGAGAGCGTCGCCAAGATGCGCACCGGCCAGCCGCTGACCGACGAGGACCGGGCGGGCTGGCTGGACCGGCTGGCCCGGCTGCTGGCCGAGGCGGGGCCGGGCGGCGTGGTGCTCACCTGCTCGGCGCTGCGACGCCGCTACCGCGACCGCCTGCGCGCGGCCTCGCCCGGGTTGCGGTTCGCGTTCCTGGAGCTGGACTACGACAGCGCCCTGGCGCGCGTCAGCGCCCGGCCGGGCCACTTTTTTTCCCCGACGCTGGTGGCGGACCAGTTCGCCACGCTCGAATCGCCGCTTGGCGAGCCCGGCGTTCTGCCGCTGGATGCGACCCGGCCCGTGCAGCAGCTCGCCGCCGCCGCCGCGCAATGGGTGCGCGCAGGCGCGGCCGGCGCCCCGGGCAACCCAGACCCTGACGACAACCACCACGCCGCCCGGACTACCGCCGCGCCGGCCTCTTCCGGAGACAACCCATGACGGAACCCATCGGCACGGGCGCGCCCGTGCGCCCCAAGAACCGGCTGCAGCGCCTGGCCGAACATTTCATGGTGCTGGCGCTCGCCGGCATGGTCGTGGCCGTGTTCGTGAACGTGGTGCTGCGCTATGCCTTCGGCACGAGCATCGTCTCCTACGAGGAGATCTCGCGGCTGCTGTTCGTCTGGCTGGTGGCCGTGGGCGCCATCGTGGCGGCGTTCGAGGGCAAGCACCTCGGCTTCGACATGCTCACCGCCCGCCTCACCGGCGCGCCGCGCAAGGCGCTGTTCTGGGTCAGCCAGGCGCTGGTGGCGCTGTGCATGGTGCTGCTGCTCAAGGGCTCCTGGGAGCAGGTGGTGGCCGGCATGCAGAGCTACAGCACGGTGCTGGGCTACCCGCTCGCGCTGGGCGCTGCCTCCACCCTGGTGCTGGCGGCCGGCCTGCTGGTCGCGCTGGTGCTGGAACTCGTGCGCGGCCGCCCGGCCGGCGACGACGCGGGCGGCGACGCCTCGGTGGAATGAAGGAATCCCCATGGTCGTGACCCTCATCTTCCTCGGCGTGCTGATCGGCGGCATGGCCATCGGCATGCCCATCGCCCAGGCGCTGGTGCTCACCGGCGTGGCCCTGATGTGGCACCTGGACTTCTTCGATTCGCAGCTGCTCGCGCAGAACCTGCAGGCGGGCTTCGACAATTTTCCGCTGCTGGCGGTGCCGTTCTTCATCCTGGCGGGCGAGTTGATGAATGCGGGCGGCCTGTCGCGCCGCATCATCGATCTGGCGCGCGCCTTCGTGGGCCACATCCGGGGCGGCCTGGGCTTCGTGGCGATCGGCGCGGCCGTGCTGCTCGCCTCGATGAGCGGCTCGGCCATCGCCGACACGGCGGCGCTGGCCACCATCCTGCTGCCCATGATGCGCCAGCAGAACTACCCGGCCAGCTACAGCGCCGGCCTGCTGGCATCGGGCGGCATCATCGCGCCGATCATTCCGCCGTCGATGCCGTTCGTGATCTACGGCGTGACGACCAACACCTCGATCAGCAAGCTCTTCCTGGCCGGCGTGTTCCCGGGGCTGATGATGGGCGTGTTCCTCGTCCTCGCGTGGTGGTGGATCGCACGCAAGCACCAGCTGCCCGCCATGGAGCGCGTGGCGTGGGGCCCCCGCATGCGGGCGCTGCTGCACAGCTTCTGGGCCATGATGATGCCGGTCATCATCCTGGGCGGCTTGAAGGGCGGCATCTTCACGCCGACCGAAGCCGCCGTGGTGGCGGCCGTGTATGCCCTCGTCGTCTCGATGTTCGTGTACCGCGAGCTGGACTGGCGGCAGCTGTACCACGTGTTCCTGGCGGCTGGCAAGACCACGGCGGTGGTGATGTTCCTGTGCGGCGCGGCCACCGTGACCGCCTACATGATCACCCTGGCCGACCTGCCCAACCTCCTGGCCGACAGCTTCGCGGGCGTGATGGGCAACCCCATGCTGTTCATGGCGCTCATGATGGTGTTCCTGCTGGTGGTGGGCACCGCGATGGACCTGACGCCCACGATCCTGATCTTCGGCCCGGTGTGCGTGCCGCTGGCCATCAAGGCGGGCATCGATCCGGTGTACTTCGGCTTCATGTTCATCTTCGTGGGCTGCATCGGGCTCATCACCCCGCCCGTGGGCACCGTGCAGAACGTGGTGGCCGGCGTGGGCCGGCTGCGCATGGAGACCGTCATCCGCGGGACCACGCCGTTCCTGCTGGTGTACGTGCTGCTGCTGATCCTCTTCGTGATCTTTCCCTCGCTGGTGACGGCGCCGATGCGCTGGCTGCACTGAGCCCGGGCCGCCCCTTTTCCCTTCATTTTTCCCCAGGAGACAAAACCATGCGCATCCGTTTCGCCCTCGCCACGCTGGTGGCCGCCATCGCCGCCACCGGCACGCCCGTCCTGCATGCCCAGGACTTCAAGCCGCGCATCGTGCGCTTCGGCTTCGGCCTGGTGGACGATTCCAACCAGGGCCGCGCCGCGCGCTTCTTCGCGCAGGAGGTCGAGAAGGCCACCGGCGGCAAGATGAAGGTGCGCCCCATCGGCAACGCCTCGCTCGGCTCCGATACGCAGATGCAGCAGGCGCTGATCGGCGGTGCGCAGGAGATGATGGTGGGCTCCACCGCCACGCTCGTGGGCATCGTGCCCGAGATGGCGGTGTGGGACACGCCGTTCCTCTTCAGCACCGCGAAGGAGGCCGACGTGGTGCTCGACGGGCCCGTGGGCGAGAAGGTCAAGGCCAAGCTGGAGCCCAAGGGCATGGTCGGCCTGGTGTACTGGGAGAACGGCTTCCGCAACCTCACCAACAGCAAGCGCCCCGTCACCCGGCTGGAGGACATGGGCGACATCAAGCTGCGCGTGATGCAGAACAACGTGTTCCTCGACAGCTTCAAGGCGCTGGGCGCCAATGCCGTGCCGCTGCCGTTCTCGGAGCTGTTCACGGCGCTGGAAACGCGCGCGGTCGACGGCCAGGAGAACCCGTTCAACACCGTGGTGTCGAGCAAGTTCTACGAAGTGCAGAAATACCTCACGGTGACCAACCACGTGTACAGCCCCTGGATCGTCACGGTGAGCAAGAAGTGGTGGGACACGCTGAGCCCGGCCGAGAAGAAGGTGCTGCAGGACGCCGCCGTGAAGAGCCGCGACTTCGAGCGCAAGGACACGCGCGAGGAGGCCGCCAAGGCCCTGGCCGACCTCAAGTCCAAGGGCATGCAGGTCAACGAACTTCCCGCTGCCGAAGCCAACCGCATGCGCGAGAAGCTCACGAGCGTGAACGCCGGCATCGCCAAGTCCGTGGGCCAGGAGACCTGGGACGCGGTGCAGGGCGCCGTCAAGCAGGCACGCGGCGCCCAGTAAGCGCGGGGCGGCGCGGGCGACAAAGGGCAGGGCGCCGGACGGCTTTCGTCCCCGCCTACATCGCCGGTCACGGCACGGGCGTAGGATCGGCGGCTACGGCCGCGGGGTTCGCACCCGGCGGCGGCCCGGGGCCCCCGGCCCCGTGCCCATTCCCTCCCGCGATCCCCCACCCCAGACAAGGCACAGCCCACCTCCCGCCATGCCACTCCACGATACCGTCCACACCCTCACCCAACGCATCCGCGAGCGCAGCGCCCCGACGCGCGCCGCCTACCTCGCCCAGCTCGATTTCCACGCGCAGCGCGATCGCGGCGCCGACCGCCTGGGCTGCGCCAACGTGGCGCACGCCTTCGCGGGCATGCCCGGCAACGACAAGTTCCGGGTGGTGGCCGAGCGGGCCCGCAACATCGGCATCGTCACGGCCTACAACGACATGCTCTCGGCCCATGCGCCGCTGCGGCATTACCCGGAACTGATCAAGGAAGAAGCGCGCCGCCACGGCGCCACCGCGCAGGTGGCGGGTGGCGTGCCCGCGATGTGCGACGGCGTGACCCAGGGCACGCCGGGCATGGAACTGTCGCTCTTCAGCCGCGACGCGATCGCCATGGCCACGGCCGTCTCGCTGTCGCACGACGTGTTCGATGCGGCGCTGATGCTGGGCGTGTGCGACAAGATCGTGCCGGGCCTGCTGATCGGCGCGCTGCATTTCGGGCACCTGCCCACGGTGTTCGTGCCCGCCGGGCCCATGACCTCGGGCCTGTCCAACAACGCCAAGGCCAAGGTGCGCGAGCAGGCCGCGCAGGGCCTGGTCGGCCGCGAAGAGCTGCTGGCCGCCGAATCCGCCGCCTACCACGGCGAGGGCACCTGCACCTTCTACGGCACGGCCAACAGCAACCAGATGCTGCTGGAGGCCATGGGCCTGCACGTGCCGGGCACCGCCTTCGTGAACCCCGGCGAGGCGCTGCGCGCCGAACTCACGCGCGAGGCGGCCCGCACGGTGCTGGGCGCACCCGGCGCCGCCTGCGCGCCCATCGGCCGCGTCGTGGACGAGCGCTGCATCGTCAACGCCATGGCGGCGCTGCTGGCCACGGGCGGCTCCACCAACCACCTGATCCACTGGGTGGCGGTGGCGCGCGCGGCGGGCATCGTGATCGACTGGGACGATTTCGCCACGCTCTCGGCCGCGGTGCCGCTGCTGGCGCGCGTGTATCCGAACGGCAGCGCCGACGTGAACCAGTTCCAGGCCGCGGGCGGCCCGGGCTACGTGATCCGCGAACTGCTGGACGCCGGCCTCATGCACGAGGACGTGCTCACCGTGCGCCCCGGCGGGCTGCGCGAATACACCCGCCTGCCCGTGGAGGACGCGGCCGCGCCGCAGGCCGTGCGCCTGGCCTGGACGCCCATCGGCGCGAGCGGGGACGACGGCGTGCTGCGCCCGGCCGATGCGCCGTTCAGCGCCACGGGCGGCCTCAGGCTGCTGCGGGGCAACCTGGGCCGCAGCGTGATCAAGGTCTCGGCCGTGCCGGAAGACCGGCACGTGATCGAGGCGCCCGCGCGGGTCTTCTCTTCGCAGGCCGAGCTGCAGCAGGCCTTCCAGGCCGGCGAGCTGGACCGGGCCTGCGAATCGCATCCCTCGCACGGGCTGGTTTGCGTGGTGCGCTGGCAGGGCCCCCAGTCCAACGGCATGCCCGAGCTGCACAAGCTCACGCCGCCGCTGGCGGTGCTGCAGGGCAAGGGCTACCGGGTGGCGCTGGTGACCGACGGCCGCATGAGCGGCGCGTCGGGCAAGGTGCCCGCCGCCATCCACGTCTCGCCCGAGGCACTGGCCGGCGGGCCGCTGGCGCGTGTGCGCGACGGCGACCTCATCCGGCTCGATGCCGTGGCCGGCACGCTCGATGCCCTGGTGGACGCGGCCGACTGGGCCGCGCGCGAACCCGCCCGACGGCCCGACGACCTGGCCCGCGCCGACGCGCACGGCTGGGGCCGCGAACTGTTCGCCGGTTTCCGGCGCAATGCGCTGAGCGCAGAAGAAGGAGCTTGCTCATGGCTGTGACGTTGACCGCGCTCGAAGTGATGCGCGATGCCCCGGTGATCCCCGTGATCGTGCTGCACGACGTGGCCCACGCCGTACCCATGGCGCGCGCGCTGGTCGAGGGCGGCATCCGCATGCTGGAGGTCACGCTGCGCACGCCGCAGGCGCTGGCCTGCATTGAGGCCATCGCGCGTGACGTGCCGCAGGCCGTGGTGGGAGCCGGCACCGTGCGCACCCCGGCCGAGGCGCAATCGGCCGCGCGGGCCGGCGCCCGCTTCGCGGTGAGCCCGGGCTACACGCCCAAGGTGGGCCAGGCCTGCCGCGATGCGGGCCTGCCCCTGCTGCCCGGCGTGGCGACGGGCAGCGAGATCCTGGCCGCGCAGGAAGACGGCCATTCGGAACTGAAGTTCTTCCCCGCGCTGCAGGCCGGCGGGCTGGCCATGCTCAAGGCCTGGCAGGGGCCTTTTGGGGACGTGCGCTTCTGCCCGACCGGCGGCATCCAGCCCGGCAACGCGGCAGACTTTCTTGCCCTGGCCAACGTGGAGTGCGTGGGCGGGTCGTGGCTGGTGCCGGCGGATGCGTTGGCCGCGGGCGACTGGGCGCGCATCGCCACCCTGGCGAAAGAAGCCGCCGGTTTGAGCCGTTAAGGCTCCATGCCGCCGGATTCATTCAATAGTTTGCTATTAAATAAGTAGCAATTTCAGCGCAAGCCGGTGCCGGTGCCGTGTTCGTCGGCGCGCTGGATGAGTTCGATCTTGTAGCCGTCGGGATCGGTCACGAAGGCGATCACCGTGGTGCCGCCCTTGACCGGGCCGGCTTCGCGCGTGACATTGCCGCCGGCGGCCTTGATCTTCTCGCAGGCCGCGTAGGCATCGGGCACGCCCAGGGCGATATGCCCGTAGGCCGTGCCCAGCTCATAGCTCTCGGTGCCCCAGTTGTAGGTCAGTTCGAGTTCGGCCTGGCCGGGGTTGCCGCCGTCGAAGCCGAGGAAGGCCAGCGAGTAGCGGTACTCGGGGTTCTCGGACTGGCGCAGCAGTTGCATGCCGAGCACGTGGGTGTAGAAGTCAATCGAGCGCTGGAGGTTGCCAACGCGCAGCATCGTGTGGAGGAATCTCATGCGCCCGATTGTGCCGGCACATCGAGGACTGTGCGAACCCGCGGCGCGATGGCCCGCGCGGGCCGGCGGGCTCAGCCTTCCAGCGGCACCGTGTAGTTGAGCGTCATGCGCCCGCCGTCCACCACCACGATCTCGCCCGTCACGTAGCTGGCGGCATCGCTCGCCAGCCAGGCGACCGCGTCGGCCACCTCGGAGGGCTCGCCCAGGCGCTTCATGGGCGTGCGGCCCAGGATGCGCGCGCGGGCATCGTCGCTGGTCAGCACGGCGCGGGCCGCGAGTTCGGTGGCGATGGTGCCGGGCGCCACCGCGTTCACGCGCACCCCGCGGTCCGCCAGAGAGAGCGCCATCGCGCGCGTGAGCTGGTTGATGCCGCCCTTGCTCACGTTGTAGCTGGCGATGGTGGGGATCGCCAGCACGCCGTTGACGGAACTCATGTTCACGATGGCGCCGGAGCCCGCGGCGGCCATCGCGCGCGCCACCGCCTGGCCGACCAGGAACGCGCCCTTGAGGTTCACGCGCAGCACGGCATCGAAGTCGTCCTCGGTGATCTCCAGGAAATCGGCCGCGCGGAAGATGCCGGCGTTGTTGACCAGCACGTCGATGCGGCCGTGGGCCGCCAGCGTGCGCTGGACCAGTGCGTCCACCTGCGCCTTGTCTCCCACGTCGCAGCGCACGTAGATCGACCCGGGCAGCTCGCTCGCCAGGGCTTCGCCGCGGGCATCGTCCACGTCGGCGATCACCACCCGCGCGCCTTCGCGGGCGAAGCGCCGCGCGCAGGCTTCGCCGATGCCCTGGGCGCCGCCGGTGACGATGCAGACGCGGTCCGTGTGCCCGAAGTGGACCGCACCGCGTGGAGAAGAAGAGGGGGAAGGGGTGGTGTGCATGCGCCGAGGATAGAAGAAGTGGCCGCGCCGCCCGGAAGCGGGCGCCTGCGCCGCTGCCGGACCGGGGCCGCCGGATTACCGCTGCTTGAGCCGCTCGATCTCGGCCCGCAGCTGCTCGATCATCTCGCGCTGCTCCCTGAGCAGCGTGTGCAGGCCCTGGATGGCCACGAGCGCGGCGCCATCGGCGTCCACGGTGTTGATGGTGGTGTCGTTCTCGCCCAGGCCGAAGGCGGCGCGGAAGTCCTGCGCGGTGGGGCCCAGGTGGCGGATGGCGGTGTCCTGGGTCTTGTAGTTCCAGGTCTGGATCGGCAGGGCCGCCACTTTTTCCAACACGGCGACCGGGTCCACGTCCGCGAAGTTCTCCTTCTTGTTCCGGTCGCTGAGCGCGCTCCAGGAGCCGCCGCCGGGCGCCACTTCCACGCCGGAGGACAAATTCTGGCTGGTGAACAGCTTGATGCCGCCGCAGCCGCGGGCGATGAACTGGTTGTTGGCCGTGGAGCGGACCGCATCGCTCGCGAACCCCGCGCAGCCGTCGCCGAGCACCACGCTGCCCTGGTGGAGGGCCTCGGCGTTCTTGCCGATCGCTACAGAGAAATTGGCGTTGGCCTTGTTCTGCAGACCGATCGCCACGGCGAAACTGCCCTGCGCCACCACCGGCCCGATGGCGACGGAAGCAAGGCCGCCGGCGATCGCACTCGGGCCGAGCGCCAACGCGTCGTCGCCGTTGCTCGTGGCATTGCTGCCGATGGCGATCGCACGGACGCCGGTGGTCGTGCCATTGAAGGCCAGGCTCTGGTTGGACTGGGCGCTCGCATTGATACCCAGCGCGACGGATGCATTCCCCACGGCGCTGACCGTATCGCCGGCCGCGAAGCTGTTGGCGCCGAAGGCCCGGGTGTTCAATCCGAAGGCGGCGGAGGCGTCGCCGATGTTCGCCTCGTCCCAGTAGGCGCTGCCGGAGCCGTCGACCCGGCCCGCGCGGAAGGCGGATTTGGACGGTGCCCACATCATCCGCACGCCGGCGCCGCTCACGGGCGTGCTGCCGGTGCCGGCCGTCCCGCCGACGGTGAACGCTCCGTCGTCGGACAGGCGCATGAGGGTCTGGCTGCCGCCGTTGGTGCCCACGTTGACCAGCGCCGAGGCGCCGGTGCCGATGGTGTTGGCGGACGCGATGTCCACCAGCGGCAGCACCGCGCTGGCCTGGGTGGCCCCGGGCGACAGGCCGACGACGGCGCTGGAGCCGGGTGCACCGCGCGCGGCGACGAGCGACCAGTCCGCCGTCTGGCCGGGCGTGCTGCCGGGTGCCGCCGCGTTGACCGCGACATACGACGAACCGAGGTATTCCACCGCGTCGCCCACCGCGTAGCTGGTGGCTGCCGACCATGTACCTCGCCAGCCCAGGCCCGCCGGGCCCCGGAGGCCGGTGGGGCCGGTCACGCCGGCGTTGCCCTGCGGACCTGTGGCACCCGTGGCGCCCGCCGGCCCGGTGGGGCCGACCGCTCCCGTCGCACCCGCCGGTCCGGTAGGCCCGCTCGCTCCCGTGGCACCCGATGCGCCCGTGGCGCCGGCGGGCCCGGTGGCGCCGACGGAGCCGGTGGCCCCCGTTGCCCCGGTCGCTCCGCGGGGACCGGTGACGGCGGCCGGATCGCAACCGCCCACGAGGCCCGAGGGGTCATGGCACACCACCCGCTGGAACGTGGATGGCGTGGCCGGGAGGCCGGGCATCTGCACGCCCGCCGGGCTGACCCGCAGCCCGGGCACATTGGCGGCCGAGTTGATCAGCACACCGCCTCCCACGGGCGGCGTGAGCGCGATGTCGGCGGCGATAGCGGGCATGCCGATCAGTGCGGCAATCGTCCAGAGGGAGGAGGAAGGGTTCATGGGAGTCCGCCCCGTGCAGCGTGCAGCTCGGCCATAGAGCACGCCAATCGAGGTAGCAAAATGTAAAGGTCCAGAGCATATGCAGGTCGATGCCATGCCGCAACGCGGAAATCGCCTGACGAGCGGGCCCGATGGCGGTCCTGCCACACCGATCCGCAGAGATTCCGCCTGGCGAAGCGGTGGCGTGGCCGTCGCGCGGCGCCAGGGCGGTCCGGGCCGACGGCGGGGCCGGTGCAACCGTGCACGGAGCCTTCGCAGCCGGGATTCAAGCCTTTTATGCTCCATGCCGCCGGATTCATTGAATAGTATGCTATTAATTTTGTAGCAAATATCCGGACATCAATTGGGCCACGGAAAAGTACGGTGCGGGCCGCGATGGCGACCGGGATGCCCGGGAGCGGAGTCGGTCACAGCGGCTGCGCCCGCCGGGCCGGCCCGCCTCTGGAGGGGTGCCGGACTGGGCGACAATCCGCGCCGCTGTGCCGACGAGGCGCAGGCTGCAACACGCCCCGCGCCACCCTGCGGGGCGATTTCGACCCCTTACCCATCAAGGAAATCTGGCGTGAAAATTTCGCTGCTCAACACAGCCGTGCTCGCGATCGCGGGCCTCGCGGCGACCGGCCTCCATGCCCAGGAGCGCGTACGCGTGGGCTTCATGAGCCCCGTGACCGGGCCGCAGGCGGCCAACGGCGTCGACAACCGCGACGGCGCGCTGCTCGCCATCAAGGAGATCAACGCCCGGGGCATCCAGGTGGGCGGCAAGCCCGTGGTGTTCGAGCTGGACGTCAACGACGACGGGGCCGACCCGAAACAGGGCGTGCAGATCGCGCAGACCCTGGCGGACAAGAAGATCCGCTTCGTGCTGGGCCCCTACAACTCGGGCGTGGCCATGCCGGCCTCGCGCGTGCTGGCGGATGCGGGCATCGTGGCGTTCACGGTGGCCTCCAATCCGAAGATCACCCAGCAGGGCCATGCCAACCTGTTCCGCATCGGCGCCAGCGACAACCAGCTCGGCACCAAGATGGCCGTCTACGCCGCGCAGGACCTGAAGGTGAAGACCGTGGCCGTCATCGACGACCGCACGGCCTACGGCCAGGGCGTGGCCCGCGAGTTCACCGAAGAAGCCAAGCGCCAGGGCATCAAGGTGGTGACCAACGAGTTCACCACCGACAAGGCCACGGATTTCACGGCCATCCTGACCAACGTGCGCGGCTCCAGGGCCGATGCGGTGTTCTACGGCGGCTACTCGCCCCAGGGCGGCCCGATGGTGCGCCAGATGCGGTCGCTGGGCATCAACGTGCCCCTGCTGGGTGGCGACGGCATCTGCTCTTCGGAGACGGCCAACCTCTCGCAGGTGGCGGGTGACCTCAACGTCTACTGCACGCAGGGCGGCTCCATGCTGGACCGCAGCGACAAGGGCCGGAAGTTCGTCGAGCGCTACCGCGCCGAATACAAACGCGACCCGCTGACCTATGCCGCAGCCTTCTACGACGGCATGCACCTGCTGGCATCGGCCATCGAGGCGGCGCAGACCACCACGGACGCGAAGAAGATCATCGACCGAGTGGCCAAGGGCCAGTACGCCGGCGTGACCGGCGAATTCGCCTATGACGACAAGCACGACCTGCGCTCGTCCGCCGTGACGGTGTTCACCTTCAAGGGCAAGGAAGTCGTGCCCCTCAAGAGCCTGTAAACCCGGCGCACGGGTGCGAAGGGCGCGCGGGCCCGGTTCGACGCGGAGCCTGCACGCCAGACCCTGCGCGGAGCGGATTTTTGGGCGCAGGGGCGTTGGAGCGGCAGCGGGTCAGCGACCATCACGAGGTGGACCCGTACGGCGAGAACCCGCTGTGGTTCTCGTCCACGTCCAGCGCCCGGCCCACGTAAGGAAATGCGCGCTGCGGGCACGCTTCGCGCTCGCACACCTTGCAGCCCATGCCGATGGGCGTCGCCGCGGCGGGGTCCTGGAGGTCCAGACCCTTGGCATAGACCAGCCGCGGCGCGTGCCGGATGTCGCAGCCCAGACCGATCGAAAAGGTCTGGCGCGGCGAGCCGTATCCGTGCTGGCCGCGGGACACCGTGCGCGCGATCCACAGGTAACGCCGGCCGTCCGGCATGCTCGAGAGCTGGGCCAGGGTGCGCTCGGGCTGCGCGAAGGCCTCGTAGACGTTCCACAGCGGGCACGTTCCGCCGGTGCGGCTGAAATGGAAATGGGTGGCCGACTGCCGCTTGGAGATGTTGCCTGCCCGGTCCACGCGGATGAAGAAGAACGGCACGCCCGGGGCCCCCGGCCTCTGCAGCGTGCTCAGGCGGTGGCAGACCGTCTCGAAGCCGACGTTGAACCGCTGCTGCAGCAGCTCGATGTCGTACCGGAGCGCCTGTGCCGCGGCAAGGAAGGCTCCGTAGGGCAGGAGCAGCGCTCCCGCGAAGTAGTTCGCCAGGCCGATGCGCGCGAGCTTCCGGGCGGCCGGGTCGCTGCCGAACTGGGGCGCGCGCACCAGCGGTTCGATGATCGACCCACATTCGACGAGCGCCCACTGCGTGGCCATCTGGAATGCGCGCTGCGCTTCATCCAGGCTGGGCGACAGCGTCAGGCAGCGCGCAGCCGCATCGAACCGGCGCTTGCCGTGGTGCGGACCGTCCGCGTGGTCGACACGGATGCCGTGCCGGGCCAGCCGCTCGATCAGCCAGGGGGCCAGCGCGGCGCCGTGCAACCCCGCTTCGCCAGCGCAACGCTCGGCAGCCCGGTCCAGCCCGTCGAAATAATTCTGGTGGGCGAAGAAGAAGTCCCGCACGGCTTCGAAAGGCATGGCCCCGATCGGGCCGCCGTCCGTGCGGCCGTCACCCAACCGCAGCGACAGGAGTTCGAGCTGTTCCTGCATTTCGAGCCGGCGCCGGTGCATGGCGATGACGCTGCGGCCCAGGGCGGGCATCTGCGCGGCGACCTCCTGCATTTCCGGCAGGGAGATGGGCTCCGCGGCATCGGAAAACGCCTCGCGCAGCCCTGCGATCAGGCGTGATTCTTCGTCTTCCGAGAACTGCTGTATGTCGATGCCCAGCGCCTTGTTCAGCTTCAGCAGGACCGACACCGTCAACGGCCGCTGGTTCTGCTCCAGCTGGTTGAGGTAGCTGGGCGACAGGCCCAGAGCCTGGGCCAGGGCGATCTGGGAAAGACCGCGTTCCGACCGCAGCTTTCGCAATTTCACCCCCATGAAGGTCTTTCTCATGGACGGATTATCAACGGGCCGATGGTTCGCAAGCTTCGCAAAATGCCGCACCCTATTTGCAAATATTCGCTTTTTCAGCCCTTTCGCATGGCCTGCAGGGTGCGTAGATTGCGAACCATGGCAACACCTCCAGGCACCGTCGAACTGCGTGAACTCGTGCTTCCGTGCATGGCGAATCACCATGGCACCTTGTTTGCAGGACAGGGGCTCCAACTGATGGCCAAGGCGGCCTTCCTGGCGGCACGAAGCCTGGCGCAGCGGGAAGTCGTCATGGCTGCCGTGACCAGCGCCGGCTTTTTCGAGCCCCTTCCCATCGGTTGCGAACTGGCGTTGCATGGCTGGGTCAGCCGGGTGGGGCGGACGTCCATGACGGTCTGCGTCAACGGCACAGCGATGCAATGGGGCGTTCCGGGCAAGGACGTGCTGAAGGGGGTGTTCCAGATGGTGGCTGTGGATTCCCAGGGGAAACCCGCCGCAGTCGATGGTTGTTATCTGAACCCGGAGGCCACTCCATGAGCGCCACATTCGTCCCCCAAACCCTGACCGCAGCCGCGCCTGCTCCGCGCGCAACAACGGCGGCCCCCGGGGCCCAACCCAAGAAGTCCGTGGCACTGTCCGGCGTGGCGGCCGGCAACACGGCCCTGTGCACGGTCGGCAGGACGGGCAACGACCTGCACTACCGCGGCTACGACATCCTCGACATCGCGGAGGTCTGCGAGTTCGAGGAGATCGCGCACCTGTTGGTGCACGGCAGGTTGCCCACGCGTGCCGAGCTGAAAGCCTACAAGGCCAGGCTCAAGGCCCTGCGCGGCCTGCCGGCCAACGTGCTGCACGCGCTGGAACAATTGCCCGCGAGCGCGCACCCCATGGACGTGATGCGCACCGGTGTCTCTGCGCTCGGGTGCGTGCTGCCCGAAAAGGACGACCACAACGGGGCCGGTGCGCGCGACATCGCCGACCGGCTCATGGCATCGCTCGGATCGATGCTGCTGTACTGGCACCACTGGAGCACCAACGGCAAGCGCATCGTCGTCGAGACGGACGACGACTCCATCGGCGGACACTTCCTGCATCTGCTGCATGGCCGGAAGCCGTGCGAGGCCTGGGTACGGGCCATGCACACGTCGCTCAATCTCTATGCCGAGCACGAATTCAACGCTTCCACCTTCACGGCCCGGGTCATTGCGGGCACCGGCAGCGACATGCATTCCGCCATTGCCGGCGCCATCGGTGCGTTGCGGGGGCCCAAGCACGGCGGTGCCAACGAGGTGGCCTTCGAGATCCAGAAGCGCTACGACTCGCCCGACGCCGCAGAGGCCGACATTCGCCGGCGCGTGGAGGCCAGGGAGGTGGTGATCGGCTTCGGCCACCCGGTCTACACGGTGAGCGATCCGCGCAACGCGGTCATCAAGGGCGTGGCCCGGCGCCTGTCGGAAGACGCCGGGTCCACCCGCATGTTCGACATCGCGGAGAGGCTCGAGTCGGTGATGTGGGAGGTGAAGCAGATGTTTCCCAACCTCGACTGGTTCAGCGCCGTGAGCTACCACATGATGGACGTGCCCACCGCCATGTTCACGCCGCTCTTCGTCATCGCGCGCACCAGCGGCTGGGCGGCGCACGTGATCGAGCAACGCATCGACAACAAGATCATTCGCCCCAGCGCCAACTACATCGGCCCGCAAGACCGGGCATTCGTGCCCATCGCGGACCGCCTCTGAGCCTGCCGACAGCCATCGGGTTGCCCCACACCACTGTTTTCGTTTTCTTCCAGGCAGGGCAGGGCTCTAGCGCTGTCCGACGGATTCGCCCATGAACAACACACGACATCGCAGGCGCCTTCCTGGCACTTCGCTGGATTATTTCGATGCGCAGGCGGCCGTGGATGCGCTGCACCCCGGTGCGTGGGATGCGCTGCCGTATACGGCCCGCGTGCACGCCGAGAACCTGGTGCGGCGCTGCGATCCCGCCCTCCTGGATGGGTGCCTGCTGCAACTCGTGGAGCGGCGGCGCGACAGCGACTTTCCCTGGTATCCCGTGCGCGTGGTGTGCCACGACATCCTGGGGCAGACGGCGCTGGTGGACTTGGCCGGCCTGCGCGATGCCATTGCGGCGGAAGGGGGAGACCCCGCACAGGTCAACCCGGTCGTGCCGGTGCAATTGGTCGTGGACCACTCGCTGGCCGTGGAGTGCGGTGGCTCCGACCCCGATGCCTTCGCGAAGAACCGGGCCATCGAAGACCGGCGCAACGAAGACCGTTTCCATTTCATCGAATGGGCGAAGAAGGCCTTCACCAACGTGGACGTGATTCCCGCGGGCAACGGGATCATGCACCAGATCAATCTGGAGAGGATGTCGCCCGTGGTCCATGTGCAGGACGGTGTCGCCTTCCCCGATACCTGCGTGGGCACGGACAGCCACACCCCGCATGTCGATGCGCTGGGGGTGATCGCCGTGGGGGTGGGCGGACTGGAGGCCGAGAACGTGATGCTGGGCCGCGCCTCCTGGATGCGCCTGCCCGACATCGTGGGCGTGGAGCTGACCGGCCGGCGCCAGCCGGGCATCACGGCGACCGATATCGTGCTCGCGCTGACCGAATTCCTGCGCCGGGAAAAGGTGGTCGGTGCGTACCTGGAGTTCCTGGGAGACGGCGCGCGCAGCCTCGGCATCGGCGATCGCGCGACCATCTCCAACATGTGCCCGGAATACGGCGCCACGGCGGCGCTCTTTGCCATCGACGCGCAGACGCTCGACTACCTGCGCCTCACCGGGCGCGAACCGGCGCAGGTGGCGCTCGTGGAAGCCTATGCCAAGGCCGCGGGACTGTGGGCCGACAGCCTGGCCGGGGTGCGGTACGAGCGCGTGCTGCGCTTCGACCTGTCTTCGGTGGGGCGCAACATGGCGGGCCCCTCCAACCCCCACCGGCTCCTGCCGACGGCGGCGCTGGCGGAACGCGGCATCGCCGATGCGTGCAGATTAAAAGCCGCATACGCGCAGGAAGCGCAGGGCCTGATGCCCGACGGCGCGGTGATCATCGCGGCCATCACGAGTTGCACCCATACGAGCAACCCGCGCAACGTGATTGCAGCGGGTCTGCTGGCGCGCAACGCGCGCCGCCTCGGCCTGGTGCGCAAGCCCTGGGTCAAGACTTCGCTGGCCCCGGGGTCCAGGGCCGTGGAGCTGTATCTGAAGGAGGCTGGGCTGCTGGCCGATCTGGAGTGGCTGGGCTTTGGCATCGTGGGATTTGCCTGCACCACCTGCAACGGCATGAGCGGCGCGCTGGACCCCGCCATCCAGCAGGAGATCATCGAACGCGATCTGTATGCGACGGCGGTGCTGTCGGGCAACCGCAACTTCGATGGCCGCATCCATCCCTACGCCAGCCATGCCTTCCTGGCTTCGCCGCCGCTGGTGGTGGCCTATGCCATCGCGGGCACGGTGCATTTCGACATCGAGCGGGACGTGCTGGCCGTGGTGGCAGGCGAGCCGATCCGATTGCGAGACCTCTGGCCATCGGACGATGCCATCGACGCCGTCGTGGCGCAGGCGGTGCAGCCCGGGCACTACCGTGCCGTGTACGGGCCCATGTTCGTCGTCCGGCAGGACGATGGCCCGCCCGTCGCGCCGCAGTACGACTGGCGCCCGCAGTCCACCTACATCCGGCGCCCTCCGTACTGGGACACGGAGGGCGTGGGCGCGCTGGCAGCCCATCCGCGCACGCTCACCGGCATGCGCGCGCTGGCCGTGCTGCCGGACAACGTCACCACCGACCATCTCTCGCCATCCAACGCCATCCTGCGCGACAGCGCGGCGGGCGAGTACCTGTACCGCATGGGCGTGCCGGAGGAGGATTTCAACTCCTACGCGACGCACCGCGGCGACCACCTGACCGCCATGCGGGCCACCTTCGCCAACCCGCAGCTGGTCAATGAGATGGCTGTGGTGGATGGCGTGCCGCGGAAGGGCTCGTTGGCGCGCCTGGAGCCCGAGGGCAGGGTGGTTCGCATGTGGGAGGCCATCGAAACCTACCTGGGCCGCCGGCAGCCGCTGATCGTCATCGCCGGTGCAGACTACGGCCAGGGCTCGTCACGCGACTGGGCCGCCAAGGGCGTGCGCCTGGCGGGCGTGGAGACCGTGGTGGCCGAAGGCTTCGAGCGCATCCACCGCACCAACCTCATCGGCATGGGCGTGCTGCCACTGGAATTCCCGCCGGGCACGACGCGGCGCACCTGGGCCCTGGACGGCACGGAGACTTACGATGTGGTGGGCGAACGCACGCCGCATGCCACGCTGACCCTGGTGGTGCGGCGCTCCGGCGGCGATACCCTGCACGTGCCTGTCATCTGCCGGCTCGATACCGCCGAAGAGGCCTCGGTCTACGAGGCCGGCGGCGTGCTGCAGCGGTTCGCCCAGGATTTCCTGGCCCAGGCCGGGCGCGCCCACCGACATCGAAGCAACCCATGAGCACAGCCGTTCCCCAGATCAGAATCCCTGCCAGCTATATGCGCGGCGGCACCAGCAAGGGGGTCTTCTTCCGCCTGGAGGATCTTCCGCCGGAGGCCCGCCAGGCCGGCGCCGCGCGCGACAAACTGCTGTTGCGCGTCATCGGCAGCCCCGACCCCTACGGCAAGCACACCGACGGCATGGGAGGGGCGACCTCCAGCACCAGCAAGGCGGTCATCATCGCCGCCGCCACGCGGCCCGGGCACGATGTGGACTACCTCTTCGGCCAGGTCTCCATCGACCAGCCCTTCGTCGACTGGAGCGGCAACTGCGGCAATCTCTCGGCCGCCGTGGGGCCGTTCGCGCTGCAGGCCGGCTTCATCGATGCAGCGCGCATTCCGCACGATGGGGTCTGTACCGTGCGCATCTGGCAGGCCAACATCGGCAAGACGATCGTGGCCCACGTGCCGATCCACGACGGCAAAGTGCAGGAGACGGGCGATTTCGAGCTGGACGGCGTTGCGTTCCCTGCGGCTGAAGTGCAGCTCGAATTCCTCGACCCGGCGGAAGAGGGCAATGCGGGGCAGGGCGGTGCTGGCGGCGGCCCCATGTTTCCCACCGGCAATGTCGTGGACACCCTGGAGGTTCCCGGCGTGGGCACCTTGCAGGCGACGCTCATCAACGCCGGCATTCCTACCGTTTTCGTGAAGGCCGCAGACCTGGGCTATACCGGTACCGAACGGCAGGACGCCATCAACGGCGACACCGCGGCGCTGGCACGCTTCGAGGCCATTCGTGCCCAGGCTGCCGTGCGCATGGGCCTGATCCGGCACGTGGGCGAAGCCGCTGGCCGCCAGCACACCCCCAAGGTTGCCTTCGTGGCCCCGCCGGCTTCCTACACCGCCTCCAGCGGCAAGGTGGTGGGCGCGGCAGACGTGGACCTGCTGGTGCGCGCGCTGTCGATGGGCCGACTGCACCACGCCATGATGGGCACGGCGGCCGTGGCCATCGGCACGGCGGCCGCCATTCCCGGCACGCTGGTGCACCAGGCCGCGGGCGGGATCGCGCGCACGGCCGTGCGCTTTGGCCACCCCTCCGGCACGCTGCGCGTCGGCGCCGAAGCCGCGCTGGTGAACGGCGAATGGGTGGTTTCCAAGGCCCTGATGGGCCGAAGCGCGCGCATTCTCATGGAAGGCTGGGTGCGTGTACCCGGCGACTGTTTCTGAAGCACTGATTCGCAGGAAAGGGGTATCGATGTCCACACGCAAGCAACTGCGGGCGCTGGCCGAGGCACGCCGCGGCGTGCTCGTTCCGGGAGCGTTCAATGCGCTGTCGGCCCGGGTGATCGAAGACCTGGGGTTCGAGGCCATCTATGTCACCGGCGCCGGCGTCACCAACATGTGGTTCGGCATGCCCGACCAGGGGTTCATGGGCCTGTCGGACATCGCGGACCACACGGCCCGCATCCGTGACGCAGTGGCATTGCCGCTCATCGTGGATGCCGACACGGGCTTCGGCAATGCGCTCAACGTGTACCACACGGTGCGCACGCTGGAACGGGCCGGGGCCGACTGCATCCAGCTGGAAGACCAGGTGGCGCCCAAGCGTTGCGGGCATTTCTCGGGCAAGGACGTCATCTCCACGGAAGAGGCCGTCGGCAAGATCAAGGCCGCCGTGGATGCGCGGCGCGATCCGGACCTGCTGATCATGGCGCGCACCGATGCGGCAGCCACCCACGGTTTCGAGGCAGCGGTGGAACGCGCCGCGCGCTTCGCCGAGGCCGGTGCAGACATCCTCTTCGTCGAGGCCGTGACCACGCCCGAAGACATCCGTGCGCTGCCGTCGCGACTCGCTGCTCCGCAGCTGATGAACATGGTGATCGGCGGCAAGACGCCGATCTTCAACGCGGAAGAACTGGCCGGACTGGGCTACGGTCTGGTGCTGTATGCCAACGCGGCGCTGCAGGGCGCCGTGGCCGGCATGCAGAAGGCGCTGACCGTGCTGCGCGATGCCAGGGAAGTGCAGGAGTCGAGCGGCCTGGTGGCGCCCTTCGCCGAGCGGCAGCGGCTGGTCGGCAAGCCGCAGTGGGATGCATTGGAGAAGCAGTACAGCTGACCGTCTGCCGGACCGCTCAACCGCGTGCGGCGGGGCCCGCAGCTCCGTTGGCGGGCATGGTCGCCGAACAGCGCGCGAGCTCAATGAACGCCTGGAGATAGTCGGTCTGCAGGTCGGCTTCGCGTGCGCCCAGATGGATTTGCTTGGCGATGCCGCGTGCGCCGAGCCGCAGCGGCACGATGGCCAGCCGCGCTGCGTAGTCCTGCACGAGCCAGCGCGGCAAGGCGGCCACGCCGCGGTTGCTGGCCACCATCTGCAGCATGATGTCCGTCGTCTCGATGGCCTTGTGCCGCCGCGGGGCGATCCCCGCAGGCAGCAGGAACTGCGTGTAGATGTCCAGCCGGTCAGTGGGGACAGGGTAGGTGATCAGCACTTCCGGGGCCAGATCGCGTGGGCGCACGTGGTTGGCCTGCGCCAGCGGGTGGCTGGCGGCGACGACCAGCACCTGCTCGTAATCGAAGACCGGCTCGAAATGCAGCCCGGCTTTGAACAGCGGATCGGGCGTGACCAGCAGATCGATCTCATGGCCGAACAGCGCACCGATGCCGCCGAACTGGAATTTCTGCTTCACGTCCACATCCACGTCGGGCCAAGCAGCCAGGTAGGGCGACACGATTTTCAGCAGCCACTGGTAGCAGGGGTGGCACTCCATGCCGATGCGCAGCGCACCGCGCTCGCCCAGAGCGAACTGGCGCAGCCGTTCTTCCGCCAGGTCCAGCTGCGGTAAAACGCGGCCCGCGACCGCCAGCAGGTATTCGCCCGCCTGGGTGAGCCGCAGGCTGCGGCCCTCGCGCAGCCAGATGTCGCAGCCCAATTGAAGCTCGAGCTTTTTCATGCTGTGGCTCAGCGCCGACTGCGTGACGTGCAGCACCTCCGCTGCCGCCGTCAGCGAACCCTGCCTTTCGACTTCCTGCACGACCGAGAGGTGAATGCGTTCCAGCATGGCACGGGTTTTGAATGAGTGAAATTCATTGATGTGTGAGATAAGACCATTTTACGTCATGGATCGACCGCCATAGGATGCGGCCCATCCCTGCTCTTTTTCTCTTCCTGTTCGCGAGAAACTCCATGACCACCATCCACAACCTCGGATTCCCCCGCATCGGCGCCCAGCGTGAGCTCAAGTTTGCGCTGGAGGCGTACTGGAAGGGCGAATCGTCCCGCGAGGCCTTGCAGGCGACCGGCGTGCAGCTGCGCCATCGCCATTGGCAGAACCAGGCCCAGGCCGGCCTGGACCTCGTGCCCGTCGGGGATTTCTCGTTCTACGACCAGGTGCTGGACACCAGTTTTCTGCTGGGCAACCTGCCGCAGCGCGTGCAGGGTTTCCACGGCGATCCGCTGGACAACTACTTCCGTGTCGCCCGCGGCCGCTCTGCCCAGTCCGCCGAAGACCATGCCGGGTGCTGCGGTGGTGTGGCTGCAGGCGAGATGACCAAGTGGTTCGACACCAATTACCACTACATCGTCCCCGAGTTCACGGGTTCCACCACGTTCCAGCTCGATGCGTCGCGCCTGCTAGAGCAACTGGCCGAAGCGAAGGAGCAGGGCGTGAAGGCCAAGCCGGTGATCGTCGGCCCCGTGACGTACCTGTCCATCGGCAAGGCCAAGGATGGCTCCCGTCCGCTGGATCTGCTGGAACGCCTGCTGCCCGTTTATGCCCGACTGCTGGATACGCTGGCCGACCAGGGCGTCGAATGGGTGCAGATCGACGAACCGATCCTGGTCACGGAACTGGACGCTGACTGGCAGCACGCCTTCAACGCGGCCTATCACCACCTCAAAACGGCCCGCGTCAAGATCCTCGTGGCGACTTACTTCGGCCAGCTTCAGGACAACGCGTACCTTGCCGCCAACCTCCCGGTCGCGGGCCTGCACATCGACGCCGTCAACGACCGCGATGGCGTTCTGCCCTTGCTCAACCTGCTGGCGGGCCACAAGGTGCTGTCGCTGGGCGTCATCAACGGCCGCAACATCTGGAAGACCGATCTATCGGCCGTCCTCGACTGGGTCGAGCCACTGGCCCAGCGCCTGGGCGACCGGCTCTGGATCGCACCGTCGTGCTCGCTGCTGCATGTCCCGGTAGACCTTGCCAGCGAAAGGAAACTGGATGCGGAGGTCCGGTCATGGCTGGCGTTTGCCCTGCAAAAGCTGGATGAACTGCGCGTGTTGGGCCGCGCGCTGCGCGAAGGCCGCGATGCGGTGCGGGCCGAGCTCTCCGCCAACCGGACTGCGCTGGCCGCGCGCCGCGCCTCGCCCCGCGTGCGCAACCCGGCGGTGCAAACCGCCGCGGCCCGGGCCACTTCGGAACTGGGCCAGCGGGAAAACGGCTACGCCGTGCGTGCGTCCAAGCAGGCCGCGCTGCTCGATCTGCCGGCGTACCCGACCACGACCATCGGCTCGTTCCCGCAGACTGCCGCGATTCGCCACGCACGCAGCGAATACAGGGCAGGGCGCCTCGGCGCAACCGACTATCAGGCGGCCATGAAGGCGGAGATCGCGCACAGCGTGCGGGAGCAGGAGCAACTGGAGCTGGACGTGCTCGTGCACGGCGAAGCCGAGCGCAACGACATGGTCGAATATTTCGGGGAGCAACTCGAAGGCTACGCCTTCAGCCAGTTCGGGTGGGTGCAATCCTACGGCTCGCGCTGCGTGAAGCCGCCGATCCTGTTCGGTGACATCAGCCGTCCGAAAGCGATGACCGTGGAATGGATCCGCTACGCCCAGTCGCTCACGGCCAAACCCATGAAAGGCATGCTGACCGGCCCGGTCACCATCCTGAACTGGTCCTTCGTGCGCGACGACCAGCCGCGTTCTGCATCCTGCAAGCAGCTGGCGCTTGCCATCCGCCAGGAGGTGCTGGACCTGGAGCACGCGGGGATCAAGATCATCCAGATCGATGAAGCCGCACTCCGCGAAGGCTTGCCGCTCAGAAAAGCGCAATGGCAGCACTACCTGGACTGGGCCGTGGAATCGTTCCGCATCACCGCCAACGGCGTGCGCGACGAGACGCAGATCCACACCCACATGTGCTATTCGGAGTTCAACGACATCATCGCGTCGATCGCTGACATGGATGCCGACGTGATCACCATCGAGACCTCGCGCTCCGACATGGAACTACTGGATGCGTTCGAGAACTTCCACTATCCGAACGAGATCGGCCCAGGTGTCTACGACATCCATTCACCCAACATCCCCACGCAAGACCATATCGTGCAACTGATGAAGAAAGCTGCAGAGCGGGTCCCGTCCGGGCGACTCTGGGTCAATCCAGACTGCGGCCTGAAGACCCGCAACTGGGCCGAGGTCATTCCTGCGCTGACCAACATGGTGGCTGCGGCGAAAGCGCTTCGGGCGGATTCGTGAATTGACAGGTGGGCGGCGCACGGGCATATCGCCATGCGTTCGCCTTGCGGGGGTGGAGAAATGCGGACATGGGTCAGGATGGGTAGATGTTGGTAGTGGATGTGATGGACGATTTGAATGCTAAGCCCCAACCTTCTGATAGATACGATGTATATGCCATTATCTCCCTCGACCAAGATAATAATATTCAGTCAAGGATAAATAAAGGCCTCTGGACTTTATCCACATAATTTTTCTGCTGGAGTTTCTGTTTATCAAGGCGCGAGCGGGCAGGGCGCTACTGCGCAGGCCACGCCACGCGGCATACGACGGCCGAGGCGCAAGCGCACTGGTCGCGCTTCGCTCCATGGGGGCCATGGCCCCCATACCCCCCTCAGGCCCAGTAGGTGCCCTCGGACAGGTCTCCGAAGTCAGGCTCCCGGACTGGGATGTTGGTGTCAAGGATGAACCAGCAACCTTCCTCCCCACGTGGCGCACCACGGCGGGATAGCTTCCAGACGAGCTGGGAGGAGTCGTGAGCCGGCATGTCATCGAAGACCGCGATGCAGACGTCGGTGAAGCTCCATCCGACGAAGCGGATGCGCTGCGGCGCGGGCACGGTGATGCCCTTGCTGGAGGAGAAGCGGTTGCTCCAGGCGTCGCCATCGGCAAAGGCCTTGACCATGTACTTCGAGAGGTAGCTGGCGATCCGGGAAGGCGCCCGCATCCGCTTGCTGGCCTGCAGATCGACGTTCCCGTCAAGCTCCCCGACCACCGCCCGCCACACGGCGCGAATGACGCTGTAGCTCTTAACCTTGGCGCCACGGGCATGCTCCAGGGTCCGAGGGACCCGGTGAACGGCCATGTGCACGTGCCACGCACCGCGCTGCTGGCGTTCGTACGCCGCCACGTAGAACCAGCCGGGAATGAGCCGGGCCATGCGGCGGTTGAACTCCTTTACGTGACGCTTGAGCAGAACCCAGTCCGTCATGTTCGCCCGGTAGGTGAGGGTGAGGAGGGTGTCCACACCGGCGGCCTTGCACAGGTGCCGGACACGCTGCTTAGCGCGCAGAGCAGCCCGCTCCAGGTTCTTCTCTTTCCGTTCATCGGCCGTCGCTTCCCGCTCCTGCAGGTAGTCCGCATACGCCTGCTCGGAGAGTTCGCCCTCGACGTGCCACGTCACCAGCGGGCGAACGACGTACTCAGAATGGCCATTGCCAAGAGGGCGGCGCACCAGTTCGTATCCGCCGCCAGTGGTGCTAACGAGCCGATCACGGCCTACAATCCGTTCCATCGTTCTTGTCCTTTCCAAGAATGGTCATGGCCCCGGGAGTGTTGGTAGCACTCGCCGGGGTTCTCTTTTGGGCCCTACAGGGCGTCATACGGCCCCCAATGCACCCTTGGGCAGGGTAACGGGCTTGCCGGCCTTGATGGCCGCCTTCAGGGCCCTCCGCTGAGCATCGGGCATGGCGTCGATGTCAGCATCGGTGACAGTCTGCACCTCACCGCCGAGGAAGGCGAAGTAAGGGTCCGCGAAGCCCTTGTCTCTGAAGGCCCCGGAGCCCAACAGATTGCCCAGATCGAAGTGCTGAAGATCCACGCCTTTACGCTTGGCGAGAGCCTCGAGGCGCCAAACAACGCCTGCGAGCATGTATTCGAGGAAGCTCCAACGATCCCAGGCGTTCTCACCTTCAGCAAAGCACACCGTGCCCGGCAGAACTGCAAGGCCCGGATCGTTGTCACTCGCCTCAGCATGGTAGGCAGCGAAGTCAAACTGCTGCGCGTGCTGACGCGCACCTACGAAGGCCGCAAAGACCTCCTGCTCGACCTCTTCGAGAGTGAGCCAGTCGATGCAGTCTTGCCGGGTGCGGGCGGGGTTCAGAGTGTTCATGGCAGTTCCTTTCTTGCGTAGAACGAGGGGTGGTAAGAAATCGAGAAACGCACCGGGAACCCGCAGCCAGCCGTCGTTTGTGGCTCTGATGTTCCAAAGTGTCTATGAGATAAATCTAGGGCCGGCGCTTCGCGCCGCCCCCCGGCTGACGCCGGAGGGCTGGACGCTTCGCTCCCGGCCCCGCCACGCTCCGCTTGCGTCGGGGCCGTGCGCGCCGCGTCCGTCCCGCCGCGTTCGCCTATGAGCGCGCGATCCGACATTGCAGCCCGGCGGACGAGCAACGACCACCAGGAGCCATCGGTTCCGACGAACGAGCGACCTTCGGGCGTCCACAGCTTGCTGCCGTGAAAGCACCAGCCAGCCCAGGACTCGCCAGGCAGCTCCATGCGGTTGAGCAACCGGATCAGCCGGTAGGCGGCGTACGGAATGTCGTGCTTGCCGGACTGCCAGTTATGCAAAGTCCGTTCGGTGACGTGAAGAAGCTGCGCGCAGCCGGCCAGATCAAGGCCCAGGTTGCGGTACATGGCGCGGAAGCGCTGGGCAAGCTGGGCGCGGGTGTCAGGGTCGAACCGCCTGTGCCGGCCACGCTGCTTTAGTAGATGCGATGTATATTATGTCAAATCACTTTGCTATCAGGATGCTGCGATTCGACGAAAGATGCTTGTGCATCTGGTTGCAGGCCCTGTTCGGCAAGTGCGCGTGGACCCTTCTCGGCCACTTGCTGATCGCCATCGGGCGATACGGCAAACCAGGCGCCATCCGTACCGACACGAGGCCATATTCACCAGCCGGCTCTGGGGCAGCGCCCTCGTCTGCTGAGCATTCGGCACCAGCGCAGCGCGCCGGGGTGCCCATGGCAGAACGGTCGGATCGAGCGCTTCTTCGGCACGCTCAAGCCCGTTCTGCGATCCATGCATCTGACGGCTGGCAAGTTGCCAGAGATGCTGGGCGAATTCGCCGGCTTCTACAACGATGTGCGTCCTCATCAGAACCTGGGCGGATTGACCCCGCACGAGGCTTGGCAAGGCATCACCTGGGTCGATATCCACCGAAGACAAGGTCAAGGGGAATGGGTGCAGGCATGCGAGGGGCGGCTGGGTGGGCACCGCTCTCAATGTTGAAGTGCCATCTGAACGCTCACACCCGCCGAGCCATGCTGTCCGCAATGCAGCAGGATGGATTGCGCCCGCAAGGCGGTTCTTGCTGCATCTATCGTGCGAGAAGCGTGGAATTCGCCTCTGGCAGGAGTTGATTCGACCGCTTGGCTAGTTGAAATGGCTAAAGGATTGGGCAAGGCATCTTGAAAAATGCCTTGTTTTTAAGCAGCCAGGGTGTTCCGGACAAGCGGACAGGACAGGTTGAAATGGTTGAAGGATTGGACAAGGCATTTTGAAAATTGCCTTTTTTTAAAGCAGCCGAGGTGTTCCGGACAAGCGGACAGGACATTTTTCAAACATGAGTTATTTGAGTTTTCTCAAGAGCGCGGAGCAAATATTGCATAAAACATCTTTTCTTTTCTAGGGGTATATCGAAGGCCAGTTCGATTTTGTCAAAAATCCGATAAAAATCCTCCTCAGGATCGGAAATAGCCTTTCTCAAAGAATTAATAAGTCTAGTTTGGGCTGAATTCTTGTAATTGCGGAATTCTGGCAACAGGAGGATATGAGTCGCCTCGCATACGCCAAGCTCTTGGGTAAAATCCAAAAATTTTATTTTCTCAAGATCATTATCTGTCATATAATTGATATCGAAAAACTTTAGAAGGGTTGTCAAGTCATAAAACATGTTGTCATGCATCATTGCCCCCAAATCGGAAATGCCGTTACCGGACTTCCATTTCTAAACCAAACTTGAGCAGAATATGACTGCCCATAAGCAAGAGAAGTCTTCTTGTAACCTTCGCCTATCAAATAATCAAAAGTGATCGGCCGCTCCGCCAAAGTAACATCTCCAGTCGCATTAAAAATATTTTCTGCGCGATTTATTGTATTAAGCTGATCTCGATTTGTAATAAATCGCGTAGCAGATGAAGGAATTTTTGGATTTCCGTTTGGATAAGTCTCAAAAATTCCGGTTGTAGGGTTTTTGCCAAACTGTGCTCGATCCAACTATGCTTCAAGCGTAGTTTGCGCTCCGTGCTTTTCAACGAAATGGGCACCAGGAATAGAAGACTCGAGTTCCTGAAGCCGCCGAGCTGCATTAGCTTCTGCTAGATTTTCCATCCGTGATGCCCTAGCTTCAGGCGTCAGATAGCTGTATTTTTCTCGCAATGCAGCTCCCGGACTCATGTCAGCGACTGCATTACCAAGTATCGTACGTCCCTGTGGGGGAACAACATAGTTCACTCCCCCAAAGCGATAAGCCCACTGCTCCACACGTGGGCCAAGCACATCACGCGCCGTATTACCGATGTACCGTGCTGCATCCGCCGTCCCAGGAGACACCCATCCCGGTCTGTATCCCGGCAATTGGGGCGTGAGCTTCGCTGCCATTGCCCCACCCAGCAAGCCACCACCGAGCGCTGCAAGCGGCCGTACATCGCCACTCGCCAAGCCGCGGCGTACTTCGTAGCTGCCCACCATGAGGCCATACATCGGATTCAGTCCGTTGAGCAACTCACCCGTTGTGGCACCTGCTTCAGCTGCTCGGCCCATGCCGCTGTACATCGTCAGGTTCGCAGCTTTGCCGGTTACCTCTGTATAAACCACGCCCCCTGCGGCTTGCGCCAAGTCCACGGCCATCAGCGGCAATTCGACTATCGCCCGCACTGTGGATTCGGCAGCGATTTGCACCGCTTCAGCCACCATGGATGGGCGCTCATCTAAAGCAAAACCTGGAGCGACAATGGGAAAGCCTATAGGCGTCACCGTCTCACGAATCGGTGCGGTGCCCAGCCTGTACTGCACCGCTGAACCCACCGCGTTTTCCTCGGCGATCCAATTGCTGCGTCTTACCCTTTCCGCTTCGCGTTGTAAATTGCGGGCTTGGGCATCTGCAATGATGCGCGCGTAATCAACTTCATCAATATCGCTTGTAACGGCAGTGATTTTGAGACGGTCCGCAGAAGCAACCAGCACATCGTTGCTGCGCTCGATAAACGGTGCACCAGGCTCTCCCAAGTGAGGAGCAGATGCCAGAGCAGCATTGACCCTTGCAAAGTTATAGGCTGGTGCGGTGTTGTTGAAGACAAGATGCTCTCCGTCGGAGACATACGGGCTTTTGTTTGTGCCTTCTCCCATATAGCTGCCGCTTCGGGCATTTGCAATGATGCTCTCGCCTAGCGCATTACCGAACGCATCCACAGCCACCTGCTGGATGCTTACGCGCCCGCCCTTGGCCAAGGCGGTCGATACCCCACCGGCAAATGAGGTGATCCCCGCCTTCACGAACAAGTCCGTCCTGGACGCCTGTGGCAGCCGCTCTCCATTCGCGTCCGTCAGGCCCACCGCATAGCTCATGCCCCAACTGGCGGCTGCCCCCAGGCCGCTGGCGGCCACGCTCTTCCAGTTGAAGTGGTCCTGCAGGCCCGTCACCACGCCCACGCCTTGTGTGATCGTGTTGCTCGCCATCGCGCGCAGCACCGTCATTTCCAGGCCTTTGCCTTCGAGCAGTCCCGGTACGTTCAACTGCTGAGACACCATGCCTCCCGCATACGACATCGCAGCGCTCTTCCAGTCGAAGCCGCTTTGCGCTCCCGTGATGTTGTTGGTCGCCTGTCCCGCCACGTTGCCACCCAGCGAAGCCAGGGGCATCGGGATTCCATATGCCATGAGAACCGCAGAGACCACGATGGAGATGATCAACCCCACGCCCCCGCACCCACCTCCCTGCCCCGCAGGCGCCGGCAGCAGCGGATCCATGCTCCCCGTCACCCGCCCCGGCTCGTACGGCTGGAACGTGTCCACGCTGTTCGCGTTCAGCGCCAGCTTGGGCACGCTCAGCGTCTGCCCCGCTTTCAGCTGCCCGTCGCCCGACACCGCCAGGCCATTGGCCTCCGCGATGCGCCACCAGAGCTTGGCGTCGCCCAGCACGTTGCGCGCGATGTCTTTGAGCGTCTCGCCGCCCACCACCGTGTAGGCGATGGCATCCAGGTTGGCACCCTTGAGCTGGAGCGGCGCCGCGTTCAGGCGGAACTCCGCCGTGCTCACGTACTTCGGCACGTCGCCTGCGTTGGCGGGCGGGTTCTCGCTGTCGGGCGCGTCGCCGTAGCGGGCCAGCACCTCGCCATGGGCCACCAGTTGCCGCTGCACGTGGCCCGGGTTGAGCGAGTCGCCCACCCAGCCGCCCAGGTAGGTTCCCGGGTTCTGGATGCGGCCCGTGTGCCCTGCCCCCTGGTTCACGTAGATCGCGTTGCCCTGCGCGTCGTTCACGAACGCGCGGTTGAACCGCTCGTCGCTCGCGCCCGTCACCTGCTCGATGTTGCTCACGAAGCCGTTGGCGTCTCGCCAGGTCTTGGTCGTCGCCTCATTGCCCTCGCGCTTGGCGGTGGAGGAGGTCTGCTGGTAGCTGCCGGCCATGAACTGGTATTCGTACTTGGTGACGGTGGCCTTGCCCTCGTCGCCATCCGTCACCTGCCGGTTGCCCAGCAGGTTGCGCGTTACCGTCGCAGAGCGCGTGGAGTGCCGTCGCGCAGGCTGGTTGTTGCCTGATTTTGCTACTTAATTAATAGCAAATAATGTAATGAAATCGGCGGCATGCGGCACATTTGATGCTCAATCTTCAGCGAAATGCCAATGACGTCGCTCAACAGTTCCAGAAACTTCTGGATAAGCCGGCATGGCCCTTCCTATCTTTTGCCTGGCTATCCTTTTGCTGGCCGTGTTCTTTGCACGGTGCCAGTGGTTGCCACCGCGTCCCTGGCGTGGTCCGATGCGACGCACGTACCGCCCTTCCAACCACTTCGCCACGAGCAGGCGCAAACCCGAATGGGTGATTCATCAAGCCTTGCGCTTGAGCCTGCACATCCAGAGCGGTCGCCAAGTGGCCCATGTGTTCAACCGGCTCCATGGCCACCGCCTCACCATTGGCAAGACGTTTGTCTACGAGTGCCGTCTGCAGCATGCCGAACGCCTTGCTGGGGGTGATCTCACTTTCGGTGCAGATTACCCGGTTAGGACGCTCGGGTTAACCCTAGATTAGTGTTTTCTGAGGTCAGGTGGTCTGCCCTCCTGGCAGTCTTTTCAAAGTGTGGTTTGAAGACGAGCTGTCAGTTGTGAACCGGTGGCCTGCGTGAGTCCCGTTCGCCCATCGACCAAAAACAACGACTTGCAGAACGGCCGATAGAGCCACGATCGATCATCCACCGCCACCCATCTGCGATGTGGCACATCGTTGGCCCAAAGCCAGGCATGGCACTCGGCCTCCCGTTCGTACCCCACCAGCGTATTCGGGACGTTCGTTAGATCGCAATATCTGGGGGTAACGCCTTCGATCATGGCGGCAATGTCCGGAGAGAACCTTTCCAATAGATCCTCATAGGCCTGTTCCAGGCGCCAGGTGCTGGTGATCACGATCTGGCACTCGGGCACCTGTCGTAACGCATCTTCCAAGATCGATAGGCAACAGAAGTGCCTCGACTCGTGGCAGTGCTCTGGGTGCAGGACCCCATCAAAATCCAGAAAGAGTATGGGCACAGCGCGACTTCAGAAACAGATTTCCAATAGGGCTGAATATTTTTTCGAGTTAGCGAGCCTATGAGACTATTTGGTCGTGGTCTTTTTAGTCTCATTGGACGGAAATCGGGTGGATGTCTTCCCGAAAGCGTGTTCCACCCCAAGCCGACTTTGGTCGGGCGCTGCAGCAATTGCGCGCGGCACGCGGCTTGGTTCAGGAAGACATGTTGCTGGCAACGAGCCGCCGACACATCAGTCGCATCGAGCAGGGACATCAAGTGCCCAGTATCCGCACCATCGAGGTATTGGCCGAGCAGATGCAGATCCACCCTTTGACCTTGATTGCTACCGCGTACTGCCCAGCCCTGGACACGAACTTGGTCAATGAACTCCTCAGGACCGTCAAAGCGGACTTCAAGGGCATCATTTCAGACTAGGCTTGGCATTCCGATTCGGCCTGTTCCTTGGCATACTGAACCAGCATTTGAAGCCCTTGTATCAGACCGGTGCCAATGGGTGTGGCATCTTGGCGGTGCAGCATTCGATTGACGATCTCCCGATCCACAGCAGTGCTGAGCAAGCACAGTGCTTCTTGCAGAGTTTCGAGGCCCACTTCCATGCTGTCGCCTGAACGTTTGGCTCCCGCCTTGGTCAGAAGCAACAGGGCGAGCGGTAAGGCTGCACTAGCGGGATCGTGATCCCCGCTCCAATCCGAGCCAGACAGAAGGTCTCGGAGTTGGTCTGACATCAACAATAGGTGGTTGTCATCCAGCGCATCCGGCAGGATGGCTTCCCAACCCCGTGACGTGATCAGGCGCAACATGTCCTGTGCTCCAAATTTTCCTAGGGTCGCTTTTTCCAAACGCAGCATCATTCTTCATTCAAGTTAATATGAGACTAATTGGTCCCGTTTGGGGCCGTGGCGTGCGAAGATAGCTGAATGGAATGCCATTTTTGTTTTCCAAGTGTGCCCGTCTCCCAATGGAAATAAACCGGTTGCCCAGATCTGCTTAAAGAGGCAACCAGTCTGTTGCCTCATGCGTTTGCCCCCTTGAAAAACCGCCTGGATCTCACCCGCTTGGCCGAACTTGATCGGCAGTTTTGCGATTTCGCGAAGCTGCAGCGGAATGCCACGCCCAGGTGTGGCTGGGCAAAGACGGTGAGATTGGCCTTGGGCATGAGTTCCAAAGCGCTAGGTGAGCGCTTGGGCATGACGGCGCAGGGAGTCCGCAAACTGGAGCAGGCCGAGGCCAACGGCACTATCACGCTGAATACGCTTGCACGTTTGGCTCATGGCCTGGACTGTGAAGTGCACTACATGTTTGTTCCCCGAACCAGTTTGGTGGAGCAGGTGCTCAACCGTACTCAAGAGATCGCTGGAATTGCGTTGCCGTCCACGTTGAAGGGGGCGGAGGTGCTGACAGATGCAGAGACGCTGATGGCCCTTACGAGTGCGCTGGTAAAAGTGAGCAAGCGTGGCCTTTGGTGAGTCAGCGCTGGTTCTCCTACCGATACAACCCCGCGATGAGTTTGAACTTCGTTGCTATCATTAGCGCAAAGCAAGCCCCCGGTGCGACCTCTGCGAAAGCATGCCCCCGGGGGCGACGTTTTTCTGAGAGGTACTTTGATGAAATCTCTCTCCGAAGCTCGCGACAGCTCTTGAGAGATCACCGCGCCATGGAATTGCACCGCACAGGTCAGGCTGCCCGCAAGGCGAAGCGCGTCATCACAATCAAGGTCAAGCACGCTCTTCCTGTCATCACCGCAAGGGAATATGCGCGCTCGGGCGATGCAACCAAAGATCCGACACTCAGGCGACGCCGCTGTGCCATTGTTAACGGGACTGATCGGTAACTTGTGGACACGAATTCTGCCCCCATCGCCCTAGAAGACCACATCGCTATTCTCACTATGCTTGTGCGGCGCATGGTTGATGAGTCTGGTGACCCAACTGGTTTCGACGCACAGACCTGGCTTAATCACTGGCTCGTGGGGGTGGTCCCAGCGTTGGGTGATCGAAGGCCTCTCGATGTGCTCAAAGAGCCCGGCGGCCTTGAGGTGGTGCGGAGCTTGCTCATGCGTGTCCAGTCTGGTGCGTTCTCGTAGGAATACGCACGTGGCTGGCAAGTTCTGAGTCCGCTCTGGCCCCGCCGTCCTCCTTGACTATATCCCCACCAAGCACAGTCCAGTCCCAACATATGGCTCTGTCCTCTGGCCAAATTTCCCCATATCTCCCTGCGTCCACTCCACGCAGCGCGGACGTCGTCCTGTACCTCGATCTCGATGGCGTTGTTCACCATGAAAAAGTGCTCTGGCATCCACGCAAGGGCATCTACATGAGCCCGTATGAGGCTGCAGGACATTCGCTGTTCGAATGGGTTCCATTCCTGGAGTCGGTGCTCCAACCCCACCCGGCAGTCGCCCTGGTACTGAGTAGCACCTGGTGCATCCGCCCAGGGTACAGCGCAACCCTTAAGCGCCTTCCGGCGTCCTTGCGTGCTCGGTTTATTGGCGGGACCTACCACAGACGTGTGCATGGCGTGGACCCATGGAACCTGTCCATGTTCCGCACCACACCCCGGGGCGTGCAAGTTCAAGAAGACGCTCAGCGCAGAAAACCCCATCAGTGGATAGCACTCGATGATGATCTGGAAGATTGGCCTGACTCCTGTCGGCAAAACCTGATCGCATGCGAGGGAACTACGGGCTTGTCAAACCCCGAGGTACAACACGAACTGAGGGAGAAACTGCGCAGCTGTCATGTCGCCTTGTCGGCCAGAACCCCATAGCAGCTCGCGGGGCACGGTGGACTTAAAAACGGTCTAACTATCGAACCTTCATTCGAGAAATCCCCTGCCGCAAGTGTCTTGGATGCAAGGTTGGACGCATCCTGAATGTACATTTGGACGAGCCCTCAATGTACATTTGGACGGTAAACGCACCGTTGCTTTCCCATGCATAGTCCGACCATCCCGTTTCGCCTAGTCTCCACTCAGCGCGAAGAGCAATTGGCTCAATTCAACGCCAGGAAAGAAATTGCTTGGTTTGGGTTTAGGGGGGCGTTCAAAGAGCCAGGCTTGGCGATCATCAATTTCACCAAAATCGAATCTGGCCTTCAGGGAGGTGGAGGAACCTCCGCAATCAATGGCGGTGTTATCGCCGCAGGTTTTGATGCAGCCTTCGTGCTTGCCGGTTTGGGTCACTACGATTCCAAGGTCGTCGTCACTCTGGAGTTGTCGGTCAAATTTTTGTCCCTTGCACTTGTCAACGAGTCGCTTGCATTCCAAGCGCATGTGGTTCGATCTGCTAAAAACTTCTCGTTCGCCGAGGGCTTTCTCTCTCAGGCAGGTACAGGGCCAGCCCAACATTTGGCAATTGCCACCGCTATGGTGGCGCCTGCGCGCTAGGCACGCGGCGGGAATGCGCAAGGCGCCAAAGGTGTCCTTCCCCTCGGCTGAGATGGAGATTTTCGACGGTCGTTCACCCAAGGCGCGAGCGTTCTAACTCGTAGAGACACCACCAGCAATGGGCTCGTTTGCTGCTTTCCGAGCTTATATGCCGATTGAATTCCGTGAGGCCTTGACCTTCCCACCGTGGCAAGGTTCATAGTCAAAACGTGAATCAACCAAAGGAGGCTCACATGGTCCATTTCAATGTTCTTGATATGACGTGCGGCGGTTGTGCTCAGCGTATTCGTCGAGCAATAGCTCAGGCCCAACTGCCAGCAGGCGTCGAAGTAGAAATCGATGTGGCCGCGCGGCAGGTCCGCGTTCCTGGGCAAGCCGAAGACGACACTGTAGAGCTTGTTCGCTCTGCAATTGAGCGTGCCGGATACAAAGCAGACGCCGTGGTGGCGACTTCATCGCGCCGAACAACCGGTGGCTGCTGCTGTTCGTCTCGGTCCACAACCTCTGTTGATGTGAATCAAGGTGCTGCGAACCGTACGTCGTCATGCTGCAGTTGAACCAACAAGGAGACCATCATGCGTCTGAATATCGTCGCTGGGCTGTTGACAACCCTTTTCGTGGCGGGCTGTGCCGTCGCGCAATCTCCAAAACCTGCGGACGAACACGCAGGCCACCACCCCGGTGATGCGCAGAGCGGTGGCGTAACCACCCAGTCTGCCCCGGCAGCTACCACCCCGCCGACACCGGACGCCTTTGATCGTCAGATGACGGCGATGCAGGAAATGCACAAAAAAATGCAGGCGGCCAAGACTCCCGCCGAACGTTCTGCGCTGATGGATGAACACATGAAGCTCATGCAGTCCGGTATGACCATGATGGGTGCAGGTAATTCTGGTGGCATGGGTATGGGGATGATGCAGCAAGGGGCGCAGGCCAAACCTGCCGCACCTGCAGCATCTGGAAACTCGGGCATGGGAGGCGGCATGATGGGCATGCACGCTCAAATGGAGCGCCGCATGGCCATGATGGAACAAATGATGCAAATGATGGTGGACCGCCAGGCGGCCATGCCATCCAGGTAGCCTCCCCCGCGAGCGTCCTGAGGGGCGCTCGCCACAAAATCTCATTGAGATTCTGTAAACCACCTTCCTGAATCGACCAGCGCAAGGCGCGTTCCCCCTGAGCCCGTTACTGCCGCCCGCAAGCACTACGCATTTCAGAAGTGGGAATGTGTTCGGTTCCTTTGCATCCATGCTTGATCGATAGCTCAATTGGGTGCCATTGATGGCGGCGACGGTGCTCTTATCGGATCTTCAGTTTTCAGCGATAGCGACAGGGGGGGCGCCGCTGACCTGGTACCCACCCGTCGAAGTCAGACCCCACCTGGCTCGCCGAAACATTGACGGCCAGCCGGAACGGTTGCCATGCCAGCGCCTGCCAGTCGCGCATCTGACGGCAGGCTGCGCCCAGCACCCAAGCACCGATTTCATGCATCAGGCCAGACGATTCGGTCACGGGCAGGAACTGGCCCGGCGGCAACAGTCCGAGCATCGGGTGACGCCAGCGCAACAGGGCTTCCGCGCCGACAATCTGGTCACTACGCAAATCGACAATCGGCTGGTAGTGCAGATCAAGCTGACCGCCCGCAACCGCAACCGCAACCGCAACCGCCAGCGCCAGCGCCAGCGCCAGTTGCGCCACCGTCCATTCAATGGGTTGGGAAGCGCTCATGATCGCCCCCTGAAGGCCCGCAGCAGCCGCGTCACAGACAGGACAAACAAACCGGTCAGCGTGAGGGCTGCAATACCCCAATACTCCCCGATGAACGCGCCGGCCGTTGTTCCCGCGAGCACAATGGCGAGAATCGGCAAATGGCAGGGACAGGTGAGCACGGCCAGCGTGCCCCACAGGTAGCCGGTGAACGGCTTGTGTGTCTCGGTCGGCAAGCGCTCGGGGCTGTTCATGGCAGACTCTCCGCGTGCTGGGCCGGCTCGGTCGGCAGGGTGGCCAACTGCACTTCCAGATCGGCCAGCGCTTCGCGCCGACGTTCGACGAACTGGCGCAGCACGGCAAGCTGCGTGGCCGCTTCGTTGGCGTCCGCAG
This sequence comes from Acidovorax sp. NCPPB 4044, assembly GCF_028069655.1. Lineage (NCBI taxonomy): Bacteria > Pseudomonadati > Pseudomonadota > Betaproteobacteria > Burkholderiales > Comamonadaceae > Acidovorax > Acidovorax sp. NCPPB 4044. Next base: position 2,097,347 of record NZ_JAMCOS010000001.1, read on the forward strand.
CATCCAGCGCCCGATACAGCCGCGTCAGTGCGTCCAGGCTAATGCCCGCCTCGAAGGCGGCCCGCACGAAGCACAGGCGTTGCAAGGCGGCGTCATCGAACGCCTGGGGTGCACGCCACCGGCCGCAGCAGTCCGCGCAGCAGGTAGTCGCGCACGATATGCACGCTCACCCCGGCATCAAGGGCCAGCCGGGACACTGTGTAGGCGTTCATTGAACACCTCCTTTTTCCCTCATCCGGCGCAGCAGGAAAGCTGCTTCACGTCCTTGCTGAACGTCTGCGCCGCGAGCTTCAAGCCCTCGACCATCGTCAGGTAGGGGAACAACTGGTCGGCCAGTTCCTGCACCGTCATGCGGTTGCGAATTGCGAGAACAGCCGTCTGGATCAGTTCGCCTGCTTCCGGGGCCACCGCCTGCACACCGATGAGCCTTCCGCTACCTTCCTCAATGACCAGCTTGATAAAGCCGCGTGTGTCGAAATTGGCAAGCGCACGCGGCACGTTGTCCAAGGTCAGGGTGCGACTGTCGGTCTCGATCCCGTCGTGATGCGCTTCCGCTTCGCTGTAGCCCACGGTCGCCACTTGCGGATCGGTGAACACCACGGCCGGCATCGCGGTCAAGTCGAGGGCCGCATCTCCGCCCGTCATGTTGATCGCGGCACGGGTGCCGGCCGCTGCCGCCACATAGACGAACTGCGGCTGGTCAGCGCAGTCGCCAGCCGCATAAATGTGCGGCGTGCTGGTGCGCATGCCCTTGTCGATGACGATGGCCCCTTGCGCATTGACGGTGACCCCCGCCGCGTCCAGTGCCAGGCTGCGCGTGTTCGGTGTCCGTCCGGTAGCGACCAGCAGCTTGTCGGCGCGTATTTCACCGTGCCCCGTGGTCAGCACGAATTCGCGGTTCACATGCGCGACCTGGCTGGCTTGCGTGTGTTCCAACACCGTGATCCCTTCGGCACGGAAAGCGTCGGTAACGGCCTCGCCGATGGCCGGGTCTTCGCGGAAGAACAGCGTTCTGCGCGCCAGGATCGTGACCTGGCTGCCCAGCCGGGCAAAGGCTTGCGCCAGTTCCAGCGCCACCACCGACGAGCCGATCACGGCCAGGCGTTCGGGAACGGTCTCGCTGACCAGCGCCTCGGTCGACGTCCAGTACGGTGACTCTTTCAGGCCCGGAATCGGCGGCACGGCCGGACTGGCACCCGTGGCGACCAGGCAGCGGTCGAACATCACGACGCGCTCACCACCCTCGTTCAAACGGACGACAACGCTCTGGTCGTCCTTGAAACGAGCTTCACCATGCAGAACGGTGATGGCTGAATTGCTGTCCAGGATGCCTTCGTACTTGGCATGGCGGAGTTCATCGACGAGGGCCTGCTGCTGGGCCAGTAGTTTGCTGCGATCAATCGCAGGCACAGTCGCGGTGATACCGCCGTCGAATGGGCTTTCCCGGCGTAAATGGGCGATGTGAGCGGCGCGGATCATGATCTTGGACGGCACACAACCGATATTGACGCAGGTGCCGCCGATGGTGCCGCGCTCGATCAGCGTGACGTGCGCGCCTTGCTCGACGGCCTTCAGCGCCGCGGCCATCGCGGCTCCACCGCTGCCGATCACCGCGATCTGCAACTGGTGTTCACCGTCACTGCGCTCATCAGCGGCCCCCATCCAGCCGCTCACCTTGTCGAGCAGCCCGGTGCAGTTGTCCGTCGGTGGCGCATCGGCGAGCGTTGCTTTGTAGCCCAGTCCGACCACGGCGGCAGTCAGCGCATCCGGTGACGTGCCCGCCTCGGTGGCGAGTTGCGCTGTGCCCTTCGGATAGGACACCAGCGCCGACTGCACGCCGGGCACTTTTTCCAGCGCTTCCTTGACGTGCGCCGCGCACGAGTCGCAGGTCATGCCGGTGATTTTTAGATGGGTCATGCAACAGATCCTTTATCGTTTGTGGCGCCAGGCAATGACGTCAAATGTGCTGCGGTGCCGTTTTCAGTGACTCACTGCTTGACGCTGGACGGATAGCCCGCGTCCCCGGTGGCCTTGGTCAGCTTCTGCACGCTGGTCTTGGCATCATCGAAGGTGACGACGGCTTCGCGCGTCTCGAAGGTCACATCAACTTTGCTGACGCCTTCGACCTTGGAAATCGCCTTCTTGACGGTGATCGGGCAAGCGGAGCAAGTCATGCCCGGTACGGACAGCGTGACGGTCTGGGTGGCGGCCCACACGGGGGCAACAACGGCAACGAGGGCGAGGGAGGCAAACAGTTTTTTCATAGTGAACTCCTGTGATTAATAGAAAAATGGCATGACGTAGGGAAATCCGAGCGCGACCAGAACCAGCGCGGCCACGACCCAGAAAATGAGCTTGTAAGTAGCGCGCACTTGGGGAATCGCGCAGACCTCACCCAGTTTGCAGGCTTGCGCCGGGCGGTAGATGCGCCGCCAGGCGAAGAAAAGCGCCACCAGCGCCACGCCGATAAAGATGGGGCGATAGGGTTCCAACACCGTCAAGTTGCCGATCCAAGCGCCGCTGAACCCCAAGGCGATCAGAACCAGCGGCCCGAGGCAGCAAGCCGAGGCGAGGATGGCGGCCAGCCCTCCAGTGAAGAGGGCGCCGCGCCCGTTTTGAGGTTCAGGCATACGCTTGTCCTTTCGAATCTGAATTGGATAGCTTAAGCTTACTTCCGTACCAATGTACGGAGTCAAGCAATATGGAGAACAATTTGAAGGATCTGACCATCGGCCTTTTCGCCAAGGCGGCCGGGGTCAACGTGGAGACCATCCGCTTCTATCAGCGCAAGGGCTTGTTGCTGGAGCCGGACAAGCCCTATGGCAGCATCCGCCGCTATGGCGAGGCGGATGTAACGCGGGTGCGCTTCGTGAAATCAGCCCAGCGGCTGGGCTTCAGCTTGGACGAGGTCGCCGAGCTGCTACGGCTGGATGACGGCACCCACTGCGAGGAAGCCAGCAGCCTGGCCGAGCACAAACTTCAGGATGTGCGCGAGAAGATGGCCGACTTGGCTCGCATGGAAAGCGTGCTGTCTGAACTGGTGTGCGCCTGTCATGCGCGGCAAGGGAACGTTTCATGTCCGCTGATTGCTGCGCTGCAAGGGGAGAAAGAACCGCGCAGTGCCAACGCGGTGTAGCCGAGGGAGCTACGCCTTAGCGTGCTTTATTTTCCGTTTTCTGAGGTGCTTCAACGTCAGAAAAGACCGTGCGGCCGACTTTTGATATTTCGTGCTGTTGTCTTTTGAAAATGACAGCCACGCAGCCTCTCGATCAGCAAACTCGACGCCCCTAAGGGGGCCGCCCTAAGCCTGCCTCACGAAGCCTCAGTGTCAGGCTGATCGCGTTTTCTCGGCTTTCTCATCAGCACATAGGCCGCAGGAATCACAAACAAGGACAGCAGCGGCGCTGTCACCATACCGCCCAGCATGGGGGCCGCGATGCGGCTCATGACCTCCGAGCCTGTCCCGCTGCTCCACACGATGGGCACCAGGCCCGCTAGGATGACAGCCACGGTCATGGCCTTGGGGCGCACGCGCAGCACAGCACCTTCCCGGATCGCATCCAGCAGCTCTTCCAGCGTGGGCTGCCTGCCGTCTGGACATCTCTCTGCGAGTGCCTGCTTGAGGTAGATGAGCATGACCACCCCGAACTCTGCCGCGACCCCCGCCAGAGCGATGAAGCCCACACCGGTGGCGATGGACAGGTTGTAGTTCATCAGGTACAGGAACCAGATGCCCCCAGTGAGCGCAAATGGCAGTGTCGCCATGATCAGTCCCGCCTCGCCCATGCGCGAGAAGGTCAAGTACAACAGCACGAAGATGATCAGCAAGGTGGCAGGCACCACTACTTTCAGGCGGGCATTGGCCCGCTCCAGGTACTCGAACTGGCCTGAGTACGTGATGCTGACCCCGGGCTCCAGCTTGATCTGGCGGCTCACCGCATCGCGCAGGTCATTGGCCACCGATGCCAGATCGCGCCCCCGCACATCGACATACACCCAGCCTGATGGGCGGGCGTTCTCGCTCTTGAGCATGGGTGGCCCATCGGTGATGGCGATGCTGGCCACCGTGCCCAGCGTGATCTGCTGCCCCATGGGGGTGAAGATGGGCAATTGGGCCAAGCGTTCGGGCGAGTCTCTCCACTCACGCGGATAGCGCAGGTTGATGGGGAAGCGGGCCAAGCCTTCGACTGTTTCAGAGACGTTTTCACCACCGATGGCCCCGGAAACGACAGCCTGGATTTCGCTCACGTTCAGCCCATAGCGCCCTGCGGCCGTGCGGTCGATGCGGACATCGACGTAGCGCCCCCCCGTCAGGCGCTCTGCCAACGACGAAGTCACTCCCGGAATGCCCTTGGCGACCTGCTCGACTTGGGCAGCGATCCCGTCGATCACCTTCAGGTCGTTGCCGGTCACCTTGACCCCGATGGGACTCTTGATGCCCGTCGCGAGCATGTCGATCCGGTTGCGAATCGGCGGAATCCAGATGTTGGACAGGCCGGGGATCTTGACGGCCTTGTCCAACTCCTCGATCAGACCCTCGGGCGTCATTCCTGGACGCCATTGGTCTCTGGGCTTGAGCTTTACCGTGGTCTCGAACATTTCCAGAGGCGCTGGATCGGTGGCGGTCTCCGCTCTGCCAGCCTTGCCGAAGACGCGCTCAACCTCGGGAACCGTCTTGATCATGCGGTTGCTCAGTTGCAGCAGTTCGGTTGCCCGCTGTGCCGAAAGACCCGGGAGCGCCGAAGGCATATACAGCAGGTCGCCTTCGTCCAGTCTGGGCAGGAATTCGCCGCCTAGCCGGGAGAGCGGCCACATCGTGGTCGCCAGCGCCAGCACGGCGATGACCAGGGTGGATTTGGGACGGTGCAGCACCCATTCCAGGCAAGGTCGGTACACGGCGATCAGCGCACGCGTGATGGGGTTTTTCTGCTCGTCAGGGATACGCCCCCGGATCCAGTAGCCCATGAGGACCGGAATCAGCGTGACCGAGAGGGCCGCAGCTGCGGCCATCGCGTAGGTCTTCGTGAACGCCAGCGGTCCAAACAAGCGGCCTTCCTGTGCTTCCAGCGTAAAAACGGGCACAAAGGACAACGTGATGATGAGCAGCGAGAAGAAAAGCGCGGGCCCAACTTCCTCGGCTGCTTCGGTGATCACTTTCCAGCGCTCTTCACCGACCAACTGCTGGTCGGGATGCTTGTGCTGCCAGGCCTCCAGCTTCTTGTGGGCGTTCTCGATCATCACCACCGCTGCATCCACCATGGCGCCCACAGCAATAGCAATCCCGCCCAAGGACATGATGTTGGCGTTGATGCCCTGGTAACGCATCACCAGAAACGCCGCCATGATCCCCAGCGGAAGAGAAATGATGGCAACCAGCGCGGATCGCAGATGCCAGAGGAACAAGACACAGACCACCGCCACCACGATGAACTCCTCTACGAGTTTGGTGGTGAGGTTCTGGATCGCCCGCTCGATGAGCGCGCTGCGGTCGTAGGTGGTGACGATCTCCACGCCCGGGGGCAGACTGCTTTGCAGCTCACTGAGCTTGGCCTTGACGGCTTTGATGGTTTCCTGGGCATTCTTGCCCGATCGCAGCACGACCACGCCACCAGCCACTTCGCCTTCACCGTCGAGTTCAGCGATGCCACGCCGCATTTCCGGCCCGATCTGAACGGTGGCGACATCCCCCAGGCGCACGGGCACCCCTGCGCGCGACACCAGCGGGATGGCGCGGAAGTCGTCCAGCGTCTTGAGGTAGCCGCTGGCGCGCACCATGTACTCGGCGCCGGACAGTTCCAGCACCGATCCACCCGTTTCCTGGTTGGCATTCATGATGGCCTCGCGCACCTGTCCCTGAGTGAGGCCTTGGGACGCAAGCTTGATGGGGTCGAGCACAACTTGGTACTGCTTGACCATGCCACCGACCGATGCCACTTCTGCGACGTTGGGCAGGCTCTTGAGTTCGAACTTCAGGAACCAGTCCTGCAAGGCGCGAAGCTGGGCCAGGTCGTTTTTGCCAGTGCGATCTACCAGGGCGTACTGGAAGATCCAGCCGACCCCGGTGGCATCTGGGCCCAACGACGACTTGGCCGTAGCGGGTAGTCGTCCCTGCACCTGATTCATGTACTCCAGCACCCGGGAACGCGCCCAGTACAGGTCCGTGCCGTCCTCGAACAGGATGTAGACGAACGAGTCGCCAAAGAACGAGAAGCCCCGCACCGTCTTCGCGCCCGGCACCGACAGCATGGTGGTCGCCAGCGGGTAGGTCACCTGGTTCTCGACGATCTGCGGCGCCTGGCCCGGGTAACTGGTGCGGATGATGACCTGCACGTCCGAGAGATCGGGCAGCGCATCCACGGGGGTGCTGCGCACGCCCCACACGCCCCAGGCTGTGAGCATCACGGTGGCCAGCAGAACCAGGAACCGGTTCGCCACCGACCAGCGTATCAATCGGGCGATCATGGCTTGACTCCTTCCACGGCGGTGATCACGAAGTCCTTGCCTTGTTGCTGGAAGGTGAAACGTACCTGCTGTTCAGGCTTGAGGTTCTTTGCCAGCGCGGGGTTGGCCAATTTGAAGGGCATGGTCATTCCGGGCCATTTCAGCTCGGGGACAGCCTCATGTGTGAGCGTCAGTTCGGTCTGTGTCACCTCGTCAACCACCCCCCGCACCGTGAAGCTCTTCGGCACTGGCGCAGCGGAAGCCCCAGGCACGACAGGGGCCGAAGCACCAGTCTTGGCAGCGGCTTCGGCGCCACCGGCTCCAGACAGGGTCGGCAGTACCCCCCGCAGGCTGGCTTCCGAGTCGATCAGGAATTGCGCGGAGGCCACCACCTGCTGCCCTGCGGTCAACCCGCCTTGCACGACGAGGCGATCCTCAATCTCTGGGCCAAGTTGCACCTGCACGGGTTGGTACCTGCCAGGACCTTCCACCACATAAACCACCGCCCGCTTGCCAGTACGGATCACGGCTTCGCTGGGAACCAGCAACGCGGGCTGCGTGCGTCCCGCCAGGGCAATCTGCCCGGACATACCGGCTTTCAGTCGCTGGGCGGTGTTGGGCAGCTCCAGGCGTACACGCACTGTGCGAGTGTCTCGGTTGGCCTCGGGCAAGATGCTGACGACCCGGGCTTTGAGGGTCTCTCCGGGAAATGCTGCCAGGCGCACCTGGGCATCCTGCCCCAGTTGTAGAGGGCCGCTCTGTGCCTCTGGAACCGCTGCTTCGATCCAGACGGTGGACAGGCCATTCACCCGCACCAGACTGGCACCTACAGATACTGTCATGCCCTGGCGCACCATCAGTTCGGCCACCATTCCTGCCTGTGGGAAGGTCACGGTGTATCGGCCCTGGGGTTCTCCACTGCGTTCCACCTGGGCCACGAGCGATGCTGGCATTCCCAGCAACAACAGCCGCTGGCGCGCTGCTGCCGTCAGCGATTCGTCCTTAAGCGCCCGGACAGCGAGGAACTCGCGCTGCGCAGACACCCAATCGGGCAGCAGCAGATCGGCCAATGGCGCGCCTGCGGCCACCACGTCGCCCGGAGCGCGCGCATAGACCCGCTCCACGAACCCCGACGAACGGGCCTGGACGATGCTCACATCCCGGTCGTTGAGCTGAACGGTGCCCAAAACGTCCACGTCTGTGCCAATCTCACGCTGCTCCACCAAGGCTGTGCGCAGGCCCAGGGCTTGCACGGCCTGAGAGGACACGTTCAAACCCGTGCCCGGTTGCGTATCCTCATCCGCGTACTTGGGGACCAGAGCCATATCCATATAGGGAGATTTGCCTGGCTTGTCGAACTTTTGCGTCGGCACCATGGGGTCGTACCAGTACAGCACTTTGCGGTCGGCCTTTGCTGTTTCGGCAGCAGCCGGTCCAGCTCCCGGTGCATGGCCATCCTTTGTTGCCCACTGAGAAATGCCCCACCCAAGGGCGATGCCTGCTGCCAGCAGGGCCAAGGCAACTGCGGTTTTCTTGAAAGCGTTATTGGTCATGTTGTTCTCCGATCAGTCGGCGATCAGGCTGTTGAGGCGGGCGATCAATGCGTCGCGCTGTGTCTGCAGCTCAATCAGGCGCCAGCGTGTCTCCAGCACTTGGGCCCGCGCTGCGAGCACGGCACTCAGATCCCCCTTGGCACTCTGATAGTTGGTCAGCGCCAGCTGGGCGCGGTCCTGCGCCAGGCCGATGCCTGTCGATTGCAGGCGCTCGATCTGGCTCTGCAGTGCCGTCAGCTCGGACGCGTTGTCCTCCAGCTCCTGTAGGTGCCTGTGGGTCACGTCTTCCTGCTCAGCTTCCAGACGCTGCAACTCCAGTTGCTTGGCCTTTATCTGAGGTGCCTGGCGCCGCTCCTGTTGCCAGGGAAGATCAAAGGTCACCTGGAAGGACACCATGTCGCCCCAGCGGCGGTCGCGGCGGCTGTAGGCGACTTCCCAGGACCAATCACCCTTGGTTTCTGCCTGGGCTTCGCGCGTTTCCGCTAAGGCCATCGCCTGCATGGCCGGGTACTGCGCAAGTTCCGCGTGGCGGTGTACCTCCGAGCGCAGCTGATCCAAAGGGCGGCTCAGCGGCCCGGGAGTTCCCTGCAGCACTTCGTCAGCACGAGCGCCCACCCAACGGCGAAGCATGGAGCGGGCTTTGGTCCGATCCCGCTGCAGGTCATCCCTTCGATCCGACAGCGCCAGCGCCTCCTGCCTGGCCATCAGCAGGTCCGCAGCCTGGGCCGTGCCGCCCGCAATGCGGGCTGGAAGGCTGTCCTGTAGCAGCTGGTTCTGAGCCAAGAGATCGGTGAGCACCTGGTCGCGCTGTTCAATGGCCTGGGCCATGATCCACGCCTGGCTCAACTCTTGGCGGATCTGCAGGCGCTGGACACCCAGGGCCGCGCGCTCGCGTTCCACCTTGGCCTCGGCACTGGCAATCTGGGCATCTCGTTTGGCGCGGTTGGGCACCTCCTGCATCAGCGCCAGGCGCTGCATGGTCATGGACTCGCGGGTGAGGCTGAAGCGGTCCATGCCGCTGATGGGGAAGTTCTCGATACCGACCGACAGCTTGGGATCCGGCAGTGTTCCTGCCGATTTTCGGGTGCTGCTGGCGGCGTCAATTTGCAGCCGCTGGGCAGTGATACGAGGGCTGTGCTGCTCTGCCAAGTTCAGGGCCTCGGCAAAACCCAGGGCGTGGGCCTGATTTCCTGCAAAGCCGATGCCTGCCAGCATGAACCACAAAGCGCCCAGAGGCAGATGGCGGGCGCTGCGCCCACGGATGTGCGGGATTGCGGAATGAATGCGCGATTGCGCAGAGAGGCGCTCGACGGGAGCGCCACGGGAGATGATGGGCATGATGGTCCTCGAAATGAAAGGGCACGAAATCAAATGCGCGCATGCCACAGGGCAGCGCGCACACCGTGCACGATCAATTCCGGAAGACCTGGTGCGTCAGATAAATGGGCGGCGAGCCCGCTCGACTGTCCAACTCGGAATAGACAGCCCGAGCGTCGATGTGGCGCTCTGAATCGAGCACTGCAGGAAGCACATAGGCGATCCAGACGGCATGCGCCGCGATGGCCTGGAGATCAAGGCCCTGAAGCGTCGGCGAAGACAGGCTGTCGCCATCGCAGTGGGCGCGGCAAAGCTGCGGATCCTGTTCATCCATCGTCCCTGCCATGGCGTGGCATTCCGGCATGGAGGGCATGCCGACAGCGCTCTCCATGGCCATGCCCGCCTTTTGCATCGACACCGCATGAACTGCGGAGTCCAGCTTCGGGCACGCGTAGGCTGCCAGTGCCACTTGCATCAGGAGCAACGCCGCGACCAGGATGCTGGAAATCCAGCGTCCTCGGCGCAATACGGTGTTCCTGGCGGAAGTCATGGTGCGAATGGTAACCAGAGTCGGGGTTGCGGGCTTAACCTAGATCAAATCTGCGGTCAGCTTGTCAGTTCAACTTTGGCGAAGCCGCAGGGCGTTGGCGATCACCGACGCTGAACTCAGGCTCATCGCCAGGGCCGCAATCATTGGCGACAGCAGCCATCCAGTGAAGGGATACAGCAGCCCTGCGGCGATCGGGATGCCCAGCGCGTTGTAGAGGAAGGCAAACATCAGGTTCTGTTTCATGTTTCCCACCGTTGCCTCCGACAATTCCCGAGCAGTGGAAATACCTCGCAGATCGCCCTTGACCAAGGTGACCTGTGCGCTGTTCATCGCCACATCGGTGCCAGTACCCATCGCGATCCCCACATCCGCCTTGGCCAGGGCGGGTGCGTCGTTGATCCCGTCCCCCGCCATGGCGACAACGCGGCCTTCGGCCTGCAACCGCGACACCAGCGCCAGCTTGTCTGCAGGTTTGACTTCGCCATGCACTTCGTCAATGCCCAGCTTGGCGCCCACGGCCTGGGCGGTGGTCATGCCGTCGCCCGTGGCCATGACAATCCGCAGTCCCGCCGCATGGAGGGTTGCCAGCGCTTCGGGTGTGCTGGCCTTGATGGCATCGGAGACCGCCAGCAGGCCTTGAAGCTGGCCATCGGCCGCCAGGTACATCACGCTGGCGCCTGTGGCGCGCAAGGCCTCGGCCTGCGCAAGCAGCGGATCCGCAGAAACGCCCACCTGCTCCATAAGGACCGTGTTTCCCAGGGCGATCTGGCGCCCGGCGACCCGTCCGCGTACCCCGATGCCCGACCCGGACTCGAAGTCCTCGGGCTTGTCCAGGGCCAACCCCTTGGCGCGGGCCGCCTGGACAATGGCGTCGGCCAGCGGGTGCTCGCTGCCTTGGTCCAGGCTGGCCGCCAGGCGCAGAACCTCATCCTCCGACTGACCGGGCATGGCCACTACACGCTCGAAGGAGGGCTTGCCTTCGGTCAGCGTGCCTGTTTTGTCCACAATCAGCGTGTCCACCTTGCGCAGGTTTTCTATGGCGGCGGCATCCCTGAACAGAACACCACTGGTTGCACCCCGGCCGGTGGCCACCATGATGGACATAGGCGTAGCCAAGCCCAACGCACAGGGACACGCGATGATCAGCACGGCCACGGCGTTGACGAGGCCATAGACCCAACGTGGCTCCGGTCCGAACAGGCCCCACGCGAAGAGTGTGAGCAACGCGATACCCACCACGGCCATCACGAAGTAACCCGCCACCTGGTCGGCCATGCGCTGCATGGGAGCCCGGGAGCGCTGTGCCTGGGCAACCATCTGAACGATCTGTGACAGCATGGTGGCGGAGCCCACCCGCTCGGACCGGATCACGAGCGCTCCGTTGGTATTGAGCGTGGCTCCGATGACGGCATCCCCCGGCCCTTTGACAATGGGCACAGGCTCTCCCGTGAGCATGGCTTCATCCACTGCGCTACTCCCTTCGACCACGACCCCATCGACAGGGACCTTTTCCCCGGGGCGCACGCGCAGCAGGTCACCCACATGGACGTGGGACAACGGGACGTCACTTTCCTGGCCGTTGGCGTCGATGCGCCGCGCCGTCTTGGGAGCCAGGCCCAACAGCGATTTGATGGCGGCCGAGGTCTGGGAGCGTGCTTTCAGCTCCAGCATCTGGCCCAGGAGCGTGAGCGAGATGATGACGGCTGCAGCTTCGAAGTACACCGCCACGCGCCCCATGGCCTGGAACGAGGCTGGAAACACCCCTGGCGCAACGGTAGCGACCACGCTGTAGACAAATGCTGCGCCCGTCCCCAGACCAATCAGCGTCCACATGTTGGGACTGCGGTTCACGACCGACTGCGCACCGCGAACGAAGAAGGGCCAGCCCGCCCACAGGACGATGGGTACCGTGAGGACCAGCTCAATCCAACTCTGTGTCGCCATCTCGAACCACTGCAGCCGGTGCCCCACCATGGCCAGAACAGTGACCACGACGGTGAGGGGCAGCGTCCACCAGAAGCGATGCCGGAAATCCACGAGCTCGGCGTTTTCTCCCTCATCCAGAGTGGGGAGCATGGGCTCCAATGTCATGCCGCATTTAGGGCAGTTTCCAGGATGGTCCTGTTGGACCTCCGGGTGCATTGGGCAGGTGTAAATGGTGCCGGGCTGGGCTTCCTCGGGCTGCGCAGCGACTTCGCCAAGGGCCGAGGGCGCGTACTTGTCAGGTGCCGCGACAAACTTGGTGTGGCATTTGGTACTGCAAAAGTAGTAGCGCTTTCCCTGGTGTTCTGCAGAGTGAGGCGACTGGTCAGTCACATTCATCCCGCAAACAGGATCTTTCAGTCCTGTCGCAGGCACAGATGAATGTCCGTGATGGCCCTCATGATGCTGGTGTCCGTGGCTTGCGTGATCGTGCGGCGATGCAGTTGGCATGGATGGCCTCCCTGTAGATGTGTTGCAAGTCAGTAGGGACTACTTTTTGTTCGAATCATCACCGTGGGCTCCATGCCCTCCGTGCCCGTGGAAGAGGTGCATCAAAGGGCAGGCCAGCAAGAGCAGATATGGCCAGTAGCCTGCGATGTGCGACCAATGCTCTCTGACCAGGAAGAATGCACCGATCAGCCCAAGCATGACCGCTGCTCCGATCAACTTTTTGCCGTTACCAGTGGGGGTCGTAGTATTCGAATGCTCTGTGATGTGGCCATGCTTCACGGTGTTCTCCAAAAGGTACGCAGAAGATTGGTAAACCTTGCGAAAACGATAAGGCTTTACACGGTGGGAATGTCAACCGTGAGCGGCGGTCGTCGTTGACCTGAATCAAGGGATGCGCTATCCCTAGACCCAACTGCAGAAAGAATTCAATCTGTCGTGCATGTCGGGCAACATCTGCGTATACCGGAACCGTTTAACAGTCAGTCCTGCCTTTCGAACAACTTGACTGTTGATCGTGAACGGCGGAGACGATGATTGGCTGCGCGCACCTCCGCGAAGGAAGTAGGTTGCAAAAGGAGCGTCCGACTACAATCCGATGGTGTCAAAACTTATCCAGAAGTGTTCCAAAGCTACGGTTTTCGTGCCAAACCGTGAGTTGCCGCTTGGGTATTTCTGCTCGGTGACACCGCCGTAGTCCCGCCTCTTCAGGCACCGCACTAGCGGGTTCTCGCCTCGTTTCACCATCTCGCCTCTGAGCCTAGCACCTAGCCTCAGTGGTGCAGTCTTGTCTAGTCCTCCCATCTTGAACGCATCAGCATTGGCTGGTCGCGTTTCCTATGCCTATGAATTTCTCAGTTCTCAAGCAAACATGGTTTGCCAACATCCGGGGCGATCTGCTCGCCGGTATCGTCGTTGCGCTGGCGCTCATCCCCGAGGCCATCGCGTTTTCCATCATTGCGGGGGTGGACCCCAAGGTCGGTCTCTACGCCTCATTCAGCATCTGCGTAATCATTGCCTTTGCGGGCGGGCGCCCCGGCATGATTTCTGCCGCCACCGGCGCCATGGCACTGGTGATGGTGACTCTGGTCAAGGAGCACGGCTTGCAGTACCTGCTGGCGGCCACGGTGCTCACCGGGGTTCTGCAAATCCTGGCAGGTGTGCTCAAGTTGGGCGCGCTGATGCGTTTTGTGTCGCGGTCGGTGATCACGGGCTTTGTCAACGCGCTGGCCATCCTGATCTTCATGGCGCAATTGCCCGAGCTGACCAACGTGAGCTGGGTGGTGTATGCCATGACAGCTGCCGGTCTGGCCATCATTTACGGTTTTCCATACATCACCAAGGCGATTCCTTCGCCGCTGGTGACCATCGTAGTGCTCACCGCGATCTCGATGGTCATGGGTCTTGATATTCGCACCGTGGGCGACATGGGCGAGCTGCCCAGCAGTCTGCCGGTGTTTCTGCTGCCCGATGTGCCGCTGAACCTGGAAACCTTGAAGATCATCTTCCCCTACGCGGCTACGTTGGCCGTAGTGGGCTTGCTGGAATCAATGATGACGGCCTCCATCGTGGACGAGCTGACCGACACCCCCAGCAACAAGAACCGTGAATGCATGGGACAGGGGGTTGCCAACATTGCCACGGGGTTCATCGGCGGCATGGCGGGCTGCGCCATGATTGGGCAGTCGGTCATCAACGTGAAGTCCGGCGGGCGTGGGCGGCTGTCGGCGCTGACGGCGGGCACGCTGCTGCTGACCATGGTGGTGTTTCTGGGTCCCTGGGTCAGCCAGATCCCCATGGCTGCGCTGGTGGCTGTGATGATCATGGTGAGTATCGGCACCTTCAGCTGGGACTCGGTGCGCAAGCTGCGCGAGCACCCGCCCAGTTCGTCCATCGTGATGATCGCCACCGTGGTTGTCACTGTGTCCACGCACGACCTGGCCAAGGGAGTGTTCGTGGGCGTGCTGCTGTCGGGCATCTTCTTTGCGCACAAGGTGGGCCGCGTGCTGCGCGTGGACAGCGCGAGTGAGGACGGCGGCAACACCCGCGTCTACCGCGTAGTGGGCCAGGTGTTCTTTGCCTCGTCCGAGGCGTTCCTTGCCGCGTTTGACTTCAAGGAAGTGGTGCAAAGGGTGCGCATTGACGTGAGCCGCGCGCATTTCTGGGACATCACCGCTGTGAGTGCCCTGGACAAAGCCGTGCTCAAGCTGCGCCGCGAGGGCACCGAGGTCGAGGTGGTCGGCATGGACGAAGCGAGCGCCACGCTGGTGGACCGTTTTGCCATCCATGACAAGCCTGGCGCTGTTGAACAACTCATGCATTGAGGAGACTCCCGATGAACAAGGTATATGCCTGTATTGATGGCCTGACGACCACCACCGCTGTGGTTGACTGGGCTGCATGGTCCGCCAACCGCCTGGGCGTTCCGCTGGAGCTGCTGCACGTGCTAGAGCGCGACCCCAGCAGCTCTGCCGTTACCGATTTCAGCGGAGCCATTGGCTTGGGCGCGCAAGAGATGCTGCTTCAGCAACTGAGTGATCTGGATGCCCAGCGGGGGAAGCTGGCCCAGGAAGCGGGGCGTCAGATGCTGGCCAGCGCCCAGGCGCGCGCCACGGCAGCCGGGGTCCAACAGGTGGAGGGCCGGATGCGCCATGGGGAGTTTGTAGACTCCGTGGTGGAATTGGAGTCTGATGCGCGGCTGTTCGTACTTGGTGAGCACTACCAGGCCAAGACCACTGGGAAGCTGCACCTGGACCACCACCTTGAACGGGTGATCCGCGCGGTCAAGCGACCTGTGCTAGTGGCAACGTCCGAACACTTCGTGGAGCCCGAGCGTTTTGTCATCGCATTTGATGGAAGTGCTACCGCAACCAAAATGCTGGAAACCGTCGCCCGCAGCCCGATGCTCAAAGGATTGCCTGCGTTGGTGGCGATGTGTGCACCCGATACACCTGCAGCCCACGAACAACTGCGCGCGGCCAAAGAAATTCTGGAAACCTCAGGATTTGAAGCCACGGTGACATTGCTCCCCGGGGAACCCGAGCATGCTCTGCCGCTCTTGATGGAGTCGCAAGCGGCAGGACTACTGGTCATGGGGGCGTATGGGCATTCGCGCATTCGCCATCTCGTGATCGGCAGCACCACAACAACACTACTGCGTCACTGTAGGGTCCCGGTCCTGGTTCTCCGCTGAGGCAGCATCTGGGGCGACAAGCTCCGGCCGCTTTGTACCCGCCTTCACAGGACAATGACGGCGGGTACAGAGTCAACCCCCTCCAAGGCGATTCTGGACGGTGGGAGTGCGTTTGATGGACACCGTCACCACAGATCACAATCTGTAGATCAGGTCCGCAGGCAGCGCCCAAACCTTGGTCGGCAATGTATGCATGGGGCGCTCGGACAGGCGGTGCTGCAACTGGACGGAGAATTGACAATGCCAACGACGCGAGAGCTTCCATGCCTGATGGCTGATTGGCATGCCATCGAGCAAAAGTTGCGGGGGTGGTTGACAAATTCAGGCGTCTTGCGACGCAAGGACCCAGCCCTATAACGGCCATTCAAATGCTGCGCTGATTCACTCGCTTAGACAACGCCTCGGCGCTCTCCCGACGCTCGCTATACCGGTCCACAAGGTAGTCAGCGCAGTCGCGCGTGAGCAGCGTGAACTTCACCAGCTCCTCCATCACATCCACCACGCGCTCGTAGTAGCTCGATGGCTTCATGCGGCCACTTTCGTCGAACTCCAGAAAGGCTTTTGCCACCGACGACTGGTTGGGGATCGTAATCATGCGCATCCATCGGCCCAGCACCCGCATCTGGTTGACAGCATTGAACGACTGCGAGCCGCCCGACACCTCCATCACCGCCAGCGTCTTGCCTTGGGTCGGCCGCACTGCTCCCACAGACAGGGGTATCCAGTCGATCTGCATCTTCA
This sequence comes from Acidovorax sp. NCPPB 4044, assembly GCF_028069655.1. Taxonomy (NCBI): domain Bacteria; kingdom Pseudomonadati; phylum Pseudomonadota; class Betaproteobacteria; order Burkholderiales; family Comamonadaceae; genus Acidovorax; species Acidovorax sp. NCPPB 4044. The sequence continues at coordinate 2,113,572 of NZ_JAMCOS010000001.1, forward strand.
AGATGCCTGTCATCGCGCCGTGGCGTTCCGGGGAGGTCCAGACCATGCCCTCGGCCCATTGGGCAAGCTCTCGCAATTCCACCACCTTCGGATGGCTGTCAGGCTCCGCGTCCGGCAGTGGCAGCCCACGGGGATCGAAGATGCGGGTTTCAGCACCGAGGGTGCGCAGCAGTCGCGCGGCTTCTTCGGTCAGCAATCGGCTGTAGGAGCGCTCCCTCACCGAGCCATAGAGCAACAGGATGCGGGGGGCATGGGTAGAGCTTTGTGCGGGTACCAACCGCTCAAGATCGGCTCGCTCCAAGAGCGCAGCATCAACGTTGGGAAGATCCGGATTCATACCAGTCCTTGGATGAGTTCACGACTTTGACCACCAGCAGCATGACCGGTACCTCGATGAGAACGCCCACCACCGTGGCCAGTGCCGCACCCGAATGAAAGCCGAACAGGCTGATGGCTGTCGCCACGGCCAGCTCGAAGAAGTTGGAAGCACCGATCAATGCTGATGGGCAGGCAATCGCATGCTTTTCTCCGGCAGCACGATTGAGCCAGTACGCCAGCGCGGAGTTGAAGAACACCTGGATCAGGATGGGGACCGCCAGCAATGCGATGACCAGGGGCTGCTGCAGGATGGCCTCGCCCTGGAACGCGAACAGCAGCACCAGCGTGAGCAGCAGCGCAGCAATGGACCACGGACCAATGCGATGCAGCGCAGCGTCAAACGCCGCTTGGCCTCGTGACAGAAGCGCGCGACGCAACCATTGGGCAAGCACAACTGGAATCAGGATGTACAGGACCACAGAGGTGAGCAAGGTATCCCATGGCACTGTGATTGCCGACAGGCCCAATAGGAAAGCCACGAGCGGCGCGAATGCCACAATCATGATGCTGTCGTTCAACGCCACTTGGGACAGCGTGAACAGGGGATCGCCCCCCGTCAGGCGGCTCCACACGAACACCATGGCGGTGCACGGCGCTGCGGCCAGTAGGATCAAGCCAGCGATGTAGCTGTCGATCTGGTCAGCTGGCAGGTACGGGGCAAACCACTGGCGTATGAACAGCCAGCCCAAAAAAGCCATGGAGAACGGCTTGACCAGCCAGTTCACGAACAAGGTGACCCCGATGCCGCGCATGTGGTTGCGCACTTCGCCCAGGGCGGCAAAGTCCACCTTGAGCAACATCGGAATGATCATCACCCAGATGAGCAGGCCCACCGGAATGTTCACGCGGGCGACTTCCCACGCACCAATCGCGCGTGCTGCGCCAGGAAACACCTGGCCCAACCCGATCCCCACCACGATGCACAGCACCACCCAAACGGTGAGGTAGCGCTCGAACACGCTCATGCTGGATTTCTGCATCGCGTTTCTCAGTTTGTGACCAGTTGGCGAGCGGTGGTCTGAAGCACCGCCTTGGCCAGCTTGTCTTCGGGAAGGCTCACCAGCAGTTCGAGCCGACGCTTCATGGCGTGCAGCGTCTGGCGGAAGGCTTCAAGTTTCTGCTCGTCCGTGCCGTCGCCCTCGCTGGGGTCGGCATAGCCCCAGTGCGCTGTGGCGGGGTGGCCTGGCCAGATGGGGCAGACCTCGCCAGCCGCGTTGTCGCACACCGTGATGATCAGGTCCATCTGTGGCGCGTCGGGCGTGGCGAACTCATCCCAGCTCTTGCTGCGCAGGCCTTCGATGGAAATGCCAGCGTTCTGCAGCACCTGCAGGCCCAGGGGGTTGGGTTGCTGGTTGTCGCGCGGGCTGCTGCCTGCGGAGTAAGCCTTGAACCGGCCCGAGCCCATGTCATTCAGCAGGGCCTCGGCCAGGATGCTGCGCGCGGAGTTGTGGGTGCAAAGAAAGAGAACGTTCAAGGGTTGTTGCGTTTCGCTCATGGTGAACTCCAGGGTCAATGGTGGTGAGATGGGTGAATCGGGGCTGAGCGCGCACCAGCGCTCGGGTCATGTATTGCCATATGGCGAACCACTCAGCAGTGGCAGGAGGCAGCCTCTTCAGTGAGGCAAGGCGCACCCTGGCAACAGTTTTCTGTCAGATAAGCCAGCAGATCGTTCATGGTCTGGTACGAGGCGCGGTACACCAAGTTGCGCCCTTGGCGCTCCTGGCTCACCAGGCCAGCATGGGCCAACTCTTTGAGGTGAAACGACAGGGTGTTGGAGGCCACCCCCAGTTGCTCGGAGATTGCCCCAGGCGTGAGGCCTTCCTGGCCTGCAACGATGAGTGCCCGAAACACCCGGAGGCGCACCTCTTGCGCGAGGGCTGCGAGCGAGCGGACTACGTCTGATTCATTCATTCCTCAATAATACAATAAATGTTGAATTATCGAAAGAATGCTCGAATATCAGCTTTTTTAGAGGGAGACCCTATCAAGGCTTGTCTACGGCTGTGCCGCGCTTCAGTGCGAGCGCCTGGCTGGGCCTAAAGCCGTAGTCGGGACGTCATAACCGAACTCAGCGTGCGGGATTGGTCACTTGGTCGCCTGGTAGTGGGCGCAATGCAACCGAAACCTTCATCAGCGTATGCAGGTATCAAAAGAGTAATCAGCAGGTCACCGTCCTGTTCGGGGGCGATTTATAGACTTCTCTCCGTGGCGCACAAAACGCCACCTGGATGGACCATATCGGGCATCCGGCGCCACAGGAGACCATCATGAAAGTCCGTACCGCAATCCTCGTCGCCAGCCTTGCTGCATCCGCCTCAGCTTCTTTCGCCACGTCGGTGTATCACACCAGCCCAAGCCAGGAAGAAGGCGTGAGCCTGGCTCCCGACCATCTTGGCAACGCAGTTACCCGCCAGTCCGTTGAAAGCACCGTTCTCGCTGCTCAGAAGGACGGCTCGTTGTACTGGATCAGCCGTGGCTACCCCGCCACTTATCCACTCGTCCCAGGCCCCAAGCTGACGAAGACCCGCCAACAGGTCCTGGATGAATTGCAGTCGGCCAAGCGCAATCCCGTGGGTCGCGACGGTGTGCGCGATATGGGCGGCGAGGCTGGCTGGGTTGATGCCCGACAACTGCCCTGATCCCCTCTCACAAGAACCACGGCTGTATGCCTATCCACGAACTGGCATACAGCTGTACACACCCAATCCATCATTTCTCAAGAAGGAAAGTTCATCATGAAAATCCAATCCACACTCATCGTCCTCTCCTTGATCGCAGCCCCTGCATTTGCCTCGGATCAGGCAATCAGCAAGACGCGCCAGCAGGTTCAGGCGGAGCTGGCACAGGCCATGCAAAGTGGCGACATGCTTGCCTATGGCGAATCGGGCATGACGCTCAAGCAAATCAACCCCAGCGCTTACCCGGTAACTGCTACTGCGCCGTCCATGAAAACCCGTGAGCAAGTGCGAGCTGAACTGGAGCAAGCAATTCGATCAGGCGAAATGCTCGCGGCGGGAGAGTCAGGTGCCAAGCTCAATCAACTGATGTCGCGGCGCTACCCCGTTGTGGAAGCCAAGTCTTACAAGACCCGCGATCAGGTCAAAAGCGAACTTGCACGCGCCATTCGCGAAGGTGAGCTTGTAGCGGTGGGTGAAGACGGCCGCAAACTCAACGAGATCTATCCAGACCGCTACCACGCGGCACACCATGCCGCTGTGGCGACCAGCTTGGATGCTTCGGCCAAGGATCCACAGTTCTAAACTCTCTTACCGCCCACTGCAGAGGCCCGAGGAAAAGCACTTGGCCTCGGAAGCACAATGCTTGAAGCCAAGCTGAGTCCGGCAAGATACCGCTAGCCCGCTCAGTGGCGGGTGAGGCCTCAGTTTGGCTCTTTGCGGCAGAGGCAGTAGGTGAATTTCTGCACCGTTCCCAATGGCGTGCGGTGCTCTTCGCGCTCCTGCTTCAAAAGCGTGAATGGAGCACCAAACTCTGCATGAAGTCCATCCGCGCTGTAGCGCATCACCTCTAGACCGCTGCACTTCTGTGGCCCGTCCTCGGCAAAGGTTGCCACGATGACGTGCCCTCCAGGCTTGACTGCGCGCAGGACCGAATCGACGTAGGCCCTGCGCTCCTCTGGCGATGTCAGGAAATGAAATACTGCCCTGTCATGCCAAACATCGTAGGCGTGCCGAGGGAGTTCAAGTGTTGTGATGTCGCCCGCCAGCCAGGAAACCTTGCTGGCGAGATGCCCCAAACGTGACTGCGATGCCGCCAGCGCCGCCGCTGATAAATCCAAGACCGCGATCTTCCGGTACCCCCCGTCGAGCAGATCGTCCACCAGGGTCGAAGCACCACCGCCCACATCAATGATGCTGGAGTCAGGGGCGGCGCCCGTTTGCTGAATCAGTTCCACCGATTGCCGCGCGTGCTCCTGAAACCAACTTACGCCGGAGCTGGCCTTTGTCGTGTAGACCTGCTCCCAATGATCCTTGGACTGCATACCAATCTCCTGTGCGGACACTTCCGCCTGAAACGCCAGCCCTCCGATTGTGCAGCTGGTCATAACATCAAAATCATCTCGCTGGCAGCACCAGGCAGGCCAGTCGCCAAGGGCGGGGACCTTGCACCTCGTGGACGAGCGCTGTTTTAGCCGAACAGACGGGCTACAGCCGTTGGGAAATCTCAAGCAGTGGCTTGATGCTGGAGCCAAAGCGGCTCATAGACGCATGGTGCTGCTCTAGCTGACTGTAGGGAAGATAACGAATCCCCAGTTCCGAAACGCGGGAGAAGGCTGGTCTTTGAAGTTGCTCCGCCACCTTGTCGCGGCGATTGTCCGGGGCCACCAGAAACAACGCGCACTTTTCTGCAACGGGGGTTCCCAAAGCCAGGTCGAGCATGCGCACTATCCCTGAATAGATAGACGTGGTGTGCTCCACCTCAAACGCAGCGGCAACGCGGCTGGTGTGGGCATCGACCCACACTACGTCAATCAACCGCACGGATTCCAGGCCACCGTCTGCCATGGTGGGCAGTTGGTCCATGCACCCATCTCCCAGCAGGCCGCTGCCATGCACCCGCCCCCGGTCGTTGGAAGCAATCCAGACACCAAACCCCAGGGCTTTTCCGAGATCCCGCAGCAAGGCCTGGACGCCTGTATGCGTTGCGTCGCCCTCGCGGGCCAGCGCCAATTCCTTTTGCATGGCAGCGGACTCCTGTCGCACGCGCTCCAGATCTTCTCTCCAGAGGTCGATAGCGGCACCGTCCATAGCGGCGGGCGGCGGTGTATATCGGCCAGCGCCAACGTCAAACATGAGTCCAGCTATCGCTCCCAGGTCGTTGGAGAGCTTCAGGCGGAATTGCTCATTCAGACGCAGCAGGCCTTCACGCATGGAGAGATAGTGGTCCCAGCGGCCAAGCTTCACGCGCCCCCCTGTGACGACATTGAACCCATTGACGATGGCAGTGTTGAAGGGGGTCACCAACGTGGGGTGAATGAAATACAGCAAGTTCGCTACAGCTGGGCCCAGGCCTTTGATGCCAATGGCGTCTATACGCTGTATTGCCGCCACTACATCCTCCGCGCAATCGCAGTGGTCACAGGTGTGAAGCAAATCAGCAAAGGCGTTTTGGTTGCTGGCGTTCTCATAGATATCGGGGATGCGCAGTTTGGGCTTCCAGAGAAACGCGTGGTCCGCACCTTTGAATATCTGGCGCTGCTCCGCAACCGACCCTACCACTGTCTCCAGCGAGGAACCTCGGTAGGCGTTGCCAAAAGTCCCTGCGCGAATATCTAGCACCACCTGCGCAATCCCACGGCGGATTGAGCGAAAGTTCTTTATCCGCTGGTCCCAAAGAAACCAGGTGTTGTAGGTACTGCCGGGATCCGCTTTCCAGCAATCGATGAGTTCGGCAAGTGGATCATGCATCTGTTGTCGGGAGCTTTCCTACGATTTTGTACTGGGGAAATACATCGAGAAACAGGTCGTGCCGCTTATCGAACTCACGGAAATGCGACCACGATGCGCGTGAACGATGGCCTGGGTAATGGACAACCCAAGACCTGCACCATCGGAGTCCAGTTGCTTGCGCGACTTGTCGGCCCGAAAAAAACGGTCAAACAGCCTGGGGATCATCTGCGCGTCGATGGAAGGCCCTCGGTTGATCACGTTCACCGTGGTTCCGTGCACATCACCCTGAATCTCAACGGCAATCTGCTCACCGGGCGGGGTGTATCGAATGGCATTGGACAGAAGATTGCTGAGCGCCCTGCGCAACATCAAACGGTCTCCGCTGACATCCCCTTCGCCAGACAGCCTCAGGTGCACCTGCTTTTCTTCAGCCAGGGCTTCGTAGAACTCAAACAGGGCACTTGCCTCATCGTGCACGGCGATCCTCTCCGTACTGGGCAGGATGAGCCCATGGTCGGCCTTGGCCAGAAACAGCATGTCCGCGACCATGCGTGCCAGGCGCTGGTATTCCTCGGCATTGGACGCGAGGATGTCCTGGTACTCGGCCGTAGTCCGGGCCTGGCTGAGCGTCACTTGCGTCTGCGTCATCAAATTGTTGATCGGGGTGCGCAACTCGTGCGCCAAATCTGAGGAAAACTCGGACAGGCGGTCAAATTCTCCTTTCAGGCGCCGGAGCATCTCATTCAGGGTCGTCGCAAGGTCAGCCATCTCAATGGGAAATGCGTGACTGGGAATGCGCTCGTCCAGCCGTTGCGCCGTGATGGCCATTGCGCGCGTGCGCATGGTCCTCAGAGGCGCCAAGCCGTTTTTGGCGGCCCACCAGCCCAGGGCTCCTGCTACCAGCGTCGCCAAGGCCACATAGGCCACCAGTGCCTGAATCAGGCCGTACATGAAATGTTTGTGGTGGGCAATATCCAGAGCCACCCAAATCTGCAACGGCTGTTCCGAGGTTTCTGGCATGGAAATGGACTCGGCCATTCCTCGGTATTCGTGCTTCGGGGTTTGCCATGATGCAACCCCCAGGCGGGCTCCCAAAGTCAACTCAAGCATGTTGCTCGGGAACTGGAAATCAGGCGTTGAGTAGATGGACTCTTGGCCGCGAAGGACATTGACAAAAAGCCCTTCGTGGCTGTGCAGAACGTCATCCAGGCGGGTTTTGAGATCCTGAGGAGACGTGGATTTGCCTATCACTTCGCGGGTCAGGTGAATCTTGTCCCGCAATGCATCGCGGTCAAGTTCTACAAAATGGCGGTCAATGGAGATGGCGACCAAAACGCCCAGTCCCACCAGGACGAAAGCAGACGCAAGGGTAAAAAAAACCGTCAACCGGGTGGTCAGCGAATACCGGTGGATCACTCTTACACCTCGGGCGCTTCAAGCACGTATCCCATGCCGCGCACTGTCTGGATGAGCTTGGTGTCATAGGCATCGTCGATTTTTGCGCGAAGGCGTCGCATCGCTACCTCGACCACGTTGGAATCGCTGTCAAAGTTCATGCCCCATACCTGGGAGGCAATCAGAGAGCGGGGCAAGATCTCCCCCTGGCGACGCATGAGCAATTCCAACAATCCAAACTCCTTGGCCGTGAGGTCGATGCGCTTGCCCGAGCGGCTGATGCGTCGGCGCAGCAAATCCAGTTCTAGATCGCCGACCTGCAGCACCGTCACCTCCGAGCCATTGCGCCCGCGCCGCAGGATGGTCCTCACGCGAGCAAGCAACTCTGCAAATGAGAATGGCTTGACCAGATAGTCATCGGCGCCCAGCTCCAGGCCTTTGATGCGGTCGTCTACTTGGTCCTTGGCGGTCAAAAACAGCACCGGCATTTCCTGCCCACTGCGGCGCAAGCTCTTGAGCACTTGCCATCCATCCATTCCTGGGAGCATCACATCCAGGATGATCAGGTCATGGTCGCCTTCCTGGGCCATGTGAAGGCCATCCACGCCGGTGCGGACCAAATCCGCGTTGAACCCCGCCTCCCGAAATCCTTGGCGCAGGTACTCGCCGGTTTTGATCTCATCTTCGACGATCAATATCTTCACGGGACTCTCCTTGACTCAGGTGTGGCGGCAAGTGTGCCCGCAGATCACTTTCCTTTCTTCAACATAACAAAGATGTAATCAACATGTTATTTCGGCGGAAGCAAGGTCCGCACAGAATGCCCTACATCAAGAAACGCATGGGGCACCTATGAAAAATCCTTGGACTTCACGACCTAAATCAACCCAACTTCTGGCGGTCGCGCTACTGGCTCCTTCCCTGGGCTTCGCGCAATCGGCGGCGCCTGAAATGGCAAAGCCGGACTATCAGCTGTCCTACCGATCAGCGTTCACGAGCTATGAGCCCTACCAGGAGCAAAAGGTGCAGTCTTGGCGGCAAGCCAACGACAAGGTGGGCGAAATCGGCGGATGGCGTGCCTATGCCAAGGAAATGCGCCAGGCAGCTCCTGCGTCCGGGCAGGAGCCGTCTGCCGCCGGTCATGATGCACACCATGGGGGCAAGCAATGAACCGCAAGCTGCGTATGCCCTCTACCAAAATCGTTTTGGCTGTCGCCACGGTGGCCGTTCTGTCTGGCTGTGCCAGCGTGAACCTGGAACAAAACCTTTCCAACGCCAACACCGCGACAAGTGGTTTCACCGACGGCAAACTCACGCTCGCAAGGGACCAAGCCGAACGTGACGCCTTGCGTCAGCGCGCCTCGGAGCTACTGAGCAAACCCCTCAGCCAGAAGGACGCCGTTCAACTCGCCTTGGTCAACAGCCCATCCATGCAGGCCATCGTGGCCCAGAACTGGGCGGATGCCTCGACTGCAGCCCAGTCCGGTCGGATTGCCAATCCCATTCTCAGTCTGGAGCGTGTGCGCCTGGGAAGTGAGACGGAAATCGGCAGACTCTTGTCGTTCGGACTGCTGGATCTGTTGACCCTTCCAACGCGCAAGGGTTTGGCAGAAGAACGCATCAAGCAAACCCAGCTGCGTCTAAGCAGCGATGTGGTCGATCAGGTCACGCAGGTACGACAGGCCTGGGTCCGTGCTGTCGCGGCGCAGCAGACACTGACCTACACACAGCAAGTGGTCGCCAGTGCCCAAGCCAGTGCAGAGTTGGCCAAGCGCATGCAGGCGGTCGGAAACTTCAACAAGCTCGACCGTGCGCGGCAGCAAGCGTTCTATGCGGATACCGCCACCCAATTGGCCAGCGCCCAGCACCAGGTGACGGCGAGCCGAGAGGAACTGGTTCGTCTGCTGGGCTTGGACGACGCACAGGCCCAAATGCTCAAGCTGCCACAGCGCCTGCCAGCTTTGCCCACAGAGCCGCTGTCTGCTGCCGACGCGGGCCGCCAAGCTTCCAAGGGCCGTCTGGATCTGCAAATTGCGAAGGCAGAGTACGACGCTGCCGCGCGGGCACAGGGGTGGAACACGGTCACCACGTTCACTGACATCGAACTGGGGGTACGGCGTGATTCTGTCTTTGATGCGGCAGAAAACACGCACTCAACACGGCGCGGCTTTGAGATCAGCCTGCAGCTGCCTATTTTCGACTGGGGCGGCATGCGCCGCAATGCGATGAATGGCCAGACCCTGGCTGCGGCCAATCGCTTGGAGGCCACCGCTCGCGCGGCTGGATCCAATTTGCGGGAGAGCTACTCAGCCTACCGTACGGCCTATGACATCGCCCGCCACCATCGCGAGGAAGTGATCCCCCTGCGCAAGACCATCTCCGAAGAAAACCAGCTTCGCTACAACGGCATGTTGATCAGTGTCTTTGAGCTGCTCGCCGACGCCCGAGATCAGGTCAATTCCGTGATGGCGGCGCTGAATGCCGAACAGCAGTTCTGGCTGGCGGACGCTGCCTTGCAAGCCTCCCTGATTGGCAAGCCCACAAGTGCCGGAGTCTCGGGCGGCGCCGCCGCTGCTGCCGAAGCTGGTGCTGGTCACTGATCCCCAAGGAAATCAACATGAATTCAAGAAGAGATTTTTTCCGCTTTGCAGGCATTGCCGGAGGAGCTGTCGCTGCCGCAAGTGTGAGCCGAGTCGCGATGGCGGCTTTGCCAGAGCCCATTTTCCAGGGCAGCGCCGACACCATGGCGCCCCTGGTTCCCAACTCTGGCCGCCCTTACAACCCCGTGGTCACACTCAATGGTTGGACGCTGCCCTGGCGCATGAACCAGGGCGTCAAGGAGTTCCATCTCGTGGCCGAACCCGTGGTGCGCGAAATGGCCCCCGGTTTCAAGGCCCACCTGTGGGGATACAACGGTCAAAGCCCAGGCCCCACCATCGAGGTGGTCGAAGGTGATCGGGTGCGCATCTATGTGACCAACAAGCTGCCGGAACACACCAGCATCCACTGGCATGGACAGCGCCTGCCCAATGGCATGGATGGTGTGGCAGGCCTGAATCAGCCCGCAATCCAGCCCGGGAAAACCTTCGTCTACGAATTCGTTGCACGCCGACCCGGTACGTTCATGTACCACCCTCACGCCGACGAAATGACGCAAATGGCCATGGGCATGATGGGCTTTTGGGTGACACACCCTAAGGCCAAGCACCCCCTGATCGATGAAGTTCAGCGCGATTTCTGCTTCTTGCTCAGCTCCTATGACATTGAGCCAGGCGCTGCGACACCCAAAGTTGCAGAAATGCTGAACTTCAACCTCTGGACCTGGAACAGCCGTATCTTTCCTGGCATTGATTCCTTGAATGTTCGGTTGAACGACAAGGTGCGCATTCGCATCGGGAATCTCACCATGACCAATCACCCCATGCACTTGCATGGCCACGAGTTCTTGGTGACGGGCACCGATGGCGGACCGACCCCCAAGAGCACACGGCTCTACGAGGTCACCACGGACGTGGCGGTGGGCCAGATGAGGCAGATTGAATTCCTGGCCGATGAGGAAGGCGACTGGGCCTTCCACTGCCACAAGAGCCACCACACCATGAACGCCATGGGGCATGACATCCCCACCATGATCGGCGTGGACCACCGGGGCGTGGCCAAGAAGATCAACAACCTCATTCCCGACTACATGGTGATGGGCGAGCGCGGGATGGCGGACATGACCGAAATGGAAATGCCTATTCCGGACAACACCATCCCGATGATGACTGGCGAAGGTCCCTACGGCTCGGTCGAGATGGGCGGCATGTTCAGCGTCGTCAAGGTGCGCCGGGACCAGAAGCCTGGCGACTACAAGAATCCAGGTTGGTACAAGCCGCCACATGGGACGGTTGCCTACGAGTACACCGGTCCGATGGCCGAGCCCGCCCGCTTCAAGTCCGAAGGTGGCCAGTCCATGCCGCGCAAAGACAAGGCCAGTTCAGACACGGTCGTCAAAGCCAAGAAGCCTTCTTCCCATAGCGGTCACTGATCGCTCCGTTTTTCGATTCACAACCCGAGGTACCTATGAAACGCACTTTTTCCCTGATCGCAGCTTCCGCTGTGGTGGCCCTGTCCTTCAACAGCTTTGCTGGTGGCAACCATGGTGGTGGCCATGATGGCGGTGGCGCCCGTGGCCATGGCAGCGCTGAATCCGCCATTGGTCAGCCAGGCAAAGCAGGCAAGGTCAGCCGAACCATCAATGTGGACATGGCCGACACCATGCGCTTCACGCCCGCAGCGATTTCCGTCAAAGAAGGCGAGACCATCAAGTTCGTGATCAAGAACTCTGGCCAGGTGAAGCACGAGTTCAGTCTCGGCACCGAAGCAGAACTGAAGGAGCACTACGAGACGATGAAGAAGTTCCCAGAGATGGAGCACGACGAACCCAGCAAGATCTCCCTGGCTCCTGGCAAGCAAGGCGAAATCATCTGGCAGTTCACCAAGGCTGGCGATGTGAATTTCGCCTGCCTGTACCCAGGCCACTACGACGCTGGCATGAAAGGCCAGGTCAAGGTCTCCAAGAAGTAATCCGCAGGATTGCTGCCAACCACAAGCAAAGGAGTCTCAGAGATGAAACAAGCTAACCAATTTCTGGCTGCAGCGCTGCTGTCGCTGGCGACGCTGGTTCCTGTGACCAGTATGGCCCAGGCTACCCCTGAGCCCAGCAAATCCGCTGCTGCTGCGGCATCCATGACCGATGGTGAAGTGCGCAAGATCGACAAGGATGCGGGCAAGATCACCATCAAGCATGGGGACATCAAACACCTGGAAATGCCTGGCATGACCATGGTGTTCGCCGCCAAGGACAAGGCCTTGCTCGACAAGGCGAAGGTCGGTGACAAGATCCAGTTCATGGTGGTGAGCGAGAACGGGAAGATGGTGGTCACCGCCATCGAACCTGCCAAGTAAGCGGCTCGCGCCCCGCGATCGGACCGTTATCAGTTCATCCATCAATTCACAAAGGAAAAATCATGAAAACTCTTCTTGTTACCCTCGCCCTGACCGCCGCATCCTCTGCGTTCGCAGCTGGCGACACCCAGGAAGCCACGCCATACACCAACTCCAAGGCCCAGGCCCATGGTGAAGATCACAAGAAGGCTCGCCCAGCCGTGCCGGTCAAGCGTGCCAACGATGGAAGCACCGCCCGTGGTGAAGGTTCCGGTGTGGCGACAACCAACAAGGCCGAATCGCGCGGGCAGGAGAAGGCTGCCGCACGCGAAGCCATGCCCCACAAGGAAGCCACTCCGGGTTCTACGCCCAAGTGACAAGCATGGGTATGCCCTCTTTGTTTGGTCCGGTGGGATTGATCAACGCCGGATCCACACAGCTGGGCTATCGCCGGTCCCGTGGCTAGCGTGCTATGCACACAACGCAAAACCAGTCGCGATGGCTTTGTGGCTGGATCACCTGAAGCGCGAGGAAAAAAGCCGACGCAAGTCGGCTTTTTCGTTCCAAGGGAAATTTTGCGAAGGTAACTCTGTGTTGATGGATCAAACCTCTACTGCGGCTGTCTCAATAGTCCCCGCGTCACGCGAACTCCCGGGCACAAGCGCAGGGGAAGGAGCACAGAAAATCATGACTCCTATAGGCGGCCGCCCAAGCACGGCCGCCTGCAGCAGCCGCTTCATGTGGACGGCTCCTGGCTATCCAGGTCAGTGCGCGCCTCGATGCACATGTACGCCGCGCATCCATGTCATGAGATCCAAATGACTGGTTGTCGGCTTGTTGGCTACCTCAGAGTGAGCGGGGGTGGCCTTGGCACCGCGACGCTTCGGTTTGACAAAGCTCGCACTGTGCTTGGGGGCAGAGGGACTGTCCGCAGCGAGGGTTTCCAGGATCGCGCAATGGGCATGATCGTCGCCTGCGCACACAGAAACCAACTGCTCCAAAGCCGATTTCATCTCGACAATTTCCCGTAGCTTTTCCTCCAGATCTGCCAGATGGCGCTCGGCAATCGCTTTCACCTGACGACTGGTGCGGTGGGTGTCGCCCCATTGGCCAATCAGCTCTGCAATCTGGGGCATGGAGAAGCCGAGGCGGCGCGACTGCCGGATGAAGCGCAGTACCGAGACTTCACGTTCACCGTATTTTCGATAGCCGGCCTCGCTGCGTTCGGCTTCCGGCAACAAACCTGTTTGCTCGTAGTGGCGGATCATCTTGGCCGATACGCCTGCCGCCTTGGCTGCATCGCCGATGTTCATGAGTGTGGTCATGGATGCTCCTGTGCAAAGGAATAACACGGTAGCAAGGACTTTCGTCCTTACCACCGTGTCAATGTCAAGCGCTCTGAATATTGGCGTCTGTAAAGCCTAGATCAGGCGGGCGGATATCCAGCTTCGGTCAGTGCCTCGACCAGTGTCTTGCGATCTTCCGCACTTTGCACAATGACCATGCGTTTGGACATGTCCACCTGCACTTTGCATTCAGGGTCTGTCATCTGAAGCGTCTGGCTCACCATCCCCGCGCAGTGTCCGCAGGTCATGTCGGGGAGTTGGAATTCATGCATTTTTCACCTCTTGGAAAAAGTTAAGAGGCTTTCAGTCTCCGGTCTGCCACTGGGGCAAGGTCAAGTGACCAGATAGATATCCAATCAGGAGCGCCGCCTCGCTTGCGTCTCCCATCGTGTCAACCCTGAAAGTTCGAACTCTGCCGGTTAACGCCGAAGTTGAACACCACATGGAGATTGCTATGAATACCACTGCCCATGAAGCGGGGCCGTCCGCCTCACTATCGATCGCACACCTGAATCTTCCGATACTTGGCATGACCTGCGGCTCTTGCGTTGGACGCGTTGAAAAGGCCCTCAAAGCCGTCCCTGGGGTCCGCGAGGTGACCGTGAATATTGCTACTGAACGCGCCTCCGTGGTTGCCGCATCTACGGTGCCAGTCCCGGCCTTGGCTGCGGCTGTCGAAAAGGCTGGATACGCAGTGGCGGAAGAGTCCGTGGAGCTGCTGATCGATGGGATGACCTGCGCGTCGTGCGTGGGACGTGTCGAAAAAGCGCTGAAGGGTGTACCGGGCGTCAAGCACGCGGAAGTCAATCTAGCCACGGAGCGTGCGCAGGTTCGTTTCGATGCAGGATTGCCTCCCGAACGTCTGGTAGCCGCCGTTGTAAAGGCGGGCTATGAGGCACAGGTTGCGGACACGAACACTCCCACCGAACACGACAAGCAGTCGGCGCCCTGGTGGCCTGTCGCTCTGGCCGCTGGTCTGTCCTTCCCCCTGGTATTGCCCATGCTTGGCATGCTGTTCGGTCTAGACTGGACGCTCAACGGCTGGATTCAACTGGCCCTGGCCACGCCTGTGCAGTTCTGGCTGGGCGCGAGGTTCTACCGCGCTGGCTGGAAGGCTCTTCGTGCAGGCGCAGGCAACATGGATCTGCTGGTCGCATTGGGTACGTCGGCCGGGTACGGCTTGAGCTTGTACCTGCTGTTCAAGCACGCTGAGCACGGCACGCCCCACCTGTACTTTGAAGCCTCCGCTGTCATCGTCACGCTAGTCCTTCTCGGGAAGTGGCTGGAAGCCCGAGCCAAGCGGCAAACCACAGAAGCGATCCGGGCGCTGCATGCGCTGCGCCCAGAAGTTGCACGCGTGCGCACTGATGACGGCGACGTCGATCTACCGCTTTCACGCGTGAAAGTAGGTGATACGGTGGTTGTCCGCCCAGGGGAGAGAGTCCCGGTAGACGGCTCGGTGATCGAAGGCGCCAGCCAGGTGGATGAGTCATTGATCACCGGGGAGAGCCTGCCTGTGGCGAAGCATGTCGGCGACAAAGTGACGGGGGGCGCCGTGAATGCGGAGGGCTTGCTGCTGGTACGGACGACTGCCATTGGCGCAGAGTCAACCCTGTCGCGCATCGTGCGAATGGTTGAGTCGGCGCAGGCAAAGAAGGCCCCCATCCAACGAATAGTGGATGAAGTCAGTGCTGTCTTCGTGCCTGTCGTGCTCGGTCTTGCTGCCATCACACTGATGGGCTGGGGCTTCGCTACAGGCAACTGGGAGCAGGCGATCCTCAATGCTGTTGCGGTACTTGTGATCGCATGCCCTTGTGCGCTGGGCTTGGCAACTCCCACCGCAATCATGGCGGGCACTGGCGTAGCAGCACGCCACGGCATTCTGATCAAGGATGCAGAAGCGCTGGAGGTTGCCCACCGCATCGACACCGTGGCATTCGACAAGACCGGCACCCTGACCGAGGGGAAGCCCACTTTGACGGCTGCGATGCCTGCAGAAGGCCTCCAGGATCAGTTGCTTCCGTTTGCTGCGGCCATTCAGAACGGCAGCGAGCATCCACTGGCAAAGGCCGTGATGGACGCTGCACGCACCCAGGGTGTGACCGTTCCTCGTGCCACTGAGGTCACAGCGGTCGCTGGCAGAGGCATGTCTGCTGTCATCAAAGGACGCCAGATCCGCCTCGGGAGTACACGTTACATGGAGGAGTTGGGTGTCAACACGGCCAGTCTGACCGGGGCTGCAGCGCAGATGCAGCAAGAGGGCCGCACTGTATCTTGGTTGGCGGACGTGACCGATGCGCCAGAAGTGATGGGACTATTGGCATTTGGAGACACAGTGAAGCCCAGCTCACAACAGGCCATTGCCCAACTGCATGCTCTGGGCACCCAGACCGTCCTGGTCACCGGAGACAACAAGGGAAGCGCAGGCGCAGTAGCCCGCGCGTTGGGCATCGATCAGGTTCGTGCCGATGTGCTGCCGGAAGGCAAGGCGGATATCGTGGCCCAGCTCAAGTCAGGTGGCAGGCATGTTGCAATGGTGGGCGACGGAATCAATGACGCGCCTGCTCTGGCGGCAGCGAACGTGGGAATTGCCATGTCCACGGGCACCGACGTGGCCATGCATGCTGCGGGGATCACGCTGATGCGTGGTGACCCTGCGTTGATCGCAGATGCCATCGACATCTCCCGGCGCACGTACGCAAAGATCCGTCAGAACCTTTTCTGGGCATTCGCGTACAACGTGGTCGGGATCCCCTTGGCTGCATTTGGCCTGTTGAATCCCATGGTGGCGGGAGCAGCTATGGCCCTCAGCAGCGTGAGTGTGGTGACCAATGCGTTGCTGCTGCGTTCTTGGAAGCCTTGAGGACGGAGATACCGTGAACTTCAGAGCGGTGGCTGGGACGACAAATCTTTCAGAATCGTAATCTTGGCGCCACGTCACCGTTGCCACGTGTCTTCTAGAATCCCCTCGGACTTGAAAAATTCACCCGTCAAGTTATCGCCCCCGTGCGTCATTCTCAGCACGGGTCGTCTGAAAGCGCATGCTAGACTTTGTATATGGGTCGTTGGTTCGCCACACTGTTGCTCGTTTTGCTACCGTTCCAGTTCAGCTGGGCTGCGGTGGCGACCTATTGCATGCATGAGCGCGCGCCTGCCCAGTCACAGCACGTGGGCCATCACGAGCACAATCACGAAGCTTCAAACTTGCCAGGCAAGGCAGACGACGGTCTTCAGGCATCAGACACCTTCGATGTGGACTGCTGCCTCTGCCACGGGCTGGGCATTGGCGTCACGCACTTGCTGGCAGGTCAGGCGGCGACCTCCAATCAATCCAGTGTCACGGTCCGTGCCGCTTTTCCCCTGACGGGCGTAGCGGCTGTACCTCCGGACCGCCCTCAGTGGCTTTCCCTCGCCTGATCGGCGGGGGCAACTACTTTTTTGCTTCAGTCATCTGCATCTGCTCGCTGAGAGCAGGCGCCATAGCGTGCGCTGTATGTATTTGACCGGTCGTCTGGAAGCCCAGGCGCCGCCCCGCCGATTCCTGTGTGTTCGTCATCACTGGAGAATCGGATGTTCAAGGGTTCCTACATTCAAAAACAACTCGGCGCGCAATGCCGCCGAAAAAAAACCGTTCGTGCGATCAGCACCTCACTACTGCTGCTGATCACTACGAGTGGAGCTATCGCTCAGACTCTTGGCCAAGCTCCGCCTGCAGGTCAGATTCACGCAGTCGCTGGAGCTGCAGCGCTGAGTGCGCCACCGCTTTCGCTGACGCAGGCACTCGCGCAGGCGTTGGAGAACAACCCAGAGGTCGCAGCGGCCCTGCGTCAAGTACAGGCTGCTGAGGGGCAGGTCTTGCAAGGACAGGCGCGTCCCAATCCGGAGTTGGCTTACTCGCTTGAAGATACTCGCACACAGTCGCGTGCGCAGAGCTGGCAAATCAACTTGCCAATCGAACTTGGAGGCAAACGCGCAGCACGGACGAAGGCTGCGGAGAAGGCGCGTGAGCAGGCCCAGGTGGACCTGGATGAGGTCAAGGCAACAGTTCGTGCCCATGTCGTCGCCGCCTACTTTGATGCACTCAATGCTCAGGAGCGCCGAATTCTGGCCAATGAGAGCGTTTTGTTGGCAAAAGCAACCACGGAGAACGTTGGGAAGCGGGTCGCTGCCGGCAAAGTCTCACCCGTGGAAGAGACCAAGGCCAAAGTTGCGGAGGCTAGCGTGCGGGTCGAGCTGGTCCAGGCTGCGAGCGAGGAGCGTAACGCGCAGACGCGATTGCTGGCTTTGCTTGGCAAGACAGACCCGGTACCTCTTGTTCTGGATGGCAAAGCGGATCAAGTGCCCGCGGTTCCTGCAACTGCCGATCTTCTAACGCTTGCTGCGTCTTCCCCAGCTTTAGTGCGGGCGCGCCTGGAGGTGGATCGTCGCCGCGCGCTTACCGCTGTGGAGAAAAGCAAGAGTGTGCCTGACCTTACCGTGAGCGTCGGCGTCAAGCGCAGCAACGAAACTCAACGCAATGTGGCGCTTCTGGGGTTCTCAGTACCTCTACCAGTGTTTGACCGCAACCAAGGCAATCTGCTTGAAGCCTTGAAGTTGGAGGACAAGGCACAAGACGACCTGAGGGCTACCACCATTCGCGTCCAAAGCGAGATTTCTCAGGCTAGAGAAAAGATCGCGGCCATCACTGTCGAGGTTCAGGCGCTGGAACGAGAGGTTCTTCCAGGTGCCAGGTCAGCGTACGACGCGGCGATCACCGGCTTCGAGAACGGGAAGTTCAACTTCCTGGAAGTGCTGGACGCACAACGAACCTACCTTGCATCCAAGTCCCAGTACCTAAAGGCCGTCGCGGAAGCTCATCGCGCAGCTGCAGACATCGCACGCCTTACGGGCAATCCCACTTTCAACGGCCAGAGCGCGCCTCTGAACTGAGAACATCATGAACAGCAGCACAACCAGTATCAGCAAAAAGCACCTCATTGCCATCGCGGTCGTTATCGCCATGGGGGTTGGTGCGGGAGCCTTCATCTTGAAGAGCGGCAAGCCCAGCACAGCGGGCGGTGATGGCCATGGACATGGAGCACACGCGGAGGAGAAAGGCCATGGCGATGGTGAGCATCATGGAAAAGGTGGAGGTGATGGACACGGCCATGACAAAGGCCATGAGGATGGAGAGCACCACGAGGAGAGCCAGGCCAAGGGACCGAACGGCGGAAGCCTCTTCAAGGAAGGCGATTTCAGCCTGGAGGCGTTGCTCGTGGAAGACGGCGGGGAACCTCGGCTGCGCATCTGGATGTCCGACAAGGACAAATCGTTGCCTGCCGGGACTGCATCTGTTTCGGCAACGATCACTCGCCTGACGCAGGAAACACAAAAACTGACATTCACTCCTGAAAAAGGAAGTTGGGTGAGTCGGGAGGTGGTTGCAGAGCCGCATGCGTTCGAGATCGAAATCATTGCCCAGACGGCTACCGAACCGTTCATGTTCGTCATGAGCAAAGAAGAAGGCAAGGTCGAACTCACTGATGCCCAGATCAAAGCCGCCGCGATCGGAGTGGACACTGCCTCGGCAGCTACCATCAAAACGGCATTGCTGCTGCCGGGCGAAATCCGCCTCAATGAGGACCGGACATCGCATGTGGTCCCACGCCTGGCAGGCGTGGTGGAAAGCGTCAGCGCTAATCTGGGCCAGGTCGTCAAGAAGGGGCAGATCCTGGCCGCGATCGCCAGCCCTATGGCTTCCGAGCAACGCAGCGAACTGCAGACCGCTCAGAAACGCCTGGCTTTGGCCAAAACAACGTATGACCGCGAGAAGAAGCTCTGGGAGCAGAAAGTCTCGGCTGAACAGGACTACCTCCAGGCCAAGCAGGCCTTGAGCGAGGCCGAAGTTGCTGTTGCCAACGCCCATCAGAAGTTGGGCGCGCTCGGCCTCTCGGGATCCTCCGCTTCCGGGCTCAATCGGCTCGAACTGCGGGCGCCTTTCGATGGCGTCGTCATCGAGAAGCACATCAGCCTGGGCGAGGCGGTCAAGGAAGACGCGGCCGTCTTCACGATCTCTGATCTCAGCAAGGTGTGGGCCGAAATCAATGTTCCAGCCAAAGACATATCACAAGTGCGGGTCGGAGAAAGGGTGACCATCAAGGCCACAGCGTTTGATGCGTCCGCCACGGGCACTGTGGCCTTTGTCGGCGCGCTCATTGGCGAGCAGACGCGCACCGCCAAGGCGCGTGTCGTACTGGACAACCCCAAGGGTGCCTGGCGTCCGGGACTTTTTGTCAACGTGGAGGTCGTATCCGAAGAAGCCTCGATCCCTGTGACGATCTCTGCGGATGCGGTTCAAAGCATCGGCGAAAAGCCCGTGGTGTTTCTTAAGGTCAACGGCGGCTTCATCGCTCAGCCAGTGCAGTTGGGTCGCAGCGATGGCAAGCGGGTCGAGGTCGTCCGGGGCCTGAAGGCCGGTATGCCTTACGCGGCAGCAGGCAGTTTTGTCGTTAAGTCCGAACTCGGCAAGGGATCAGCCGAACACACGCACTGACCCGGAGTTCCTCAATGTTTGAAAAACTGATTCGATTCTCGATCGAGCAACGGTGGTTGGTACTGCTTGCCGTACTAGCCATGGCAGCGCTGGGTGTCTTCAATTACCAGAAGCTGCCGATCGATGCGGTACCTGACATCACGAATGTCCAGGTCCAGATCAACACGCAGGCGTCGGGCTACTCGCCGTTGGAGACCGAGCAGCGTGTGACCTACCCCATCGAGACAGTGATGGCAGGACTGCCCAACCTGGAGCAGACCCGCTCTCTCTCTCGCTACGGCCTGTCGCAGGTGACGGTGATCTTCAAGGACGGCACCGACATCTACTTCGCGCGTCAACTGGTCAATGAACGCATCCAGGAAGCGCGTGACCGGCTTCCGGCAGGCATCACGCCAGCAATGGGACCAATATCGACCGGATTGGGGGAAATCTACCTCTGGACCGTGGAGACCAAGGACGGCGCGAAGAAACCGGACGGCACTCCCTACACCGCCACCGACCTGCGCGAAATCCAGGACTGGATCATCAAGCCTCAGTTGCGCAACGTGCCGGGTGTCACGGAAATCAATTCCATCGGCGGGTTTGCCAAGGAATACCAGATTGCACCGTCGCCCGAGCGCCTCGCATCGCTGGGCGTCACGCTGCAGGACATCGTCACGGCGATCGATCGCAACAACGGCAACGTTGGTGCTGGGTACATCGAAAAGCGTGGCGAGCAGTACCTCATCCGCGCGCCTGGCCAGGTCCGCACTCTGGAGGACATCGGAAACGTCATCCTGAGCAGCGCCAATGGCGTACCCGTGCGTATTCGCGATGTGGCGGAAGTAGGCATCGGACGCGAGCTTCGCACGGGCGCGGCGACCGACAATGGCAGAGAGGTCGTCCTAGGCACCGTATTCATGCTGATCGGCGAGAACAGCCGTACCGTGTCCCAGGCCGTGGACAAAAAAATGATCGAGGTCAACCGCAGCCTGCCCGAGGGCGTACACGCGGTGACGGTCTACGACCGCACGGTCCTAGTGGACAAAGCGATCAGCACCGTCAAGAAGAACCTCTTGGAAGGCGCGATCCTCGTGATCGTCATCCTGTTTCTTTTCCTGGGCAACATCCGGGCGGCCATCATCACGGCAACCGTCATTCCGCTGTCCATGCTCTTTACCTTCACCGGGATGGTGTCGTACAAGGTCAGTGCGAACCTAATGAGCCTGGGCGCGCTGGACTTCGGCATCATCATCGACGGCGCCGTGGTGATCGTGGAGAACTGTGTGCGTCGCCTCGCCCATGCGCAGGCGCACTATGGCCGACCGCTCACGCGAGCAGAGCGTTTCCACGAGGTTTTCCTGGCCTCCAAGGAATCGCGCCGTGCCTTGCTGTTCG
The DNA here is from genome assembly GCF_028069655.1 of Acidovorax sp. NCPPB 4044. NCBI lineage: Bacteria > Pseudomonadati > Pseudomonadota > Betaproteobacteria > Burkholderiales > Comamonadaceae > Acidovorax > Acidovorax sp. NCPPB 4044. Next base: position 2,134,937 of record NZ_JAMCOS010000001.1, read on the forward strand.
GCCAGCTCATCATCATGGTGGTGTACCTGCCGATCTTTGCGCTCACCGGCGTGGAGGGCAAGATGTTCCATCCAATGGCGTTCACCGTGGTGGCGGCCCTCGTCGGCGCGATGATTCTCTCGGTGACCTTCATTCCTGCGGCCGTCGCCCTGTTCATCGGCAACAAGGTCAGCGAGAAAGAAAACTTCTTGCTGGGCGGTGCCAAGCGCCTGTACGCGCCCTTGCTCGATCGGGTGATGGGCGCCAAGGCGGTGGTCTTGAGCGTTGCTGCTGTAGCCGTGGTCCTGTGCGGGCTCATAGCAACACGCATGGGCAGCGAATTCGTACCCAACCTCAACGAGGGCGATTTCGCCATACAGGCACTGCGAATTCCGGGCACCAGCCTCTCGCAGTCGGTGGCCATGCAGCAGCAGATCGAGAAAACGCTCAAGGCGAAATTCCCAGAGATCGAGCGAATCTTTGCACGCACGGGCACGGCAGAGATCGCGTCGGACCCCATGCCGCCCAACATCTCGGACGGCTACATCATGCTCAAACCGATGAGTGAGTGGCCTGAGCCCAGAAAAACCCGCGACGAACTACTCGCCGCTATTCAAGGGGTGATCGGGAAGATCCCCGGCAACAACTACGAGTTCTCGCAACCCATCCAGCTTCGCTTCAACGAACTGATCTCAGGCGTGCGAAGCGATGTGGCGGTCAAGATCTTCGGCGACGACATGGACGTTTTGAACAAGACGGCCGAGGAAGTCTCTGCGATGCTGCAAAAGATCCAGGGTGCCTCGGAAGTGAAAGTCGAGCAGACGACGGGCCTGCCCATGCTCACGGTCAACATCGACCGCCAGAAGGCGGCCCGCTACGGCTTGAACGTGGCCGACATCCAGGAGACCGTTGCGACGGCCATCGGGGGCCGGGAGGCGGGAACGCTGTTCGAGGGCGATCGGCGCTTTGACATTCTGGTGCGCCTGCCGGAGACGCTGCGCAACGATCTGGAGGGCATGAAGCGCCTGCCCATCCCACTTCCCCGATCGGCGTCGGGTACTGAGGCCCGTACCAACTTCATTCCGCTGGGCGAAGTCGCCAGCTTCGAGCTGGCACCCGGGCCTAACCAAGTGAGCCGGGAGAACGGCAAGCGGCGTATCGTGGTCAGCGCCAATGTGCGAGGCCGGGATGTCGGATCATTCGTCTCTGACGCGGAGCAAGGGCTCGCGCAGATCAAGATTCCTACCGGCTACTGGACAAGTTGGGGCGGTACGTTCGAAAACCTTCAGTCTGCCACCCGGCGTCTGCAGATCGTGGTGCCAGCATCCCTGCTGCTGGTCTTCGTGCTGCTGTTCGCCATGTTCGGCAATGTCAAGGACGGCCTGCTCGTATTCACTGGCATCCCCTTTGCTTTGACGGGCGGCATCCTGGCTCTCTGGCTGCGCGATATCCCGATGTCGATTTCCGCCGCCGTGGGATTCATCGCGCTGTCGGGCGTCGCTGTGCTGAACGGCCTAGTGATGATCTCGTACATCCGCAGCCTGCGAGAGGAAGGCGTCCCCCTGGACACTGCCATCCGTGAGGGGGCCTTGACCCGCCTGCGGCCAGTGCTCATGACCGCGCTGGTCGCCTCGCTGGGCTTCATACCCATGGCGATCGCTACCGGTACGGGCGCCGAGGTCCAGCGACCATTGGCAACGGTGGTGATCGGCGGGATCCTTTCTTCAACCCTGCTTACCCTGCTGGTGCTGCCCATCCTCTACCGGCTGGCACACCGGCCCGATGAGCAGGACGAAGACGTCTCCGCAGAGCCGACTCACCCGAACGCGCCCTCAACGGTGTGACAGCGGCCGGTTCATCCCGCGATGAACCGGCAACTACCTCTCTCCCTCAACTTAATCAAGGAAGATCCATGAAAATCTCTCAACTGCTGACTGCTTTGGCCCTCGCTGTTTCGGGCACAGCCTTCGCCGCCGACAAGCATGCCGATGGCCATGAAATCAAACCCATGCACGGTGGCGCCGTGGCTGAAGCCAAGGACATCGACTATGAACTGGTTGCCAAGCCCGACAAGCTGCAGCTGTACATGCGCGACCACGGAAAGCCTTTGGATCCCTCGGGTATGGCAGCCAAGATAACGCTGCTGTCCGGCAGCGACAAACAAGAAGCGCAGCTCCAGCCGGTGGATGGGAAGCTGGAGGTGACGGGCAGCTTCAAGGTCGCGGCAGGCAGCAAGGCCGTTGTTGCGGTGACCAAAGCAGGAAAGACCATCGCTTCCGTACGTTTCACCTTGAAGTAATCGCGCGGGACTACAGCATCTATCGCGGCACTTTTCGCCGAACTGCGTACATGCGCACAGGGCCTGCGCAGCTCGGCAATACGCGGTGGAAGCGGCACTCAGTGGGGGCGGTCCATGTTCCAGCGAATCCCGGCAGGAAATCTGTCACTCAAGCTGACCTGGATATGGCTGAGCCTATTGGTTTGCGCCATCACCTTCTGGCAGCTGCGAAAGCTGTGGATCCGGTACGTACGCCCACTCGACAGCAAGGCAAAGTACAGCTTGAAGTTGGCTCGACGGTTTCAGCAGCGGCAGTTGACCAGATTGAAGTTGAAATCAATGCGCAAGGCTCGGAAGCGCTGCAAGCGCTGAGGCGCACATGCTTTCTGCGCGGGGCCCAAATGCCGCACATGTACTCATACGTCGCGCACTCCTCCACCAACTGACACAGTCTCAGCCAATACCAGCTATGAAAATTCTGCTCATTGAGGATGAGGTCAAACTGTCGGCGTATCTGCGCAAAGGTCTCGGGGAAGCGGGTTTCAACGTCGATGCGGTTCATAACGGCGTCGATGGCTTGCACATGGCTCTTGAAGGAGCACACGACCTCGTGATTCTTGACGCCATGCTTCCCGGTATTGATGGTTTTACGGTGTTGACGGCGCTGCGAAAGTCCAAGCAGACGCCTGTGTTGATGCTGACCGCGAGGGTTAGCGTAGAAGACCGCGTTCTAGGACTACAGACAGGAGCGGATGACTACCTGGTCAAGCCCTTCGCATTTTCAGAACTCAATGCTCGCATTCAAGTGCTGCTGCGGCGTTCGCACGGGGCCAAGGACAAAAGTGAGTCGAACTTGCTCCGCGTTTCCGATCTTGAATTGGATCTTGTGCGTCGCAAGGCGACTCGGGCGGGGCAGAGGGTCGATCTCACGGCTAAGGAATTTCTGTTGCTGACGCTCTTCTTGCGAAGGAAGGGTGAGGTGCTTTCTCGCACAGAAATCGCCGAGCAGGTCTGGGACATGAACTTCGACAGCGACACCAATGCCGTGGAGGTGGCGATCCGCCGCTTGCGCAGCAAGATGGACTCCCCGTTTGAAAAGCCGCTGCTTCACACGATACGAGGCATGGGCTACGTGTTGGAGGAGCGGGGCCGATGAGTCGCGATCTGCCTCGTTCATTGCGCCAGCGCTTGTCTTGGTGGCTTGCGGCGCAAAGTTTCGCCGGCCTCGGAGGTGTCTGCCTGGTGGTGTACCTCGTGACTGCCATGAATCTGTCCGAGAGACAGACGGACATGCTGTCTCAGAAAGAGAACATTGTTCGCCATCTCCTGAGTACCGGTGAGCATTCCGTTCGAGAAACCTCGCGGGAACATCCGCTTAGTGACTTCTTGATTGGCCATGAGAACTTCCGCCTCGTCGTCCGATCAAGCGATGGGCATTTGCTGTTCCCCCTGGTCGAACCGAGTGTTCAGGACATGAACGTGGCCGCAAGGAGCTTCGAGGTAGCGGCGCAATCGGGTAGCGGCCCTGCGCTCCGGGTCACGCTGTCCATGGATGTAGCGGACGACCAGAAACACCTCCAGCGACTGGCGTTGACCCTGGCCATTGCCGCAGTAGTGGGGACACTGGTCGTCTCTCTGGGCGGCCTGTCAATTGTTCACTTTGGGCTGGCACCGATTCGCAAGCTTGCGAAGCAGGTTCAAGCGCTTTCTGCGGACAATCTGGACCAGCGATTGGACAGCTCGGGACAGCCCTCAGAACTGGTGCCTTTGGTGCAACAGTTCAACGGCTTGCTGGGTAGGCTCAATCAAGCCTACACCCAACTGGAAGGCTTCAATGCAGATGTTGCACATGAACTTTGCACTCCGCTGGCAACGCTGCTTGCCAGCAACGAGTTGGCGCTTCGCCGCCCAGCCAGCTTTGACCTCCAGGAAGTGCTGTCTTCAAATCTGGAAGAGCTTCACCGACTGACGGGCATCGTGAATGACATGCTTTTTCTCTCCCAGGCTGATCGCGGAGCAGTCGCACGCCGAACGCATACCCCGAGCTTGGCGGCCGTTGTTCAGCACGTGGTGGACTACCACGATGCTGCCTTGTCGGAGGCTGAATTGGAACTCCGTATTTTGGGAGATGCAGTTGGTGACTTTGATGAGCCTCTGCTTAGGCGAGCGCTGTCAAATCTGATTGGCAATGCCACTCGCTATGCCCACAGGGGTACCACAGTCGTCGTAAGTATCGAACAGGCGGCCGAAGGGCGCGTGCGCATCTCCGTCAGCAATGTTGGGCAGACAGTGCCTGAGGAAGTTCTGGAAAGAATCTTTGATCGGTTTTTTAGAGCTTCGGCCTCTCGATCACATAGCGAGCAGAATCACGGATTGGGCTTGGCAATCACTGCAGCAATTGCACGGATGCATGCTGGCCACCCAATCGCCAGCAGCAGCGAAGGCGTGACGAGAATCGGACTGGAAATGTGCAGCACGCCACCTGGGCGGCGTGCTGCTGAAGACCCTCTACGGGTAGCTCACATATCGTAGACAACCGTTCGTTGCCGATCGTTGGCGCTACCCATCGCGAGCCTTCCTATGACCGATAGATACTCAGGGTGCAGGTACGTTTGCAACTGGTGCTCCAACACGGCGCAGGGCCCAACTTGGATGCTTTTGAGCACGTTCAAGGTCCGCCAAGACCTCTTCCCGGGTCAACGCCGTACCTTTGACTGGAACCGGAGCGCCAAAGCGGTGGTACTGCCACAGGCCATCCTTCTTGGATTGCTCCATGTCTGCGACGATCTGATCACGTGACTTCCCTTGAGCCGCGTGATCCGGATGCGTCGTGTAACCCATCTCGGTATTCGCTGAATGGATTACACCGCTGGCCAACGTCGGGCCGGCAAGTGCTGCGAGTGCAATGGTTGTCAAGAGTGTGCGAATCGCCATATGGTGTCTCCTCAGGTAGTTGTGTCTACTGCGCCGAACCACCCATTTGGTCAGTAGCAGAGGCACTGGTGACAGTCTGATGAACCAACGCCAACAACTCTCGGACTTGCAGATTACAAGTTCGTCATGTCCGCAGCGCTTGCAAGGTGGAGGAAGGCTTCTCCGCATGGCACAGGCACGCCTCGCCGTGGGCAGCGGAGACAAGCTCCTTCAAGATCCCGCAGCTTTGATGGGGATGCTCGCCTGCGCAGGCGGAACGCAATTGCAGGAGTTGTTTTTCGAGGGCCTTCATGCTTTTGAGGCGCGCACGCAGGCGGCTGAGCTGGCCGTCGATCAATTCGTTGACGTCCCCGCAGGCGTCCTGCGGCGCGTCAAGTGCACTGAGGAGACTTTTTACATCGGCCAAAGGGATATCCAGCGCCCTGCAGTGCCGCACAAATGCAAGGCGTTCGAGATGGGCATCGGCATAGTCGCGGTAGCCGTTGGGTAGCCGAGCGGGCTTGGGAAGCAAGCCTTCTTTTTCGTAGAAGCGGATGGTTTCGGCATCAACGCCCGCGGCATTGGCCAGATTCTTGATCTGCATGGTTCCTTCCATTTTTTGATTATTGACACTGTAGCCACTCCAAGGTTTCCAATTGACGCCAGCGGGCATTCGTCCTGCGCTTCCTCTGCACAAGGCCGTCAAAAAGACAAAACAATGAACAAGCTATCTGATCCGCGATCTGCCACAACCTTCGATCCCGTCGTGTTCGAGCGTCTGCTGGCCAGGTATGAGGCGCTCCCTGAAACCGATGCAGAAGCGAAATGGCTGACCCTCGAAGCCGCGCATGTCGTTGGGCAAAGCCGCTTCACGCCTCACTGGAGAACCCACGTTGCGATGCTGCAGCTTGCCCTGGCGACCAAGAATGGTCCAGAGTTCGCTGGACAGCTCCTGCGGTTGGCCCTGGTGCCCTTGGGTCACCTGCTCAAGCGTCTTCCTTTGGGCAATCCGGGGCGCGCGAACGTGAGCGCTTTCGAACCCATGTCCGTGCGAGCGGATATCGCCGAGTTGATCGCCGCCACCCGGCTCGCGAGCTAGCCGCCTGTGCAAATGCGGTTGCTCCTACACAAAACCTGCGCGTGCAGCGGCAAGCTGAACCCATTCCACCCTGAACTTGACATTGAAGCCACTTCAAGGTTTCCAATGGACACCAAGAAGGAACCATTCCTATGAAAACCAGCTGTGACGACACCCGTATCAACGCCCCGGACGCTTGCTGCGCACGGGAAAATGCTTCTGCAGCACAGACCGATTGCTGCGGCCCCGGCAAGTCCGCCACTCCTGCCGATGCGTGCTGTGGTGACCGTGTGGCCCCCCTCACGCCCGGCAAACCAACAACCAAGGGCGCAGTGTTCCGCATCACCGCGATGGATTGCGCCTCGGAAGAAAGCGAGATCCGAAGGGCCCTGGAGCCGGTGAGTGGCATTCGAACACTCGGGTTTCAGTTGGGTGCTCGCACCCTGGCCATTGATGCGCCCGACGAGGTGATTCCCCAAGCTCTCGCAGCCATACGCAAGGCAGGCTTCAATCCTGAACCGGTGGGCACCGGATCAACCAGCGAAGACCACGAGCACGATGCGCCCAGTGAAGGCTTCGGGCGCATGGGCGCCGCGCTGGCGCTCGCTGTGATCGCCGAGGCCGTCGCGTTTTTCTCCCCCGATACGATGGTGTTCAAGGGCATCGGGATGGCCGTGGCGGCTGCCGCTATCTGGCTGGCAGGTTTCTCGACTTACAGAAAAGGCTTTGCAGCCCTGTTGCAGGGGCGGCTGAACATCAACGCCCTGATGACGGTCGCCGTCACTGGTGCTTTCCTGATCGGCCAGTGGCCCGAGGCCGCCATGGTGATGGCCTTGTATGCCATCGCCGAGATGATCGAAGGCCGCGCCGTGGACCGCGCGCGCAACGCCATCAAGAGCCTGCTGGACCTCACGCCCGACTCGGCCGAGGTGCGTCAACTTGATGGCACCTGGCAGACCCTTCCATCGGCCGCAGTCGCCATCGGCGCCACCGTGCGCGTGAAACCAGGTGCACGGATTCCCTTGGACGGAACCGTCGCGAGCGGCACGAGTGCCGTCAATCAGGCGCCCGTCACCGGCGAGAGCATCCCCGTGGACAAGGCTGCAGGAGACCTCGTGTTCGCCGGCACCATCAACGAGACAGGCACTCTGGAAGTGACTGTCACTGCGGAGGCCAGCGACACCACGCTGGCCCGCATCATCCACTCGGTCGAGCAAGCCCAGGGGTCCCGCGCGCCGACACAGCAGTTCGTGGACCGGTTCGCTGCCATCTACACACCTGCGGTGTTCGCCATCGCTGTGCTGGTCGCGGTCCTCACGCCCTTGCTGATGAACCTGACGTGGATGGAGGCCCTGTACAAAGCGCTCGTATTGCTGGTCATCGCATGCCCGTGCGCACTGGTCATCGCAACACCGGTCACGGTGGTCAGCGGCTTGGCATCGGCGGCGCGGCGCGGCATTCTCATCAAGGGGGGGGTGTACCTGGAAGAAGCCCACAAGCTCAAGGCGATCGCACTGGACAAGACCGGCACGATCACGGAAGGCAAACCCAAGCTTGTGGCTCGCCAGATCCTCTCGAAGCACGCTTCGGAAGCTCAAATCCTCGGCTGGGCGGCAGACCTTGCGTCAGAGTCGGACCACCCTGTCTCCAAAGCCATCGCACAGGGTCTGGAATCAGGGCCGGGGGGCGTCAGCGGATTTACGGCACTCCCCGGCCGTGGCGTGGAGGCGCAAATCGGAGGCCAGTCCTTGATTCTTGGGAACCATCGCCTGGTTGAAGAGCGGCAACTGTGCAATGACGAGATAGAAGCGCTGCTGGCCGAGCAGGAAGCCCAGGGCCGTACGGTCACCTTGCTCGCCAGCACAACGGAAGTGCTGGCCATCTTCGCCGTGGCGGACACGATCAAGGAGAGTTCGCGAGAAGCGATCGCTCAACTGCACAAGCTGGGCGTCTCCTCAGTAATGCTCACCGGAGACAACACCGCCACCGCGAACACCATCGCCAAACAGGCTGGGATCGACAAGGCGCAGGGCAACCTGCTGCCAGAGGACAAGCTGTCCGCCATCGAGCAGATGCAGAGTCAGTACGGCCCGACCGCAATGACCGGTGACGGTATCAATGACGCACCGGCGCTGGCGCGCGCCAATATCGGCATCGCCATGGGTGCCGCTGGCACCGACACAGCCATGGAGGCGGCCGACGTCGTCATCATGAACGATGACCTGCGTCGCATCCCCGAAGTCATTGAACTGTCCCAGCGCACCCGAGGTGTCCTGGTCCAAAACATCGTGCTCGCCCTGGGCATCAAGGCGGTGTTTCTGGTCCTTGCGGTGATGGGTAGCGCGTCCATGTGGATGGCGGTGTTTGCGGACATGGGGGCCAGCCTGTTGGTGGTGGCCAATGGCCTCAGGCTGCTGCGCGGAGTCCGCCAATAGACACAAGGAGGCATCTGGCGGCGCGGGAAGTCGGGATCTGCTCAGTCACGGCGCGACAGCTGCCTTCGACGCGGTAACCTTCTTCACCGAATGCACGGCCAATACGCTGCACACAAAGCGAACGCCACTCCAGCGCGCACTAACTGCCGTGGCAAGGTATTGGACGAGAAACAGCGCCGCAGTCCCCGCCACTGCAGCAGCCGATGTGCCGGCATACAAAAGCGCGAAAGGCACAGTCATGCCCAGAAGCAGCGATACCGCTGCCATGTCGCGGTACAGCAGAAACAGCCGGTGCGCCTCCACGACCTCGGTCTCGCTGGACACTTGTCGGTATAGCTTGTACCACTTGGCATTTTGCTCGTTAGGATCCTTGGGCATGACGCCCACGTTCCTCTTGAGCGCGCCCATGTCGATCCGTGGATCGCCCGGGCCATGCTTTGTGAATGCCTGAGAGCCTGGCAGGTTGCCGAGCGGCTTCCAATACACCAGCATTGCCTTGACATCATGCGGGAGCAGGTTGGCTACGAGAAGGACCAGTGCCGGCATCGCGATCGAAGCCGCAAGGCGAGCCATGCCTGATCGTGTCCATGATTCATTTTGAAGCCACTCAGGAGCCACCAGAGCAACCACGACGAGCATGTCAACGAGCGCTATGGACACCAGCCACACCATGTTGAGGGATTTGAGGCTCCGGGGCGCAGCCGCTTTCATCCTGCGTACTCCGTGTCGATGAAATAGCTTCCATCAGAAACAGTGAACTGGATCCATCCGTCACGCCGGGTGGTGAGGACACGCCTGTCTCTGCCAGTGCTTCGCACGCGCACGCCGCTGTCACGCACTACCCGGCGGTAGTCCGGCCCCATTTTCTGGGTCTCGTGCTCAATGGGCTTGTCCGATATCACAACGGCATCCGGGGTGAAGTAGTCAAAGATCTCCGGACAGAACCCACTCTCGCGCCCGTGGTGAGATGCCACGAGGATGTTGGTGTCGCGCAGCTTCGTGCAGAAGTCCGGTCGCTGCAGCAAGGCCCGCCAACCTGGCTTCTCCAGGTCGCCAGGAAAGAGTATCTTGAAACCGTCGAACTCGACAAATACCGCGAGGCTGAGATCGTTGGTATTGGTGAACTGCGGATATGGGTTGTAGAACGTGGTACACGTGATGCCTCCCATGTTCAGGTTGAAGGGCTCTGCAGGCGGCCCTCGGAACTCATCGCAGTTCGCGATAAAACGCCTTGCGTCATCGGTGAGCGGCCCCCCTGTGAGTTTCATGTCCCGCCAGTTGTCTGCAGTCGGACTGGGATTGCGATGCCACACCGGAACATGAATGCCTTCATCCCAAAGACCCTGCAAGTCGCTCATGTGATCCTGGTCGGCATTGGTGATAAAAAGGTAGTCGAGCCGTTGCCTCCCGAGCCCGTGCTTGATAAAGGTGCTCGGGCGCCACGTCGCAGTGCATCCCGAATCGATCATGGCAAGTCGCCCGGCAGAACCATTGATTTGGTGATGAAGCATGGCGCATGCGCCATGCTTCACGTCCCACACGCGCAGCAGCATCTGCCCAAGTTGAGCCATGTTTCCCTCTTTATGAAGTCGTCGCCGCCATTTTCCGGCACGAAGGCCTCATCCTCAAATACTGAATGTCAAGGCGGTGTGATCGCTTTCAAAGACTCGACCATCCAATCCGATGAGCGCTCGATGTTTGGTCGTGACGGGCATCGTCCTCCGTGTGCAGGTAGACGCTGGTCGTGGCAATGTTGGAGTGCCCCAGGTTGTCGCGCACGGCCTTGAGGTCCATACTGCTGCTTTGGTGGGTGCCGGCCGTGTGGCGCATCCAGTGCGCTGACGCTTGCTCCACGTGAGCCGCTGCGGCCTCGTGATCGGGCCCCAGGGCGCGCAAGCGCGCTGCGGTTTCGCGGAAGATGTCCTTGACCAGCTCGTGCACGCCACTGCGCCCCATGGAGCGCGCGCCCCCAATGAGCGGGAGTAGGAGCGCAAGCGCGTCCCCTTCGCGCGGTAGCGGGCTGAGGTTGTTCGCCTTTCGGTAGCGCATCAGCTCGGCTACCAACTCATCGGTCGCTGGTATCACGCGGGTTTTCTCCCCCTTGCCACGCACCTCCAGCCACCAGCGCTCGCGGCCGTCTGCCCCTTTGCGCCAGTAGAAGTCCCCCATGGAGTTGTTGCAGACCTCGGAGATCCGCAGCCCACCGATGTACAGCAGCGAGAAAAGCCACCGGTAGCGGGCCGCCTGCAGCGCCAGGCGAGGCGTGGTGGTCGGCAGCGACTCGATGGTGGCGCGAACGTGGGCCCAGTGTTCGTGCGGCAAGAACCTGCTCGTGTTTGCCGGCCGCGCCACGGCTTTTCTTCGCCGAAGGGCCAGGGGGTTCCCTGCCAAGTAGCCCGCCTGCACCAGCCAGTTGAAAAGGCTGTTGAGGATCGACAGTGCCTGGCGCTGACTCTGCCGGTCCAGCGGTTTGGCGAACGGACGCCAGTTTGGCGAGGACCTCGGCGCCTTCTGAGCGACCTGCATGACCCACAGACCAACCGGTTGGGGATCTTCCAAAAAGGACTCGTAGGCCAGGAAGTCCTCGTGGGTCAGATCGGACAGGGCCTTTCCATGCTGGTGCACACACCAAAGCAGCAGCCTTTCCGCCTCCTTGCTATAGCTGGCCAGCGTTGCCGGCGAATCCTTGTAACGCGCCAGCCAGGCCAAAACAGCAGAGCGGTCGTCGTTGGCCGCGACCTGGGGTAGACCCTGAGCTCGATTGCGCCCACGCTCACCAGACAGGTGAAGGGGTAGCACCAAGCCCTCTAAAGGCTCAAGATGCGCCAAAACGGCCGGTGCAACGATCAAACTGCTCATCAGCCGCATTCTATGGACATTAGAGTAATTATGTCCAAAAATTAGAAATAAATTCATTGATTTATACGTTATACGTTGTATTATTTAAGAATGAGCGAAGAATCAGAAATACAAGCCGAAGTTGAGGCCTTGCGGGAGCGTTTCAGCGACACCAAAACGCTGTATCGCGAGGTGTGTGCGCTGCTGTTTTTTCGATACGGCATCACGCCTACCGCCAGCAAGCTCTACCAGCATGTTCGCAAGGGCTCGATGAGCGCCCCAGCCGAGGCGTTGGCCAAGTTCTGGGAGGATTTGCGCGGCAAGGCCCGTGTGGAGATTGATCACCCCGATCTACCAGAGGCGCTTAAAGAGGCCGCAGGCCAGGCCGTCAGCGTGCTGTGGGCCCAATCGACAGAATTGGCACGCGAGGAGCTTGCGGCCCTGCGCGTCGAGGCGCGGGCCGAAGCTGACAGTGCGAAGGCAGCACTGCAAGAAGTACAGCAGCGAAACGCTGCGATCGAGGCTCTCCTCCTGGAGGCGCAGAGCAAAGGCGCCGAACTGGAAGGACGCGTGCACCACCTCGGCACGGAGTTGGAACACGAGCGCCGCGCGCACGCCGCCACTGCGGCGCGTGCCGAGACCCTGTCGCGCCAGGTGGACGAGTTGAAATTGGAGCAGTCCAAAAGCCGCCAGCATTTCAGTGCGGAGCTGGATAAGGGGCGTGCAGCCATCGACGAGGCCGCCTCCCGAGCGGCCGAGGCTGAGCGCCGTGCGCTTCGCGAGATTGACCGGGAGCGCACCGCTCGCGCTCAGATGGACAAGCAACTGGAGCAGCTGCGAGGCAAGCTCACAGAGGCGGAGCGGGATCACCACGCCAAGCTCTTGGAGGCCAATGCAGCGCAGGCAAGATTGGCCTCAGATCTGGAGAGTGCACGATCTTCGCTGGCTGACAGCGCCCGCGTGAACCAATTGCAAGGCGTAGAGCTGCAGCAGGCGCTGCAGGCGGTGGCGCAACGCAAAGCGGAGGCAGACACCTTGCGCGCTCTGGTAGCGCAGTTTCAACCGCCAACCAGACCGGTGCGCAAGAAGAAGCCTGCGGACGGCCAATGATTGCTTGCACGTCGGCCGCGAGTCAGCGAAAAAGACCCACGCAGAATTTACATACTTGATAGCGACGATCCGATGGCACGCGACGACTTCACTAAACGCACCAAGAATCAGGCTTATCAACGGGTGGCTGGCCGTTGTTCCAAATGCCGTGCCACCACCTCCGCGCCAGTGGGTGAAGTTGATTTCTCCAACGTTGGGGTTGGCGCGCATATTCATGCGGCATCGCCCGGGGGACCCCGATACCTCGCGACCATGACGGTAGAAGAACGGCGCAGCTTCGGCAACATCATCTGGCTTTGCCAGACCTGCTCAACGATCATTGACCGGGACCCGGATGCGTATTCAGCAGATACGCTCAAAGCATGGAAAACATCGGCTGAGGCAAGGGCTTTGTTGGAACAAGGCAAACCGCTTCCTGATGAAAAGGATATTTATCGCATGGCGGCCATGGCCATGGGCAACCGGACGCCAGGGTTTTACCCTGAAGCCATTGGCAATGTTCACAAGTCGCTCGTCGATCAACTGGAGTCTGTTGACCCTAGGTTCACCATCTCCACGGCTTACTCGGGTGGAAACACAACGATCATGCTGGGAGTGAAAGAGACGGTGCCTTTTTCCATCAAGATTGGGCCGCAATCGGTTGATGTCTGGCGCAAAGGTCTTCAGGCATCCATCGACGAGGGGCGTGAAGCGACGCTGCCACTCGATGGGGTAGTGTTTGAAGGATCAAAACTCTTCGACGTGCTTCACAAAGATGCCGACCTGGCAACGATAACGATCATGCCAGCGGCACGTCCAGCCGTGATGAAGATACTTGCACCCCAGACAGAACCTGCAGTTTTTGAAACCATTAACGGTCAACTAACAGCTGGACGCAAACAAATCCGGTTTGCAGGCGCTGGATGTGGCGGTCTTCTGGACGTGGAAATTATTTTTACACCGACCGGTAGTGACGGTGTCCACTCGGTATCCAACCTGACCACCAATGTGCGAGCGTGGCAGGGAAAGGAGGGGGCCAGCCCTCCCTACCTGGACGCGTTCATCAATTTGCTAGAAACGATTCTTGACTCCTCCGCCTCCATCTCATTTACTTTAGAAGTCGAAGGAAATCAGGCTGCATCCGGGAACTTTCATACTCCCAAGCATATTGAGGAGATAAACGAAACGCTGGCATTTGCCTTCTATGTTAGGCGAGCCAGAAATGTGCTTCGATATCTTCGAAAAAGTGCGCCTATCGATATCTTCGAGCCCATTTCTACTGAAGATCATCGGACCTTGGCGCGAGCTAGCGATATCGTTGAAGGCAAGCTCTCCTACCAGCGCTCACAAGTCACAGCACTGCCGGAGATAACGGTCAGCTGTACTGTTGAGGAGGAAAGAAACCTGATGGAGACTGTGCGCGGAGGAGGCTTTTCCGTACTTCAGCAGAAAGAACCCGCATCAATGGTCACCATCTATGGGAAGCAATATGAAGTTCCGGCTACAACAAGTTATTACTCTCCAGTGAGATTGCATGTATTGAGCCGGAACAAGAGAAAGAAAGTCGTTGAATTTCGCTTGCAGATTGAAATGGCAGATAACTTTACGAGTCAAACGTCGTTCGATATGCAGGAATAAGATTAGCCAGTGGGCTACCGAAGCGAAGCACCAGGGATTTCGAGAAAATGACTGTGGAGTGCACAATCATATTCAGGCAAGAACACAAAGCGAGCCGATCTAGCAGAGATTTGCTCTCTTACTTGAGCGGTATGTAAGAACAAAACTGACGTACAGTGCGATGAGGGACGACATCTACCGATGGACTGACTTGCCAGCCGTTCACCCTACCGACTTTGCAGCCATGGATCCGCTTCTCGCCCGACTATCCGATTCCGTCGTTCGAGCCAAAACGCTTGAGGACTTGGCCCGTCCCTTGCTGGACATGCTTGAGAAGGTCACTCGGTTGGAGTCAACGTACCTCACGACCATCAACTTCGAGCAGGCCTTGCAACATGTGCTCTACGCTCGAAACACGCGCACGATGGTGGTACCCGAGGGCCTGACCGTGCCCTGGGGCGACACTCTTTGCTACCGCGCGCTCAAGGAGGGGCGCATGTTCACGGCCGATGTGCGGAGTTGCTGGGGCGATTCGGAGGCTGCAGCTGCCCTTGGGATACAGACCTACGTGAGCATGCCGGTCAGACTTTCCGATGGCGCAGTGTATGGCACTCTCTGCGCAGCTAGTGCCGAACGTGCGGAGCTTCCGCCCGAGACCGAAAAAATGCTGCAGTTGTTTGCCAGTCTGATTGCACAGCAGGTTGAGCGCGAGCAACTTCTGGAGGAGCTTCAGCGCAAAAACGAGCAGCTGACGGCCATGGCCTTGCTGGATCCCCTCACCGGCGCTCCGAATCGCCGAGCGTTGTTTGAAGAGCTTGAGCGATTGCAGGCGCGCGCACGTCGCTCAGACAGTATGGTCATGGTCGCGTTCCTTGATCTGGACGGTTTCAAGCAAGTCAACGATGCCCACGGCCATGAAGCGGGCGACGCGCTGCTGTGCGCTGTTGCAAACCAATTGCGTGCCGTCATGCGTGAAAGTGACTTCTTGAGCCGTTTTGGGGGAGACGAGTTTGTATTCGTCGGCCCAGGTCCCCAGCGTGGCCAGGGCGCGGCCGAGGCCATCCGAAGCTTGCAGTCACGACTTCAGGATGCGAGGGTGTGCCGCGTCCCCTTGGCGGGGCAACGAACGCTAGAGTACCCAGGGGCAAGTGTAGGTGTGGTTTGTGTTGACCCTTGCGAAGGCACTTGTGACGAGGCCATCCGCCTCGCAGATGAGGCTATGTACCAAGCCAAGTATTCGCGGCGTGGCTTGGTTTAGCACTGAGCAGTCGCTGCGCTGAGCGAAAAGTTCAAGTCGCTTTGTGCCCTCCTTGAATTTCAACTGAGCAAATTGGATCGTTCTGGCTGATGTGGGATCTTGACCCGTATCCGGGCACAACCTCCAGTGAGGTCACGCACCGCACTACTGTGGTGGTGCACCGGGCCCTTGGCGTCCATGCCCCGCAGTGATGCGGCACTGGCGCGTCACTTCACGTATCAATGGGAGTTTGCATTGCCAAAGACACTTGCTCAGATGAAGAAACGGTTTGAAGACGCAATGACCGAGGCCACTGAAGCGGAGGAGATCATTCCTCTAATGAAGCAGGCCATTGCTCGATTTGGTTTGGAACCAGGCGACCTTTTTGACGGGGAAATCTCTGAGACGACCACGACCTTGTATAGGGACGCCAACGGCAACACGTGGGGAGGACGCGGGCGACGTCCTACTTGGCTGAATGAAGCGCTTGCACGCGGCAAAACACTGGAAGATTTTCAGCTTGACGGCGTGTTCGGTCGCAAGCCTAAGTAATTGATTTAAAAAGAACTTTTCCCACAGGTTTCTGTTTTTGCACGAAAACCGAGATCACCCCTAGCAGGGCATGGACGGCCGGGCCGTACATGTGCCACAAAGCCGGTCGCCTGGACTCGTCTACCAGTGGTTTCCGTTTCTGCACGGAAACCGAGATTGCCTCAAGCTTCACGGCAGTGCTGTGGCGGTCTAACCATGGACAGTACAGCGTCCACCTCTGCCTCGCACCCACTCTGCTGGACTATGCACTATCGATAGGCCGGGAACTGTAGCTTTGCATGGTTTTCCCGATTTCGTGAGGCCAGAGCAGATTACTTTGTAGCCAGAACGGTGCCAACCCAAGTAGTCTTCGCGACTGACGCTATAGTGCTCTGACAGATACCCAACAGGGTCAGCCGAATATCGGATCAGCTCTGTCGAAGTGAGATGCAGCGTGGTTTGGCCTGAAGCATTGTCATGGCACACATAAAAGCCCACTTGCTTCGCTACAAGGTCTTTCACAACTTCTTCCAGATGCTCAACCATCTACGGCTCCTCGACCTACGACCTACGACCTTGCTAGTCAAAATGCTTCGGCAGTAAAAACCAGTGAACTTTCACGGGAATGCAATTCTGCGCCAAGTTTGTACACCGCTGGCAATTGTGCTGCTGACAGGGACGCTGCCGGTCGAATTTACCCAAGCGATGAACTGATCGACGCTATGAGTGGGATTCGTACTCTTGTAGATGGCTGCAAACCCTGAGATATGAGCTGCAGCGAGGGATGTGCCCCAGCCTGCAAGCAAATCGGTATCCGAAACGCGTCCCGCTCCATTGACACCAATAGCATTTTCGTCACCACCAGGCGCCAAAAAAATTGGATACGTATACTGACTTAAAGCCGCGATATTTGATTTTGTCGCGAGCGTATACCCAATTTCATCGTTTAGTACAGAAGCAGCTTTTATTGAGTATTCACTACAAGCAGGATGCGAAAGCGCAGTTTGAATCTGGTAATTTCCTGTCGATGCAATAACAGGTACGCCTGCGGTCCTAAGTTGTCGAATAAGATTTCTGATGGCGATGCTGACATTGGCATCACAGTCGGATGGGTAACTGGCAACGGTACCGATACTCAGATTGACAACCAGCGCTGCAGGTGAGATGGGCGTAGCCCCGCCGGCCCTCAGAAGCACCGACGAGAGCCCTTTTTCCAAGTCGTTCAGATAATATGTTTTTTTATTATTGATGCGATCATATGAAAAAATATTTATCGAAATGAGTTGGGCGTCCGGTGCAACCCCTTGCAATATTCCGCTAGCCACGTTCGGCGATGCGCGGCCCGCAGCAACCGAAGCCATTAGCGTACCATGCCCGCACCGCTGCTGATCAATCAGCTGGCATCCGATGAGATCACTGTTTGGTTCACCCGCATTTGGAGTCCCCGCTGGGCTATCACCGAACAAATCCTTGTTAGGACATACAGACTTAAAGCCTCCGGAGTTTGACCCAAAACAATCTTCGCCGACTACTTTAGTAGTACCGCTAAAGAGAAACATCTCGTGATTTTTTCGAATGCCGTCATCTAACACGGCAATCGCTACACCACTACCCTTATTTCCAGAAGCCCATGCAATAGGCATGTTAATAGTCGGCATGCTCCTTTGAAGTTGCGGAACACCCAGTGGACGGTTTTCACGCAACTCCAAGATTCGTGGATCATTTTTAGCGCGGAGTCTAGACAGCTGATCCTTGGTAAGCATCATCTGAAACGACCCAATTGAATCTCCGACAGGATCGCTTTGTGGTATTTTTATATTGGCATCAGTAAGAATTTCCGTCATGGCTTCTCGATTAGCCATTGCCTGATTTTTTCCTCCACGGGAATTCCAATTTAAATCAGGAGAGAAAAGTACCCCACCACGTAAAGAAATACTTACTTCTACCTGTCCCTCTTTTTCGGCTATATCGGATGCTCCTGCAGACCAGTAGGTGGTCCGAGGATCTTGATAGCCGATAGGCCGAATTCCTCGCACATCAGGATGATTCTGCAGGAGGAGCAACTTTTTCTTGTCGATGGAGGTCGTTATTTTTATTGGTAGCGCATTGTCTAATGCCAGAGCAGGTCCGGAACGGCCTAGTTTTTGAAAATTTTCCCGGATTTTCTCAATAAGAGAATTGGCCTCAATGATCACCTCGCCGACATTTACTATATGGGTTGAGCCGTCTTGCAATAATTGATATTTGGCACTCTGAGTGCCAAGAATTATTTCGGCATTAACCTCTGCTCTAGTGCGCAAGATTTTCCGGAGGGCCGTAAGGCTGCCATCCAGATCCATAGCAGTAATGCGCGATTTGTCAGTGGGATCTATTGTAAAGGCCAGTGCATTCTGGCTGTTTTGAAGGATGCTAATTCCTTCTGATTTTATATACATCCCGATCTGCCCACTCTCGCTCTCCCAGGCCCCTTCGGTAAATGCTGCGTTTCCTAATTCTGCTTTTAACGCACGTATGGTATCTACATCTTTTTTCAAATTATTGTTTTTTTGCTCTGGCGATAATTTTTCAAGTTTCTGGTGGCGTAGGGTGATCATCACTCGTACCTCGCCTTCCTCATTCACCGCATCTCTCATCCGCTTCAGGCTACCAGGATCAACAGTCGCCGCTTGCAACGTCCCCATGCTAAAAGTTAGTGCAATGGCTGACGTCACAGATAGCAGGTGTCGCATCTATCGCTCCAGAGAAGTTTGTGGTCTACGAAATCGTAGTTGCCGATTCTGGGATGGCAAGTTTTAAATGAGCGAGCCAACCAGGCTACTTCGCAGGCGTTCCTTGTTCACCCCCCTGCGCATAAGCGCCAACGCCCGATCAGGATTGAGTGGACTTGAAGGCCAGGGCCGTGGCTTGCGCAGATCCGTGCAAAGGCACTATACGTGGCAGCCATCCGCCTCACCGACCGAGGCCATGATCGAAGTCACGCGTTCGCGGCAAAGCCTAGAGGATCACTGAGCAGGCTCTTCGCTGTGTGAAAAGTCCCCGTTACCGAGCGGAACTGCTAACCCGGTAAATCGCACGCAAAAAGAGTTGCCCATTTTTTAAGCAAAACTCTAAGTTGTTGATTTCATTGGGTTTCATGGTTTGCTAACCCGGTAAATCGCACGCAAAAAGAGCTGACATTTGAAAACTTGCGCGCATTCCGGAGTGCGTCTTGGACCGAGGGATGATGGCTGATTGTGGGTGGTCGCCACGGCTTGGATTCAGGTCTTGGCCCCGGATGGTTCGTTCTGCTGCAGCGCAAACAACCGGCTCATTTCAGCCGTGCTACACGCTGCTTGGCTGGGCGCTCAATCAGCGCATCGATGTACGGATCCATGTCAAACGCGATCGTCCCCCGAAAATTCACGTGCTCGAAGTGCACGGGTCCGATGCGGCGCAGCCAGCTTTCATCTATGGGGTGTTTGGCCACCTTCCAGCGATCCACGACATCTTGCATCTTCATGGTGTTCCAGCTGATCACGACGTTGGTCAGCAGGGTGTGCGCTGTTGAGATAGCCCGCAGCTCATCAGCCCTGCGCCCGCGTGAGACTCCTACACGTCCGTGGTACACAGCGCGCTGCAGCTGGTGTACAGATTCGCCCCTGTTGAGCAAGGCATGCATCTCGCGGCGAAACTCGGGAATGGTGAAGTAGTCACACAAAAAGATCGTACGCAGCAACTTGCCCAATTCGTCTGCGGCAGCGTGCACGGGATCGCCCCGCGCCGCGCTGCCAAGGCGGGCGATAGCTTCTCCAGCTGTCAAGCGCCCTTGCCGGATAGAGGCAACTAGGTGCAGTAGGTCCATCCATCCGGCTCGAATCTTCCCAAGCGAGACCTTCCCAACGGTTAGGCGCTCCAAAGCTTCCGGCACGGTGTCCCCCCTGGCCAAGAACATCTTACGTTCCGACAATTGGCGCAAACGGACGCACAGATCGAAGCCCAGCAACTTGGCGATAGCCATCGCTGCGTTGGTGTAGCCATGGGTGTCCACAGCAAGCAGGGATAGTCGGATCTGGTCCTCGCGGCGGGAACAGTTGTGCGCTTCGACACCGTCCACCGCTGGCGCTGCTTGCCGGTCATTGATCACGATAGGCTGGTCATGAAACAGTGCCCAGGTATCAAGCATGTGCACATAGATGCCAACACCATGCTGCTTGCGGCGGTATTCCATACGCGCCGAGTGCAGGTACCGTGACGTATCGAGCGTCATCGAATCAGAGGATGCTTTGTCGCCCTGGCCCCAGAGTTTGGCAATAGGCATGCTTTGCTGGAACTCAATGACCCGTGAGTTGGCCTCCCGCAAACGGCCACTGGCCTCCGTTGCACGCATGGCCATAGTGACCTGAGACACCTGCAGGCCTGGGATCATCGCGCAGACACCTTTGGCCGTGTTCTCTGTTCCGTGTGTGTATAGGGCGCCGTAGACGGCCTTCAGTTCAGCCATGTCTTTGGCTCTGCGGCCTAGCAGAGCCTGGCTAAAGCCGCTTTTTGCGTCGATCTCGACCAGCATGTTGCCAAACTGGGCATCGCCGATCATGTTGAACATGCTCTCGCGTGTCTTGGTGACCTGGGGTTCGACTTCAAGCGCCTGAATCGGTGCAATGTGAATATGCCCCTGGCTGTCTATGGTCAAGGCCCCGTCCTCCACGGCCTGCACCAGTTGGCCGATGCCCGCTTTGACCCGTCCCAGCACGCGCTCCAGGAACTTATCTGGATTGTCCGTCAAGCTCAAAGCTCGGATCAGCGACTTGTGCTTCTCGGCCCACTGTGTTTCGGGTATCAGCTGATCGGCACGGTTGCGATGGCGGCTGCTGTGTTCCAGCCACAGCTTTCCGCCCTTGATCGCTTTCTTCAAAGAAGTCGCTGCGCTTGCTTTGAGAGCTGCAAGAGCAACCTTGCGATCAGGGCCTTCCAGCAGCGAGTGCCAGCTTGGGTCCGCAACCGACACATCAAACCCCTCGGGAAGGCTGCTGATGCCGCGTTTGGACAAATCGCGCAGCGTCTTGAGCTGCTTGAGCGCCTTGTCCGTTTCCTCGCCTTTGATCTCAAGGACTCCGAGGGCATTGAGCAGGGCCGACATACGCGGCGCTTGTTCTTTCACCAGTGTTTCCCGGACGAATTGAGCCCGCGTACCGGCAAAGTTTTCTGCATTCTTGGGCACCAGGTCGCGCATCGCCGCGACGATCTGAGCATCGGTCAACTGCGTGTCGTAGAGAATGTCCTTCAGCTTGACGCGCTCAGCACGCAGATCCACAGCACTTTCGGCCTGCTTCTTTAGGACCTTGCCAGAAGCCTTGTGATAAAGATCTGTGAGACATCGCGCACCGATGTCTGCGGCGAGATCGGTCTGATCCAAGAGGGTGACATGCAGGAAAGAGACGATGCGCAGATCGCGCTGATCCTCAGAGAGAAACTTCGTCGCGGAGGGTGGACGATTGATCACCTCTTGGCTGTACGCCCTGAGACGATTCAATGGAATCGCCGACAGCTTCCACTTGTGAATTTGCAGTGACTTGAGGCACTCGATTTTCTTGGTGACCTCGCTCAGCGTGAGCTGCCCGTGCTTCCCTGGGGGTGTGCGCAGCCACTCCAGCACTGTGTGACCGCCGGGCCCTGATCGCTTTGAGAATGCGTGCGAGAGAGCCGCCTGAACCTGTTTGGGTGGCGCACAGGTGCGGATCGCAGCGATTGCGGCATTTTCCTGTTCAGCGAAGGCCATCCGCGCCATGTCGCGCAGTGTCCGGTCACCAGGCAGGACAAGCCGTCGATCAAAGAGCCAGTGTTCTGACTGGTGGATCAAGTCATCGACTGATACCGCTGAGGCGGAAAGCTCAGCCAGAGCATCGGCCAGGAGCGGCTTTGTGGCGTCGTCCACTACCGCGAAGCCAACACGTTCCCGAGCCCAGAGCTGGTGCTCGTATCGTGTGTCCTTGTCCTTGTACAGCGAGGTCACCGATGCGATGTCCGTCGCGTTCATGCCAAGCGCTGAGGTCAGGTACCGCAGCAGGACGGAGGGGATGCCTGAAAAGGCATCGGGGTGCCGCCCCGTAGCGCGCAGCATGACCAGTTGAACTGCAGCGCCAAGGCGTGCAGTCCCTCTGAACCGGGGCGGGCGCAGCTCCTGGATGTCTTCGATACTCAGCCCAAAACACTCTTCGACTTCCCGCTTGGATAGCGATTTGGGCAGGGTATCGGCGCCAACGAAACGTAGGTAGTAGCTAGACAAGCTGGTCCTCCCGTGGCTGGCGCGGTCGCAAGCCTGCTGCAGTCTACGTATTCGCTACTGATAATTCCAGACAATAAAAAAGTGCGGGTTAACCCGTAGCTCTTAACCGGGTTTTCTGCACGGAAAGTGAGATCACCCCTGCTGCGATGCGACGAGAGATGCGGCGGCGGGTGCCGCATCCCCTGGCGCCGAACGAAACCTGGGGACTCGATCTGAGCAGCGTGCCTATGACCGGCGGCGCCCGCATGCATATCCTGGGCATCCTCGACCACGGCTCGCGTTTGTGCATCCGGCTGCAGGCCCTGCCCGGCAAATGCACTTGGACCCTGCTCGGCCACCTGCTGATCGCCATTGGGCAACACGGCAAACCCCGTGCGATCCGCACCGACAACGAAGGCATGTTCACCAGCCGGCTCTGGCGCAGCGCCCTGCGTCTGCTGGGCATTCGACACCGGCGCAGCGCACCGGGGTGCCCATGGCAGAACGGCAGGATCGAGCGGTTCTTTGGCACGCTCAAGTCTGTGCTGCGACCCATGCGTCTGACGGCTGGCAAGTTGCCTGAGATGCTGGGCGAATTCGCCGGCTTCTACAACGACGTGCGTCCACATCAGAACCTGGATGGCTTGACCCCGCTTGAGGCTTGGTGGGGCATCACCTGGGAGGATGTTCCACCGCACTGAAGGCCGAGGGGAATGGGTGCTGGCATGCGAGGGGCGGCTGGGTGGGTATCGCTCTCGATGTTGAAGTTCCGCCTCCCCACCAACATCCGCCGAGCCATGCTGTCCGCAATGCAGCAGGGTGGATTACGCCCGCAAGGCGGTTCTTGCTGCGCCCAGCGTGTCAGATGCATAAGATTTGCCGTTGGCAGGAGTTGATTCGACCGCTTGGTAGATCGAAACGGCTGAAGGATTGGACAAGGCATTTTGAAAAATGCCTTGTTTTTAAGCAGCCAGGGTGTTCCGGACAAGCGGACAGGACATCCGCCCGGCCGTCGAACACCGCGCGCAGCCGGTGCTGCGCGTCGTAGACCAGGTGGTTGTCCTGGTAGACCACGTTGTCCAGCACGCCCGAGGACAGCAGCGTCTTCTGCGCCAGCTTCTCGGCCACGCGGTTGCCCGCCAGGTCGTAGCTGTAGCTCGTGGTCTGGCCCAGGGCGTTGTCGCGGATCTCGATGAGCTGGCCTGCGCCGTCGTAGCGGTAGTCGATGTTCTTGCCCGCTCCGTTGCCCTCGTGCACCAGGCCGCCTGCGCGGTCGTAGGCGTAGGTGGAGTCCACCGTGCCCCCGCCCGTCTTCGATTCCGTGCGGCCGATCAGGCGGCCGAAGGTGTCGTAGGTCCAGGCCTGGTTCGTGCCTGCCGCGTCGCTCTGGCCCACCTTGCGGCCCAGCGCGTCGTAGCGGTAGCGCATCTGGTAGGCCAGCGATGCGGCCGGGCCGCTGGCACCCGCGTCCGCCCCCGTGTCCTTCGCCGTCTCCTGCCCGCTCAGCACCACGTTGCCCGTCAGGCATGTGCTATTTGCTATCCAATTAATAGCAAAGAATGTAATGAAATCGGCGGCATGCGGCACATTGGATGCTCAATCTTCAGCGGCATGCCAATGACGTCGCTCAACAGTTCCAGAAACTTCTGGATAAGCAGGCATGGCCTTTCCTATCCTCTGCCTAGCGATCCTTTTGCTGGCCGTGTTCTTGGCACGGTGCCAGTGGTTGCCACCGCGTCCCTGGCGTCATCCGACGCGACGCACGTACCACCGTTCCAACCACTCCGCCACGGGCAGCTACGTAAACATCAATATGTCATCGATTGCATCTTCAGCTTGGCCACTGATGTTTGGATTATCACGAAGAGATTGAAGTGCGGGCAAGACTTTTTCTTTATCAATTTTTCCATGAATTCTAGCTATATGTCCAAGGCAAGTAGCTGCAAGTCCAGCAATTTCGTAATCATCAGACCTAAGAAGAGGTATAAATTGATTTTGTGCCCAAACCCAATCTTTTTCATGAAAGGCTATTGAAACGAGAGCTTTGCAGATTTCCGTAGGGATTCCTGATGAAATTGCTTTTAAGGCTTCAGCCCTTGAAATCGCGATTGCATTAATAAATTCAGCCATTGCTAATCTTTCAAAATATTGCCACGACTATCCACCATGTTCATTTTTCGCAGAACCTTTTGCATGTCTGGATGTAGATCCGACCATTGCCGTACATGCCCGTGATAGATGTCATTTAGAGTTCTATCGAATACTACAAAATCCCCTGTCTGATAGTCAATTCCAATTCTTCGCGGTGATGTGTCTTTTACTTGCACAGAAAAATCGAGCGCATTTTGTCCGTTAACGGGTCCCCGACTCTTGACAGCGTTGTCTACGGTGCCATGGTAGCCTGCCGGCTCGAATCTAAGTGAGCCTGGCATTGGTGGGGTTGAGTCCATCCCTCTTGATTTGGTGGTTGCAGAACTAAAAAATGGAGAAGGTCCCTTCGCCGTCAGCGTCTGTTTGTAGACATTGGTCCCTGCGCCAGCCATTTGCTCCGCAAACGAGCCAGTCGCCAGCAATGCATCCTGTGTTTGCTGGCTGGCCCCAAACAAACGTCCCGCACCCGAGATGATCGTTCCAATCGGGGACGCCAGCATTTTGTCAATGCGTGCAATTTGAGGGCTAGGCTGGGGGAACAACCGTGCATTAATTGCATTTTGCGCTGGCGCAGATGCCTCGAAAGTAATGTGCCTCCAAACAGCGCCATAGTTGCCAGCTGACCAAGAATCACCGATTTCCCTGAAGCGGTCGTAAGAGCCCTTGGCTGCTCGCTGGTCATTGACGGCTTGAAAATCCTGTGGATCCGCTTCAGGCTCACGTTTTGCCGAGACAGTAATCGCGCCTAGTTCACCAACCGTCTCTTCGGGACCGAACGACTCCCAGCCCTGGTAAGAGTGCGCCTGCCCGCCAGGAAGAGAGGGAATTGAACTTCCGCCACCGGCATCAGAAACGACACTACTTTTGAGAGCGGTAGACGCATCGGCATATAGAACGCTGCTAGAACGGTATTCATCCGGCGGAATGTTATTGCCGAAATCAGGAGCGGATGCCATGAGGGCATTGGCCCTCGAGAAGTTAACGAGTGGTGTGGCGTTGTTGAAGGCAAGATGCTCTCCGTCGGAGACATACGGGCTTAGGTTTGTGCCCTCTCCCATATAGCTGCCACTTTGGGCGCGTGCAGCGATGCTTTCGCCCAACGCGTTGCCAAACGCGTCGGTCGCCACCTGCTGGATGCTGATGCGCCCTCCCCGCGCCACGGCCGTTGTCACGCCGGCCGCCAACCCGCGCAGCGTTCCCTGGGTAATTTCACGCGCCGTATCGCTCAGGCCGGCAAGCCAACTTGCGTCCTTGAGCGCAGTGCCGGCTGCACTGCCAGCGGCCGCACCGGCCGCGCTAGCGGCCACGCTTCGCCAATCGAAGCGGCTTTGCAGCCCGGTGGCCACTCCGATGCCTTGCGTCGCCAAGTTGGCCGTGCCCATGCGCAAGGCAACCTGAGACCAATCCGTTCCGCTGAATCCGGATACCCCCTCCAATCCCGAAGCGATTCCAGCGCTGATGCCCGAGAGCGCGACGCTCTTCCAGTTGATGCCGTCCTGCACTCCCAGAGCGTTACCCACCACCTGACCTAGAAGGTTGCCCAGCATGGCTCCGCCTACGCCGCCAGTGAAGACCGACACCGCCACCGCAACGACCACCATGATGATCTTGCCCACCGCCCCGCACCCGCCATCCTGCCCCGCGGGCGCCGGCAGCAGCGGATCCATGCTCCCCGTCACCCGCCCCGGCTCGTACGGCTGGAACGTGTCCACGCTGTTCGCGTTCAGCGCCAGCTTGGGCACGCTCAGCGTCTGCCCCGCTTTCAGCTGCCCGTCGCCCGACACCGCCAGGCCATTGGCCTCCGCGATGCGCCACCAGAGCTTGGCGTCGCCCAGCACGTTGCGCGCGATGTCTTTGAGCGTCTCGCCGCCCACCACCGTGTAGGCGATGGCATCCAGGTTGGCACCCTTGAGCTGGAGCGGCGCCGCGTTCAGGCGGAACTCCGCCGTGCTCACGTACTTCGGCACGTCGCCTGCGTTGGCGGGCGGGTTCTCGCTGTCGGGCGCGTCGCCGTAGCGGGCCAGCACCTCGCCATGGGCCACCAGTTGCCGCTGCACGTGGCCCGGGTTGAGCGAGTCGCCCACCCAGCCGCCCAGGTAGGTTCCCGGGTTCTGGATGCGGCCCGTGTGCCCTGCCCCCTGGTTCACGTAGATCGCGTTGCCCTGCGCGTCGTTCACGAATGCGCGGTTGAACCGCTCGTCGCCCACGCCCGTCACCTGCTCGATGTTGCTCACGAAGCCGTTGGCGTCCCGCCAGGTCTTCGTCGTCGCCTCATTGCCCTCGCGCTTGGCGCTGGAGGAGGTCTGCTGGTAGCTGCCGGCCATGAACTGGTACTCGTACTTGGTGACGGTGGCCTTGCCCTCGTCGCCGTCCGTCACCTGCCGGTTGCCCAGCAGGTTGCCGGCCGCGTCGTAGCCCAGGCCCGTGGCGCCGCCCGCGTCGTGGTAGGCCACGTCCGTGCGCTGCGTCACCGCCTTGGTATCGTCGCGCCGCAGCACCACGCGCGTGTCCTGCA
This sequence comes from Acidovorax sp. NCPPB 4044, assembly GCF_028069655.1. Lineage (NCBI taxonomy): Bacteria > Pseudomonadati > Pseudomonadota > Betaproteobacteria > Burkholderiales > Comamonadaceae > Acidovorax > Acidovorax sp. NCPPB 4044. Next base: position 2,161,839 of record NZ_JAMCOS010000001.1, read on the forward strand.
CCCTGCCCGTGGCGTCGTACCGGTTGTAGCGGTGCTCCTCGTTCCACAGGCCGTTGCTCTTGACCAGCGACATCGAGTACACCACGCGTCCCGCGCCGTCGTAGACGTTGGTCTGCCGCTCTGTCGGGCCGTCGAAGCCGCTGTAGCTTTGCAGACGGTTCAGCGCGTCGTACCGGTATTCGTAGTGGCCTCCCAGGTTGTCGCTGCCATCGCCCTTCGTGCCGCGCACGAAGATATCGTCACGCACGCGGTTGCCCGCCAGGTCGAACTGGTAGGTGTGCGTCTCCCGTTGGCCCGCGCTGCCCGTCTCCTCGCTGCTGGACTGCCGGTTCATCTGGTCGTAGCCGTACCGGGTCGTGCTGGTGTGGATCACCTGCTGCTCCTGGCGCCCCGTGCTCAGCGGCTGGGCGTTGGGGTCCTGGCGGATCGTGTTGATCACGTGCGAGGTGACCTGCGAGCGGTTGCCCGCCAGGTCGTAGGCGATGCGCACGTCCGCCCGGCCGTCGAACACCGCGCGCAGGCGGTGCTGCGCGTCGTAGACCAGGTGGTTGTCCTGGTAGACCACGTTGTCCAGCACACCCGAGGACAGCAGCGTCTTCTGCGCCAGCTTCTCGGCCACGCGGTTGCCCGCCAGGTCGTAGCTGTAGCTCGTGGTCTGGCCCAGGGCGTTGTCGCGGATCTCGATGAGCTGGCCTGCGCCGTCGTAGCGGTAGTCGATGTTCTTGCCCGCTCCGTTGCCCTCGTGCACCAGGCCGCCTGCGCGGTCGTAGGCGTAGGTGGAGTCCACCGTGCCCCCGCCCGTCTTCGATTCCGTGCGGCCGATCAGGCGGCCGAAGGTGTCGTAGGTCCAGGCCTGGTTCATGCCCGCCGCATCGCTCTGGCCCACCTTGCGGCCCAGCGCGTCGTAGCGGTAGCGCATCTGGTAGGCCAGCGATGCGGCCGGGACGCTGGCGCCCGCGTCCGCCCCCGTGTCCTTCGCCGTCTCCTGACCGCTCAGCACCACGTTGCCCGCCCGGTCGTAGCGGTAGCGCGTGGCCTCCTGGTTGCCGTTCACCGTGCGTACCTTGCGGCCTGCTTCGTCGTACTCGGCGCGCTCCAGCACGCTCATGGCAACCTGGCCGCTCATCGCCACCTGGTTGCTGGCGTGGATGTCCGATGTCTGGCCTTCCGGCTTGCCGCCGATGCTCTCCACGCCGCTGCGCCAAGCCTCGCCCTGCACCAGCGTGGTCTTGGTCAGGCGCGACATCCGGTCGTAGTCATAGCCCGTCACCGTGGTGCGGCCCGTGGCGGCATCCACCAGCTCGGCCGACGAGACCTTGTCGCCGAAGGCATTGAACGCGTTGTCCAGTCGGCCGCCATCGGCATGGCGCTCCTGCACCACGTTGCCCGCCAGGTCACGCACCTGGGCATTCAGGTTGCCGTTGGCATCGCGCAGGCCCACCTGCCGGCCCAGCGCGTCGTAGTAGATGCGCGTGCTGGCCCACGACTGCGCGAAGTTCGCATCCTCGTGCAGCCGGCGCTGCTCCACCACCTGGTTGTTCGCGTCGTAGCGCAGCTCGGCCGTGCGCACCAGCTTGCCTTCGCCCAGACCCTGCGTCTCGTCGATGGCGGTCACGTTGCCCCAGCGGTCGAATTCGCGCGCCGTGACCGGGCGGCCGCTCATGTCGCCCTGCGCGGCCGCTGCGGCCGTCTGCGCGCGCAGCGGCGGCAGGTAGGCGGGGGTCGTGTCCGTGACCGCCACCGCTGCATTCATGCCCGTGGACGGCACGGTGATCGTCACGTCCGTGCGCGCCAGGTAGGCGCTGCGCCCGCCCGCGGCCGGGTGCTCCACTTCGATGCGGACCTGGTAGGTCGCGCCCGGGTTGAGCCCGTCGAGCACGAAGCCCTGCAGCGCCGCGCCGCCCGCGAACTGCGAGCGCCCGTCGCCCTGGCGGAAGAGGTACGGCGCCGGCGTGCCGCCGGGAATGCCCGGAGAGGCCGTGATCTTCACGCGCGCGCCCGCCTCCTGCTGCGGCCACTGCAGCACCGCGTGGTCGCTGCCGTCGATGACCGCGCGGCCCATGCCCACCCCCGCCAGTGTCTGCGTGGCCGCCGTCGCCGCGCGCAGCATGAAGCTGGAGATGACCTCGTATTCGCTCGGGCTCGTGAAGTAGTCCCCCAGGCTGAGCGTGCCCTGCGCGTTGCCGTTGTAGACCGCATAGAGCGCCGTCGTGCCCTCCACCGGCACGCTGGAGATGAAGCCGTCGTTCTGGTAGGCGTTCTGGTACCAGGTGTTGGGTACGAAGTGGAAGTTCGAGTCGTTCTTGGGATCCGCGTAGATGGGCTGGTAGTTGCCCACGTCGGCCGGATTGGCCGTCAGGCGGTACACGACGTCATCGCCGTACTTGTACTGGTAGAGGCGCTGGTTGCTCCCGGTGGGCGAGATCTGTACATAGCCCAGGATGCCTTCCCGCACTATGGCGGGAGGCGATCCCGCGGCTGCATCCCGCGCGATCCGGTCGTCTAAATTGGCGATCACGCCCGCATCCGCCGTGGAGAGGTGGTGGCTGTTGCCCTGGTAGGGGAAGTAGTAGCGCACCAGCGGCTTGCGGTCCGGGGCCGGCTCGGTCCAGAGGTAGCCCACGAGGCCCAGATTCGTGACGTTGTTGTTGGTCATCACGATGGCGGGCGTCGTGTTGGCCAAGGCCGCGTTTTGTGGAATCACCATCACGCCCCTGGCGCGCTGGGCGGTGCCCCCGGCCGCGTTGGTGACCACGATCTCGTATTCGTAGCTGCCCGCGGCCATGTCGAGCGCAGCGCCCTGCATGCCCACGCCGAAGCCGCTGGTGCGCCCGTCCCCGTAGGCATAGAGGCCGTTGCCGGCAGTGCGCGAGCCTGTCCAGGCGGTGCTGCCCTGGGGGCGCCAGCGGAAGACCACGCTCTGGTCCTGCGCCGGCTGCGGCCATTGCAGGACCTGGTAGGAGGTGCCATCGATGTTGGCGCGCGCAGGCCCCACGCCCTGCAGCCGCGGGGCATTGTCTGCATCGGGCGCACCGTTGGCCCCGAGCGCGAAGGTGCCCGAGCCGACCTCGCGCACTTCACCGCCCTGGACATTGGTGATGCGGTATTCGTAGCCGCCGGGTGCCAGGCCCAGCTGGCTCACATCGATGCGGTGCGCCGAGCCGAAGGTGCGCAGCGCGGCGCTGCCGAGCGTGCGCGCCTCCCATTGCGTGCCGCCGGCGGGACGGGTTTCCATGCGCAGGCTGCTCACCACGTCCTGCGGCAGGCTCACTTCCAGGCTCTGCGCCGTGATGGCGCCATAGAGCACCGTGGTGCGGCCGATGCCGCCGGTGGTGGCCGAGCCGCTGCTGGCGTTGCCGGTTGGGCTGACGGAGCCGCCCCAGGAGGCGCCGGAAGATCCCTGCGACTGAGCCTGTTGCTGCTGCTGCGAGGGCGGCAGGCCCTGCAGCAGCGCATTGCGCTCGCTGAGCGAGGTGGTGTAGAGCCCGTCTTTCCATTCGGCATCCCCGCTCGCCGAGCGGTGGTGCTGCAGCGCATGCAGCAGGGTCATGCCCTTTTGCGCCATGGCGGCCGCATCGGCGCCGGGGCTGCCCACATAGCCGTCGATGCCGCGGTCTTCCCAGCCGCTCGCCAGCAGTTCGCTGCGCTTTTGCGTGCTGCTCGTATAGACCGAAATGTCCGTGCCCGCCTTGCCCAGGCGGTAGAGCGCCGTGAGGCCGTCCGCCGGGGCGCTGGCGACGTAGCCCGCGATGCCTTCGTCGAGCCAGCCCGTGCGCTGGTTCAGCAGCGCATCGCGGTCGGCCGAGTTGGCGCTGAAGAGGTGGGTGTCATTGCTGCCGTTGTAGTAGCGGTAGATGGGCTTGCGGCCCTCGCCTGCCTCGTTCCAGATGTAGCCCGGGCTCGCGGCTTCGTTCCAGGGAAGTTGGCCGGTGGTGGCCGTGGGCTGCGCCACGTCGTAGAGCGTGGCCCAGTTGCCGAAGATGTCCAGCTTCTCGACCTTGATGCCCTGGATGGCGCTGATGCCCTTGGCGATGCCGGGCTCCCCGGAGAGCGGCGATTGCCATTTGAAGGAGTATCCGGTGGCCGCCTCTTCCGCACTCACCACGATGTTGCGGGTGACGGATTTCGCGGGGTTGCCGTCCGGGTTGTCCTGGTTTTCGTTGTTGTACTTGGCGGAGAGGTACTGCAGCGTGATGCGCACGTCGCCGCTGCCCAGGTCCTGCAGCGAGCGCCACACCAGGTCCACCTGGTTGCTGCTCTTGTCCACGCGGCTGTCGTTGACTTCGCTCTGCGTCATGACCGCATACACGAGGTTCTGGCGCGTGGTGATCGCCATGGCCCGTTCGCTCGCCCGCTCGGGCGCCAGCGTCTGCACCAGCCGCCCCAGCAGGTCGTAGCGCATGTCCGTGCGCCGGAACTGCTCGGGCGCATTGGCCTGGGCACCCAGTGCCGCCAGCGCATCGCCGAAGTCTTCCAGTTTCAAGGCGCCCGAGGCCACCAGTTGCACCGTCTGGCGCCCCTGCAGGTCATAGGCCATGACCTTCATGACCCCGTCGCCCGCGTTGCTGCGCCACACCCGCCCGGCGTTGTCGTAGTCGTAGACCTCCTCGCCCTGCAGTGCCTGGCCACCGTCCAGCACCCGCTTGCGGGTGACTTCGCCGAAGGCGTTGTAGGTGAGTTCCGTGTCGCCCAGGCTCAATTGGCCGGGGTCGGTGCTCTTTTGCAGCGGCGCGTAGGTGTGGGTCTGCCGACCCAGCGTGTCGTAGGCATAGGCACGCCAGAGGCTGTGCACCTGCCTGGCGCCCGCGTCGTCCACGTAGGTGACCTTCTGCCACTCCTTGGCGAGCCGCCCCTGCGCGTCGTAGGCGTAGTAGTGGCTGTTGCCTTGCGCATCGATGGTCTCCAGGGTGTGGCCCTGGGCGTCGAACCGGGCGTAGCTGGTGCGGTCGCTTCCGCTGGCGCTGCGGGTGTAGTCCGATCCGTCGGCCGACACCGCCGCCCCGCTGGCGTACTGCGTGGTCGCCACGGCGTTGCCGTGCGCGTCGCGCCGGTATTCGGTGAGCGGCGCCACGGGCGCGCGGCCCTGGCCGTTGGCGGCCACGCCCACGTTGATGGTTGGCGTGATGCTCGCGCGCACGCGGCCCAGCACGTCGTAGTACTGGTAGGTGGTGCCGCCCAGCGCGTCGGTGGTGCGAACCAGGTTGCCGAGCGCGTCGTAGGCGTACTGGGTGGCGAGGTCGCCGGTCCGGTCCTGCAGCACGCCGCCGATGCCGGCCGCGCCGGCGTCGGTGGCTGTGTAGGCCACGCCGCGGCGGGTTTCCGTGGTCTTGCGGTTCAGCAGGTCATAGGTGGTGTCGGTCACGCGGTCGCCCGCGGCTGTCTCGGGCGTGCTGCCCGGCGCCGTGCCCGCGCGGGCGTATTCCACGTGCCGCACGACGTTGCCCGCCGCGTCGTAGGTGTCGCTCGTGGCGTAGCCCATCGCATCGGTCGTGCCCACGCGCCGGCCCAGCACGTCGTAGCCGTAGCGGGTGGTGGCCCAGCGCGCGTTGCCCACGTTGGTCGCCACCGCCACGAGGTTGCCCAGCGCGTCGTAGCTGTTGCGCGTGGTCTTGCGCCCCGCGCCCTGCTCTGCCGTGCTGCCGTCCACGGAGAAGACGTAGGGCTCCTGCACTTCCTGCGCGCGGCCGAGCCGGTCGTAGCCGGTGAGGATGTCGCGGTCGGCGCTGCTGGCGCGCGCGGCCACGGCCTGGCGCACTTCGTCCTCGCGCAGGAGCGTGCCGTCTGAGCGCGTGGCGATGTTCCGGGCGTAGCGCACGAGGCGCTCGGCCTCGCCGAAGGCGTTGCGCGTGTAGCCCGTGACGTAGCCCAGCGCATCGATGTCCCAGGCCACGTGGTTCGCCCGGTCGTAGGCCTTGTAGCTCCATGCCGTGCTGCCCGCGGCCCGCCCGGCCACGGCATTGCCCAGGGTGTCGTAGCGTGTCTCGCTGCTGATCTCGGCGATCGTGGTGTCGGTCCGGGTGCCGGCGGCGTTGCGGCCGTTGTCCAGCAGCGCCGCGGCGCTCTCGCCCTGGTAGACGGCCACGGGCGGGAAGATCGTCTTGACCTGCCGGCCCAGCGCGTCGTATTCGTAGCGTGTGGTGCGCGCCTCCGGCAGGCCCGCGGCTTCCGTGCGCGCGGTGAGGTGGCCCAGCGCGTCGTAATCCATGCGCGTGACCACGCTCGCCAGGACCTCGTTCTGGCCATCGAACAGCTTGACCTGCGGCGAGGTCTCTTGCGTCAGCTGGCCGGCCGCGTTGTACGCGTAGTTCCAGGTGCTGCCCGCCTTGTTGGTGAAGCGCTCCTTGCGGCCCGTGCCGTCGTATTCCGTGGTCTCGTGCTTGCCGGCCGCGTCGGTGCTCGCGACCAGGTTGCCTGCCGCGTCGTAGCGCAGGCTCTCGGTGCGGTCCAACCCTGCCGTGGCCGTGGGGTTCGGCATGAGCGCGAGGTCGATCTCGGCACGGCCCCGGCTGTGGAAGTGCTCGTTCGTGCCGTTCGCGTTGAGCTGGTAGAGCGCGCCGTTGTCCTTGCCCGGGGCCACGTCGATGTAGCCCATGATGCCCTCGTCGGTCCAGCCCAGTACGTTTTTCGCATAGGCGCGCAGGTCCTCGCTGGCGGTGTAGAAGTGGTTGGTGCTGGTGCCCGGCGGGCGCAGTCGGTAGAGCGGCGCCGTGCCGGCTGCGGGCGCGCTTTGCAGGTAGCCCACGTCGCCCTCGGCCTGCCAGCCGTTCTGCAGCGCCCAGTCGCGCTCGGCCGGATCGCTCGTGTAGAAGTGGTCGCCGGGGCCGCTCGTGCGGCTGAGGCGATAGAGCGGCTTCCTGCCCTCCCCGCCCGCGGTCTTCATGTAGCCGGTGACGCCTTCCTCGATCCAGGCGTCCGCACCCTGCGTGCCCATGTAGGTGGTGCGGCCGGTGAGCCGGCCGACGCCGTCGTAGACATAGCCCTGCAGCTGGCCGAGCGCATCGCGCGTGAAGCGCAGGCGGCCCGCGGCGTCGTAGTAGTTGCGCGTGGTGCGGTCCGCGGCGTTGGCTGGCAGCTTCTGCGCGATGGCGCTGCGGCCGAGTTCGCCCGCCTGCGCGCGCTGGCTCTCCAGGTCGGCGATCTGGCTGCCCGTGAGCGCCGTGGCGCTCTGGCGGACCTGCAGCAACTGGCCCGTGCCGTCGTAGAAGCGTTCGGTAGCGCCGCCTTCGGCGTCGATGGTGAGGGTCTCGCGCCCCGCCCGGTCCAGGAAGTGGCGCACGGTGCGGTCGCCGCTGCTCGCCACCGGCGTGGGTTCCGCCAGCAGTGCCCCGCCCGCCTGCGCTCGGCGGTAGGCGTCGGCCGGGACCGCCAGGCGCGTCTCGCGCAGCAGGCGACCGGCGGCGTCGTAGCCGTAGGTGCTGACCGCGCCGCTTGCGTCCACCTCTACCGTGAGCCGGCCGGCCGCGTCGTAGACCTTGCGCACGAAGGCGTCCGAGAGGCTTGCCTGCGGCACGGTGATGGGCCCGTTCTGCGTGCCGGTGTCGCCGATGGGGGTGGCGTAGCGCGTGCTCTGCAGCAGGCGGCCGTTCTTGTCGTAGAGGTACTGGGTGACGCCGCCCGCACCGTCGGCCATCAGCGCGAGGCGGCCGGCCGCGTCGTAGCGCATGCGCGTTTGCTCGTCGCGCTGGGCATCGTAGAGGGCGGGGGCACTGCCCGTGCCTTCCACGCGCTGCGCGAGTTCGGCCTCGTTCGGCCGTGCGGACAGCGGCTGGCCCGTGAGGTCCAGCCGCTTCGCGTAGCGGATGCGCTGGGTGACGTTGCCGTTGCCGTCGTAGCGCTGGGAGACCACCGCGCCCGTGCCGTCGATGCTGTAGCGCACCCGGCCCAGCGCGTCGTAGACGGTGCGCGTGACCCCATCCGGGGAGTTCGTGGGGTCCGTGTCCGGCTTCGGGTCGGTGCCCACCACCCACTTCGCCATGTCCAGGCGCCGGGCATGGGCCGTGCGCTGGACCACCCGGCCCGCGCCGTCGTAGTCGAAGCGCACCACGTCGCCCGCGCCGTTGACGGTGGCCGTGACGCGGCTGTCCGCATCGTAGATGCGGTGTTCGGTCTGGTCCTTCGCGGGCTGGACGATCTTCAGGCCGTCGAGCTGCCCTTCGCCCACAGCGAGCGGCAGGCCGTCCACGCCCGCCAGCGCCTGTGCGTAGCGCGTCTGGCGCACCACGCGGCCGGCCGCGTCGTAGGCGGTCTCGGCCAGGTTGCCCGCCGCGTCCAGCACGAAACGCTGGCGGCCTTCCTTGTCGTAGGCATAGCGCGTGGCGTGGCCCTGCGCGTCGGTGACGTTCGTGACGTTGCCTGCGGCGTCGTAGGCGTAGCGCCGGGCGAGGTTGAGGCCCGCGTGCGTGGCCGTCGATGGGTCCACGACCTCCAGCACCCGGCGGCCCAGCGTGTCGTACTGGTAGGCCGTGGTCGTGCCGTCCGGCGCGGTGACGCTGACCTGGTGGCCCAGGCCGTCGTAGGCGTAGCTGGTTGCCAACGCAAGCCCTGCGGGGTCCACCACCTGGCGGACCAGTTGGCCTTTGGTGTCGTAGCCGAACTGCGTGACCACGCCCTGTGCGTCCGTCACGCTCAGCTGGTTGCCCAGCGCGTCGTAGCTGTAGCGCGTGACGAGGTTCAGGCCCGACGGGTCCGCCGTGCGGGTGAGCACCCGCCCTGCCGCGTCGTAGGCCAGCGCGGTCTTGATGCCGTTGGCGTCCGTCGTCTCCACCAGCCGGCCCCCCGCGTCGTAGCGCCCCTCCGTGCGCGTGAGCGCCGTCTGCACCGCCGTCTGCCGGCCGTTCGCGTCGTATTCGTAGCGCGTGACCGCCCCGCTCCCGTCCTGTACCGAGACGGTCTGGCCCAGCCGGTCATGCGCCGTGCTGACACGGATGCCTTCCGGCGTCGTGACGGTGACGCTGCGGTCCTCCTGGCTGTAGGTGTAGGTGGTCGTATGCCCCAGTGCATCGGTCTGTGTGACCGTACGGCCGAAGGCGTCGTAGGCGGTCGTGCTGCGGCCGCCCAGCGCGTCGGCGGCAACGATGAGCCGGCCCATCCGGTCGTAGGCCTGTGTGCGAACCTGCCCCAGCGCATCGGTGGTGGAGATGGCTCGGCCGAAGGCATCGTAGGCGGTCGTGCTGGCAACACGCAGTGCGTCGGGATCCTGCACGCGCTGCACCGCGAGGCCCCGGCGGTCATACGCGGTGGCTACGGTCTGCGCTGCGCCCGTGCCCGCAGCCGCCGTGAGGCGGGTCTCTTCGCCGAACGTGTTGTAGACATAGTTCCTGACAAAGCCCAAGGCATCGGTGGACTGCGCCAGCGTACCCGTGGCGTTGTAACGGTAACTCACCGTCGCGTCGGCTGCGGCACTGTGCGCCTGCCCCAGGGCTGCCAACACGCTCGCATTGGCAAGCCCGCCCGAAAGCCCGCCCGCATTGGCCAGTGCCCAGCGGTCTATGCGGTTGGCGGTGCGTGTGTTCGACGCCACTTCCCCGAACGCGTTGTAGCGTGTCTCGGTGATCTCCCCCATCGCGTTGACGGTATGGGTGAGGCGCCCGGCAGCGTCGTAGAAGAACAGCGTCTGTTGGCCGTTGGGGTCCGTGGTGCTGGTTCGCCGGCCCGCCGCGTCGTAGGTGTGCCGCAGCCCGTACTGCTGCCAGATGGCCTCGGTCTGCGCGCCGCCCCCGCTGGCGGACAGGAGCGCCGCACCCTGGGCCGTGAGTTCGCCGGTCACGCGGCCCAGCGCGTCGTAGCGTGTGGTGGCGGTGCGCGCTTCGGCGGCCCCGACCGCCTGCACGGTCTGCGCGAGGCGGCCCATGCTGTCGTAGCGATACTGGGTCATGGTGCCTTCGGCATTGACCGATGCGCTCAACCGGTTCAATGCGTCGTAGCTGCGCGTGGTGACCTGGTCCTGTGCAGAAGCGGCAGGCAGGAGATCCGCCAGCCGTGTCGCTGCCGTGACCTGCGCTGCGGTGATGGCGGTCACCGCATTCGCATAGCGCCGCACGGCCGCCACGTTGCCATTGGCGTCGTAGCGGGTTTCGGTGAGGTGGCCTTCGGCGTCGAGTTCACCGACGCGCCGACCCTGCACATCATGGAAATAGGCCGTGTGCGCGTCGTCCGCTCTGGCGGTGGGCCGCAGTGAAGACAGCGAGCCCGAGCGCACTGCCGCGGCCGCCGTGGCACCTCCCGCCACTGGCTGGGCGTAACGTACGCTGCCGATCATCCGGGCGGCGGCGTCGTAGCGGTATTCGGTCAGGTAGCCCTCCCCGTCCACCGTGCCCAGCAGCAAGCCGTCCTGGCTGTGGATTTGCGCAAGGGTCCGATCCAGCGTGCTGCGGGTCAACGGCGACAGGGCCTCGCCTTCCAGCGCATGCCCGGCCAGGACCGCAGAAGCACTGCCGGCATGGCCCGTATCACCGAGGTAGACGGCGCGGAAGCGGTCCAGTGCCGATGGGGGTGCATCGGTGGTCAGCACGGCCAGACCGTAGATGAGGTCCACGGTACCCAGGGCGGTGTCGCCGTTGTAGAAGGTGACCCGTCCGCCCGGCTGGCTGCCCGATACCTGCGCACTGAGCAAGGTGCTCAGGCCTTGCTCGGTGCGGTTGGTGGCCGCACCGAGCGCCACCGCAGTGGGGGCCTGCCCGGGCGTGAGCGTCAGCCGCACGCCGAGCAATGCCACCGGGGAAGACGCATTCGCCCCGTAGCTGACCGTGAGCTGGTGGCTGCCGATGGCCAGGTCGCGCGTGGACAGGGTCGCGATGCCGTTCACGACGCGCGCGGTTGATACGGCGGTGGTGCCATCCAACAACGTGACGACGCCGTCGGCCATGCCACCCACGGCGAATGAAACAGCGCTGCCCTGCTCGAGGGTGTCGCTGGATGCGAGGCTGAGCGAGATGCCTGCGCCGGCGGTGACGGTCTGCGCCAGAACGGCGGAACTGCTCGCGCTGTTGAGCGCATCTCCGTCGTATCGGGCGCTCAGGTCATGGGTGCCCAACGGCATGCCGGTGACGACGAGGCTGGCGACGCCATTGACCACCGCAGCCGTGCCCAGAACGGCGCCGGCCCGCAGGAAGGTGACATTGCCACCGGGTTGCCGGCCCGTGACCCGCGCGCTCAACGTCACCGCAGCGTTGTTGCCCACGCTCGGCGCCGAGGTTTCCAGGCTGACGCTGGTGCCGGCGGCCAGCGCCGCCGAGGACTCCGTCTGGGAGGTGCTGGTATCGAAGCCTTGGAACCCGGAATACACCGCCGTGAAAGTGCCTGCATTGGCCGGTACGTCGGTAAGCGTGAGCCGTGCCACGCCATCGGTGGCCTGGACGGTGCCGAGCAGTGTGCTTCCCGCGTAGAAGCGTACTGTTCCGGAGATGCCTGCCGCACGTCCTGCGGACGTGGTGGTGGCGTCCAGCACCAGGGGCGAGCCCGGTATCCGCTGGCTGCGGGATGCGGTGAGCACCGTTTGTGTCGCCATGCCGGTCACCACCAGGGGGGCGGCAGCGCTCTGGCTGGCAGGCTCCCGCTCGGCATTGCCAGAGTAGGCGGCCAGGACGGTGCGCGTGCCCACGGGGATCGCGGTGGAAACCAATGTCGCCACGCCATTGGGCTGCACGCTGGCCACGCCGACCAGCAGATCGCCGGCGTAGAAGCTCACGGTGCCGGCGTTGGCGCTGCTGTAGGGGGCCGTGGCGCTCAGGGTGACGGGACTGCCGTACACGGTGCTCGCTGGCGACGGGGCGGCGACCACGACGGTGCTGCCGCCCCGCAGGCTGAGCGCCAGCGGTTCGGAGGCCGCCGCAGCGTTGTCGGCATCGCCGCTGTATCGCGCGGTGATGCGCACGGCCCCTGCCGGCAGCGTGACCGACAGGGTGGCGACTCCCCCCACCACACCGACCGTTCCACCGCCGATGGGCGCATCGTTGTTATAGAAAGTGACGGTGCCGCCCGGCCGCAGCCCGGCGACGCGCGCGGCCAGGGTGACCGTGACTTCGCTGGCGGAGCGGCTGGCCACGGTGGCAGCGAGCGTCAGCCCGGAACCTGCGGCGGTGACGGCGCCGCTGACGACAGATGAGGTGCTGGACGCGGACTGCGCGTCCCCGGTGTAGACCGCACGCCAGGCGTGCGCTCCGACGGGCAGGTCTTTGGTCGTCCACGTCGCCACCCCGTTGACCAGCGCGGCCACCCCGAGGGCCTGATTGCCGCTGAAGAAGGTGACGAAGCCCGAAGCGCCGCCCGTCACGGTGGCCGTGAGTGCGACTTCCTGCCCGCGCGACGTGGAAGCGGACGATACCGCCAGCGAGGTGGTGGTCGGCGGCAGGCCACCCGGCGCTGCGCCGACGGGCAGAACCATCGGTGATGAGAAGCCTGCCGCGTTGTTCGCATCGCCTTCATAGGCGGCCGTGATGCTGGCCATGCCAGCGGCAGTGAGCCCGCGCGTCGTCAGGCTGGCCACTCCGTCCACCAGCGTGGCCGTGCCCAGTACCGCGCCACCGCTGTGGAACGTCACCCGGCCCGTGGCCGCCGGCTTCGCGCTCAGCGCCACCAGCGTGCCCGCGCCGTCGCGGAACTCCAGCCCCGACACCGCCGAGCCCGGCGTGTAGAACGAGGAGTCCAGGTACAGCGGCTGGCTGATCTGTACCGTCTCGCGCCGCAGCACCACCCCGTTCTTCGCGTACGACACCGCCCCCGCGTCGTAGCCCAGCGCCAGCACGTCGCCCGCCACGATGGTGCCCACATTGGCCACCAGCACACCGTCGCGGTACAGCTCCACCGTGCTGCCCGAGACGTGGATCGCCCAGTCCAGCGATGCCACGCCGTTGTCCGATGCCGGGTCGGTGTTGAGCCCGATCACGTAGTTCTGGTCCGACTGCGCGCCCACCGTGAAGCGCACGCTCGCGCCACCCGCATAGCCCACCACGCTGCGCACCGACGCATCCCACTGGCTGGCCGTGCCGGTCTTCCTGACCGCACCGCCGTCGAACGACACGCCCGTGGCCACCACGCTGGGCTGGGCGTTCATGCGTGCCGTGAGGGTCACCGCATCGCCCGCGGCCACGCTCGTGGCGGACGCGCCCAGGCCGATCGCATCGTTGACCGCCACGGTCCTGGCGGCCGAGGTCGCCGCTGCATTGTTCGCATCGCCGCCATAGACCGCCGTGATCTGCGCCGTGCCCTGGGCCGCCAGCGCGCTGGTCGTGAGCCGTGCCACCCCGTTGACCACGTTGGCCGTGCCCAGCACCTCCCGGCCGTTGAAGAAGGTCACCGTGCCCGTGGGCGCGGCGGCCGCACTCAAAGGCACTTCCTGGCCGGATGCGTTGCGGAACTTCAGCCCGGTAATGGCACCCCCGGTGCCGTAGAACGAGGTGTCCAGGTACAGCGGCTGCGTGATGTTGGCCGACTCCTGGCGCAGCACCGTGCCGTTCTTGCGGTAGCTCACCACCCCGTTCAGGTACTCCACGCTCAGCACGTCGCCCGTGGTGTACGTGCCCAGCGAGGCGACGCTCGCGCCGTTCTGGTAGGCGTACATCGCGCCGTCGTAGGTGATGTAGATCGCCCAGTCGATGGTCAGGTAGTTGTCGTTGGTGCCGGGGTCCGTGTTCAGGCCCACCATGATGGCCTTGTTGGTCTGCCCCGCCTTGAAGCTCACGCTGGCCCCGCCGCTCACGCCCACCGTGCTGCGGATGGAGGACTCCCAGTCGCTCGCGCCGCTGGTCTTGGTGACCGTGCCGTCGATGAGCGTCACGCCGTTGGCGATCGCCCCGGCTGGCACCGCCACGCCGTTGACGATGGCGCTGGTGGCACTGTTGACGCTGGCCGTGAGCACCAGGGGTGCACCCGCAATCACCGTGCTGCCCGAGGCCGCCAGCTCCACCGCGTCGGCCACCTGGAGGGTGGTGGCTGCCGAGGCAGCGCCCGCGCGGTTCGCATCGCCGGCGTAGACGGCCGTGATGGCGTGGCTGCCGGCCTGCGTCAACGCCTTGGTGGTGAGGCTCGCCATACCGTTGGAGGCACTGGCGCTGCCCAGGTACACCGAGCCATCGAAGAAGCTCACCGTGCCCGTGCCGCTGCCCACGTTCGCCGACAGCACCACCGGGTTGCCTGAGACGATGCGCGTCGAGGACACCGAAAGCACCGGCGCATTGGAGGCAGCGGCGGTTTGCGAGCCCGTCCCCGTCACACCGACGATCAGGGGTTGCGATTGCACCTTGGTGCCGTCGCTGTCGCTTTCGAACAAGGCCGTGATGCTGGCCATGCCAGCGGCAGTGAGCCCGCGCGTCGTCAGGCTGGCCACTCCGTCCACCAGCGTGGCCGTGCCCAGTACCGCGCCACCGCTGTGGAACGTCACCCGGCCCGTGGCCGCCGGCTTCGCGCTCAGCGCCACCAGCGTGCCCGCGCCGTCGCGGAACTCCAGCCCCGACACCGCCGAGCCCGGCGTGTAGAACGAGGAGTCCAGGTACAGCGGCTGGCTGATCTGTACCGTCTCGCGCCGCAGCACCACCCCGTTCTTCGCGTACGACACCGCCCCCGCGTCGTAGCCCAGCGCCAGCACGTCGCCCGCCACGATGGTGCCCACATTGGCCACCAGCACACCGTCGCGGTACAGCTCCACCGTGCTGCCCGAGACGTGGATCGCCCAGTCCAGCGATGCCACGCCGTTGTCCGATGCCGGGTCGGTGTTGAGCCCGATCACGTAGTTCTGGTCCGACTGCGCGCCCACCGTGAAGCGCACGCTCGCGCCACCCGCATAGCCCACCACGCTGCGCACCGACGCATCCCACTGGCTGGCCGTGCCGGTCTTCCTGACCGCACCGCCGTCGAACGACACGCCCGTGGCCACCACGCTGGGCTGGGCGTTCATGCGTGCCGTGAGGGTCACCGCATCGCCCGCGGCCACGCTCGTGGCGGACGCGCCCAGGCCGATCGCATCGTTGACCGCCACGGTCCTGGCGGCCGAGGTCGCCGCTGCATTGTTCGCATCGCCGCCATAGACCGCCGTGATCTGCGCCGTGCCCTGGGCCGCCAGCGCGCTGGTCGTGAGCCGTGCCACCCCGTTGACCACGTTGGCCGTGCCCAGCACCTCCCGGCCGTTGAAGAAGGTCACCGTGCCCGTGGGCGCGGCGGCCGCACTCAAAGGCACTTCCTGGCCGGATGCGTTGCGGAACTTCAGCCCGGTAATGGCACCCCCGGTGCCGTAGAACGAGGTGTCCAGGTACAGCGGCTGCGTGATGTTGGCCGACTCCTGGCGCAGCACCGTGCCGTTCTTGCGGTAGCTCACCACCCCGTTCAGGTACTCCACGCTCAGCACGTCGCCCGTGGTGTACGTGCCCAGCGAGGCGACGCTCGCGCCGTTCTGGTAGGCGTACATCGCGCCGTCGTAGGTGATGTAGATCGCCCAGTCGATGGT
The DNA here is from genome assembly GCF_028069655.1 of Acidovorax sp. NCPPB 4044. Lineage (NCBI taxonomy): Bacteria > Pseudomonadati > Pseudomonadota > Betaproteobacteria > Burkholderiales > Comamonadaceae > Acidovorax > Acidovorax sp. NCPPB 4044. Next base: position 2,177,275 of record NZ_JAMCOS010000001.1, read on the forward strand.
CAGGTAGTTGTCGTTGGTGCCGGGGTCCGTGTTCAGGCCCACCATGATGGCCTTGTTGGTCTGCCCCGCCTTGAAGCTCACGCTGGCCCCGCCGCTCACGCCCACCGTGCTGCGGATGGAGGACTCCCAGTCGCTCGCGCCGCTGGTCTTGGTGACCGTGCCGTCGATGAGCGTCACGCCGTTGGCGATCGCCCCGGCTGGCACCGCCACGCCGTTGACGATGGCGCTGGTGGCACTGTTGACGCTGGCCGTGAGCACCAGGGGTGCACCCGCAATCACCGTGCTGCCCGAGGCCGCCAGCTCCACCGCGTCGGCCACCTGGAGGGTGGTGGCTGCCGAGGCAGCGCCCGCGCGGTTCGCATCGCCGGCGTAGACGGCCGTGATGGCGTGGCTGCCGGCCTGCGTCAACGCCTTGGTGGTGAGGCTCGCCATACCGTTGGAGGCACTGGCGCTGCCCAGGTACACCGAGCCATCGAAGAAGCTCACCGTGCCCGTGCCGCTGCCCACGTTCGCCGACAGCACCACCGGGTTGCCCGAGACAATGCGCGTCGAGGACACCGACAATTCAACGCCGGAGGAAATGGAAACGGAGAACGGCTTGGAAACCGCACCGCTGGCCTCTCCCGTGTAGACCGCCGTGACGTTCGCCACCCCGACATTGCGCAGCCCGTTCGTGGTCAGAGTCGCTGTGCCGTTGGCAAGACTCGCCGAACCGAGAAACGAGGTTCCGTTGAAGAAGTCCACGCGCCCGGTGGGAGACGTTCCCGATGTTGCGGGAACGACGGTCGCGGTGAACGTCACGGCCGCCCCGGCAGCGGCCTGCTGCGACGAGGCGCCGAGCGCCACGGAGGCGGGGGCGGAAATGATCCGCAGATCCTGCGCGGCGGAGGACACCGCAGCATTGCGGGCATCGCCTGCGTACTGCACGGTGATGGCATTCGAGCCGATGTCCAGCGTTGCGATCGCCAGTGACGCCAGTCCCTGCGAAAGCACGGCCGTGCCGATCGCAGCGCCGTTCGCGTAGAAAGTCACGCTGCCCGTGGGGGCGGCGGCGGTATCGCTGCCGGAGAGCGTGGCCGTCAGTACCACGCCGGTGCCGCGCACGGCCTGGGTGGAAGAGACGGAAAGCACCATGCGTGCAGGGGACGGCGCCACCACGATGCGCGCAGGCTCTCCGCTGGCGGTGGCGGGGTTGCCCGCATCTCCCGCGTACAGCGCCTGGACGCTGAGCTCGCCGGCTTCGGATGGAGTGAAGGACAGCACCGCCTGGCCGTCGACCAGAACCGCAGAGCCCAGTATCCGGCCTCCGCTCACGAAGGTGACGGATCCCGTGGGATGGTTGCCCGTGACGGTGGCCGTGACAGCCACGGCGTTGCCCTTGGCGATCGCGGTGCTGGAGACGGCCAGCACCAGCCCCGTGGATCTGGCCACAGGCGTGGCGATGCTGGGTCCATTGGCGACCGAGATTACGGTCGCGGTGGCGGACGTGCTTGCTGCATCGGCGGCATCGCCGCCGTAGACCGCACGGTAGCCATGGCTGCCCGCCGTGACGCCCGCCGCGTTGAAACTGGCTTGGCCATTGACGAGCGCAGCACTGCCCAGGCGGGTGTCTCCGTCGTAGAAGGTGACCGTGCCGCCGAGCGCGGTGGCGGGGTCCGCCACCGCTGCGACGCGTACCGTCAATGCCAGCGATGCGCCAGCGGCGATCTGGACGTGCGAAGTCGCCAGCACGGCGGTCGTGGAGGCCGCGGGCAAAACGGTTTGTGTGAAGCTCGCGGAGCGGCTCCCTGCTACAGCGTCGTCGCCGAGGTATACGGCCGTGAGCGAATGCAGGCCGGCCGCCAGGGCGGAGGTGCTGACAACGGCCACGCCCTGGGCATCCAGCGCTGCCGTCGCAAGCAGCTCGGTGCCGCGATAGAACGCGATCGAGCCCGTCGGCTGCGTCTGGCTGCCAGGCACGCTGACGCGGGCCCGCAGCGTGAGGGCCATGTTCACGGTCGACGGAGTGGCACCGCTCTCGAGCGCGATTTCGCTGGCGAGGCCAGCGCGCACGGTCACTGCGGAAGACGTAGCGGCGCTGGCGGTTGCCGCATCGCCCGAGTAGACGGCGGCAATCGCGTGGTTTCCTGGCGTCTGCACATTCCACACCACCGTGGCGGTGGGGACTCCAGCGACGTTCTGCAGGACGCCGCTGCCGATCACGGCCGATCCGTCGAAGAAGGTCACCGTGCCACCAGGCGCACCGCCGGCAACGGTGGCCCGCAGCACCTGCGAGCGCCCAAGAGCCACGGTGCCGGGCAGCGCATCCAGGCTGACAGCAGTGGCTTGCAGCACCGTGGCGGCAACCGCCGTCGACGTGGCGGCGGCATGGGTGGCATCACCTTCGTACCGTGCATTGATCGCGTAGGTCCCGACTGCGAGTGTGTTCAACGCCAACCGGGCTACCCCGTCGACGATCTGGGCCGAACCGATGGCAGTGCTACCGCTGTAGAAAGTGACCCTGCCCGCAGGCTGACTCCCTGCAACCGAGGCTTCCAGTGTCAGCGTGGCCCCGGAAGCCACGGCCGCAGCGGACACACGGACGGCAATACCGGTGGCGGCTTTTTGGCCGTTGGCAACGCTCGTCAGCCCCGCAGGCCCCACGGTGAGCGCACTGCCATCGCCCAGCAATTGCGTGTCGATGGGCGTGGCAAGCCGGGTCACCGCCACCACGCGCGACGCCGCGTCGTATTCCGTCTGCGTCACCGCTCCGGCCGAGTCCACCTGCCATGCCAGCCGCTGCGCACTGTCGTACAGCCGCCAGCTTTTGCGGTCGTCCGCTGTCGCCAACGCGCGGACGGCCTCCAGCGTGGGCGCTGCGTTCAGGTCCGGACCCAGTGTGCGCGCATAGGCGATCGTCTGGGCCAACTGGCCGTTGACGTTGTAGCGGTATTCCGTCGCCGCGCCCGTTCCGTCCACGTCGGCCACTTTGCGGCCGGCATCGTCGTACAACAGCCACTGGCGCACGCCGGTAGGATCCTGAGTCATCACCAGCCGACCGGCCGCGTCGTAGGCGTAGCGCGTGATGCCCAGCGTCGTGCCCGCGCTGCTCTGCAGCACGCTCGTGAGCCGACCGGCGGCGTCATAGTTCGAGACGGTGCTCAGTCCGTTGACCAGCGTCACCGTGGTGGAGGCGGCGCCGTATTCGGTGACGGTGGTATTGGCGGTGGTGCCGTCCGAGGAAGGTGCCGATGCCACGATCACCCGGCCCAGGCCGTCGTAGACATACTCCGTGATGCTGTCCGTGCGCGGCTGCACGGTCTTGAGCAGCTCGCCCGCCTGGCTGTAGATGTATTGCGTCGCTGCCGGGTCACTGCCCTCGCCACCCGCATCCAGTGCGCCGTAAGCGATGCTGTACGCCACCTGCCCGCGGAAGTCGTAGCGGGTATCGGTCCTCTGCCCGCCGCGCAGGTCCTGCACTGCGGCCCAGGCGGCCATCTGCGTTTCCGTGGGCACGCCGCTCGAACCCAGCCCGGAGAGGTCATACGCCGCTGCCGCATAGGCGAGCGCGGTCACGCGCTGGCCCAGCGCGTTGTAGCGGTATTCCGTTACCCGCCCTTCGGCGCTCAGCACGAAGCGCAGCTGGCCGCGCTCCTGTGCGCTGTAGACATAGCGCGTGGTGCTCTCGGATGAGGTGCTGCCCCCGAAGGTCGGTGCAGATGCAGCACTGCCGTTGCCGTCGCCCGCGCGCAGGGTCTCGGTGAGCAGTTGGTTGCGCTCGTCATAGGTGCGCACCAGGGTGTTACCCAGCGGGTCCACCTTGACCGTCTGGTTACCCTGGGCGTCGTACTGCAGCGCGATGCTGCGGCCAAGCGCATCGGTCATGGCCGTGACGTTGCCCTGGCTGTCGTAGCGGTAGTAGAGCTGCGAAAGCCCGGCCGGACGGGCCTCGGTGATCCCGGTTTGCACGCGCAGCAGCTGGCCTCTGTCATCGTAGGCATAGCGGATCGCGACGTTCAGCGGGTCCGTCACCGTGGTGGTGCGCGCGGTGGTGTCGTACGTGTAGCGCGTGGTCAGGCCCAACGCGTCCTTCACGCTTGCGACGCGGTAGTCGCCATCGATCAGCGCGTAGCCGATTTCCAGGCGCGTGCCGTCCGTTTGCGTAACGCTCGCCACACGGCGGCTGTCGCCGTCGTAGGTGTAGGTGGTCTGGTAGACCTTTCCGTCAGCGGTGCTGTTGTCGCCCGGACTCAGGTCCACGGTGACCGAGGCAAGGCGGTTGCTTGCGTCGTATGCATAGCGCACACGCGTACTGGTGCTGCCGTCCTGCGCCACGACGCGGATCTGCGCCAGATTGCGCCCCGTGTAGTCATAGTGCGTGGTTTCGCCGGAGGCGCCGGTGACGCTGGCCAGCAGACCGTCGGCTCCGTACTGGTACCGCGTGGTGTTTCCGTGAGCGTCCGAGCGCGAGACGAGTCGCTGATCGCCGCTACCCTCGTAGCGCTCCTGCTCGCCACTGTCACCGTCGGTCCACACATACTGCCCGGCCGCTTCGTCCCAGCGCAGCGTGTCGTGGGCCCCTGCCCCGTCCGTGCCGACATAGAGGCCCTGCGCGGTATCGAAGCTGTAGTCCGAACGGGCACCGTCCCGAGCCGTGCGGCTGAGCACGCTGCCGGCGGCATTGCGCGTGCCCGTCAGGCGCAGCGGCTGGTTGTAGATGCCGATCGACCAATTGTCGGCATTGTCATCGTCCAGCAAGCCGCGGCTGTTGTAGGTCCGCAGCACGTCCATTCCCTGGCCCTGGCTGGCCACGAAATCGTCCCGACGCTGAAGCACCATATTGCCCGTGGCAAGGTTCACGTAGGCCTGTTCACCACCCCGGCCCTGCGTGGCACTACCGAATACTCCGCCCTGCCCCAGCGTGGCGAATGAGCTTGTGCTGAGACCGAGATTGTTTCCGCTGACGATGGCAACCATTTTTTGTGCTGTACCTGTATGGATGGGGTTCCGTCCGATGGCGGCGCTGCAGCCCTTCGGGGCAGCGAACCTTCGGCGGTTTTTCCAATACATCCAGCGTTTTCGGGATTTGTTGAGTGCACGCTCCCAAGATCTGTTCAGAAAATAAGAAGTCCTTTGAAATCAATAGGTTGTAGACGAATGAATCTCCACGGGCGAAGAAGATTTCCGACAAAACCGCAGGGGAAATACGATCCGGACTCAACACTTCCGGTGGGAGGTGGATATATCCATGGCATGGGTATGCTGTCTATGCAGATCCCCCCTCGATTTCCTGCTTCCCACAAGGTTCCCTTTATGCCTTCATCTTCCGCACCGCAGTCTTCGACGCTGGAGCGTGCCCTGGCTGCCAGTGCCACCGGTGCCGTCCAGGAAGCCATTGCGCTGTTCCAGCAAGCTGCGCAGGAGCAACCGGGCTCCGCCGCGCCCCACTTCCTTTTGGGGGCTGAATTCGCATCGCTCGGGCAGATCGACAAGGCGGAGCAGAGTTTCTGCGATGCAGTCCTCCTCGCCCCGGAGTGGCCCGTGCCGCGGTACCAGCTGGGCCTGTTGCAATTCAGCGCGGGAAGAGCCTCTGCGGCCTTGCTCACGTGGCAGCCGCTGCTGGGCCTCGATGAAGGCAACCCTTTGCCGCACTGGGTGCGCGGCTTTTCCTTCCTGGCGGTGGACGACTTTGCGCGTGCGCGCGCCTCCTTTTCAGCAGGGTTGGAGCGCAATACCGAACACCCGCCGATGTCTGCCGACATCCGCCTGGTAATGGCCCGTATGGACGCTCTGGGCCAAGGCGTTGCGCCCCCCTCAGCCAGTGAGCCCGTTGCTGCGGAAGATGATGCAGAGGCCACGCACGTGCTGCTGTCGAACTACCACCAGCAAGGGCCGGTGCACTGAATGGCGACCTGTCTCCCTCCCTCGGTGCAACGGACACAGTCCCATGACGCGCATTGATCCCTCGGCGCAATGGGGTGCTCTCCTGCGGAACCAACTGGAGACGATGGCCCAGGCCCCCGCCCGTCCCAGACCCTCTTCCCGCCAGTCGGCAACGGGCTCGCTACCCACTTCACAGCGGCGAGTCGAGCAGGATCCGATGGCGCTCCGCATTGGTGCAATCGGCGATGGCGATCCTGACCGCCGTCGCAAGGCTTTCAAGATATTTCTGGAAACCACGCTGGTGAACGAGTTTGGGCATGTTCTCCGTGGCTCCCCCGATTTCGATTCACTCGTGGACCAAGTGGCAGCCCAGATGTTTGAAGATCCAGCACTCCGACCAGCTTGCGAGAAGGCTGCCGACTCACTGCTTACAGCAGCCCATACTTCCTAGGCGCGCCGCGCGAGATCAACGGCTGGATCGCAGGGCGTTCATTGCCACGGCCAGCAGACTTGATCCATTCGGGGCCGTCTTTCCAGCAAGAAGGCGCTCTGCAAGGCGGGAGAACTGGGCCGGCGCCGTTTCGCCCCGAAGCATCGACTGGGCAAACCTTCCAGAAAGGTTCGTGCCGTCGAGCCGCATGGCTTTGTCGATATGGAGTTGCGCTGCAGGCGCATTCTGTTTCATCGCAAGCACGACCGCGAGCCCCCCGTGGCTTTCGGCAAAGTTCCGGTCGAGTTCCAAGGCTTTCTCGAAACTGGCTTGAGCGCCCTCCAGGTCGTTCATCATCAACTGTGCCCATCCAAGTCCATGCCAGGTCCCGATGTGGCTTGGCATGGCCTGCAGCGCTCCATCGAACTGGGCTACCGCCTCCCTGAGATTGCCCTCCAGCAGTTCGGCAAACGCCAAGGCCGACCTCGCGCGCCCATCTGAAGGCTGGCGGTTCAGCGCCACCATGGCGAAATTCCGCGCCTTCGCTGCATCGGCCTCGGCCAGTGCCAGCGATGATTGGGTAACCAGCGCTTCCGTAGTCGGCATGGCTTGGTCCTCCGCAAGGTCTTGCAGGGACCAACGGGAAGCCTCGGCGCTCTGCCCCGCATCCAATGCCGCCAGGCTGGCGACACCTGCAGCCCTGCCGTTCAACGCACTCTTTTGCTCGCGTTGACTGGCCCACCGTGTTGCACGCTCCGGCTCTCCTGCATGGTGAAGGGCCCGGAGCCACAGGACATCCATGGCGCCCAAGGTGCCAGAGGCGTTGGATGCATCCATGCGTTGCGCCAAACGGGCGACGCAGGCTGCATACCGCCCTGCCTGGAAATCGATGAATGCGAGGTTGTGCAGCACCGCATCGGTGAATGCCGGTGGCTGGTTCGGCAGTGCCTGCAGACCTGCAAGCAATTCACTTGCACGTTGCATTTCTCCACGTGCGAGCCAGTACTCGGCGCCACGCAGGGCCCATGCCAGGGAGTCTGGCCACAGCACCTGGGCATGGCGCAGGTGGGATTCCGCGCGTGTCCACGCTGCGCACCGGAGCGCCAATGAGAAGGCCTCGGCCAGCAGCGTCTCATTGTCGGGATCGCCGAGAAGATAGGCCTCCAGGCGATCGAGCCGGTCAACGGGATCGGGTGCAGCCTCGGTGGTCGGGAAAGAAGTCATGGATGTGAATGGAAGAAAATTCAGGAATGTGTCTGCGAGTTCTGTCCGAGGATGGGCTCACCAGGCAACATCGCAGGCAGGAGCCTGTGCCATGGCCTTGCGCAGATGCGCCAAACCTTGCCGATGCAGCTGGGAGACTCGGCTGCGTGATACGCCCAGCATGTGCCCGATTTCATCGAAGGCGATGCCTTGCAGATAATGGCAACGAATCACCAGGCGCTCCTGATCTGCGAGGCGAAGGACCAGATCGCGCAGCAGGCTTTGCCAATGCTGGCGCTCACGCTTGCGAAAGTAGATCACTTCCGGGGAAAGCACAGAAGGGAGCTCATCCGGCGCGTCCGTACCGATCATGCCGGTGCCTTCCAGCATGACGCCGAGCGCCAATCCAATGCCCACCTCTGCAAGATAGGCCAGCAGTTCACTGACTGGCGGTTGGGACCCCGTTGCTTCGTGATCCACGTCGGCCGTGCCGGTCATGAGCGCTGCTGCCTCGGCCGCGGCCTCCAACCGCTCGCTG